>CAXXOQ010000018.1:0-48618 GCA_963664185.2 Caldilineaceae bacterium | reverse complement strand
GGGCTGGCGCACCTTGAGGTCGGCGGCCTGCCGGGCGGCATGACCCAAACGGGTGATGCGCTGGATCAGGGTCATGTGGGAATTCAGGTCTTCGTCCAGTAACGAGGCATCGGCTTCCGGCCAGTGGCTCAGATGCACCGTGTCGCAAGCTGCAGCATCCTGGCGCACTACCAGATTCTGGTACAGGGCTTCGGCGACAAAGGGGGTGGCTGGCGCAATCAGTTGACTCAGGGTCACCAGCACTTCGTGAAGCGTAGCCAGGGCCGCGGCATCGCCGTCCCAGAAGCGGCGCCGATTGAGTCTTACGTACCAGTTGGACAGGCGCTCCACAAAACGGACGATGGGACGTGTGCATCCCAGTACATCGTAGGTTTCGTAGGCCTCCGTGATCCCCATAACCAGCGCCTGCAGTTCGGACAGGATCCAGCGGTCCAGCTCGTGGTCCCGACGGACAGGCGTCTTGTCCGGAGTCCACGCCGCCAGATTGGCGTAGGTCACGTGGAAACTGTAGGTGCTCCAGAGCCGGTGGAGGAACTTGCGCACCACTTCCTCCACCAGGCTGAAACTGAAGCGACGGCTGTTGCCCGGCGGCGCGGACGTGTACATGGTCCAGCGCGTGGCATCCGCACCGTACCGCTCCATGACCTCCCACGGATTGACGACGTTGCCCCGGGACTTGCTCATCTTGCTGCCGTCCTCGGCCAGAATATGGCCCAGGCACAGGACGTGGGTAAAGGCCGGCCGGTCAAACAGCAGGGTGCTCAGGGCATGAAGCGTGTAGAACCAGCCGCGGGTCTGATCAATGGCTTCACAGATGTAGTCTGCCTGCTTGTGGGTTTCCCAGATGTCCTGATTCGCGAAGGGATAGTGCCACTGGGCGACCGGCATGGCCCCGCTGTCAAACCAGCAATCCGCCACCTCTGTGATCCGCCGCATGGTGCCGCCATCGGGCGCGGGCCAGGTGATGTCATCCACCTGGGGACGATGCAGGTCCAGTTCGCCGAGAGACTGGCCTGACAGTTCTTCCAGTTCCGCCAGGCTGCCGACGCAGACCGTGTAGGTGCTGCCGGGAGCGTCGCTGCGCCAGATGGGCAGCGGGGTCCCCCAAAAGCGGTCCCGGCCCAGGGCCCAGTCCACATTGTTTTCCAGCCAGTGGCCGAACCGGCCGTCCCGGATGTGTTCCGGATACCAGTGGATCTCCTGGTTGAGCGCCACCAGCCGGTCCTTGCATTGGCTGGTGCGAATGTACCAGGTCTCCTTGGCGTAATAGAGCAGGGGCGAATCACAGCGCCAGCAGAAGGGATAGGTGTGCAGGTACGTACCGGACTTGTAAAGCAGATGGCGCTGGCGCAGGTCTTCCGTGATGTCCGGATCCGCTTCTTTCACATAGCGTCCTGCCCAGGGTGTCACCTCCGGGCGAAAGGAGCCGTCCAGCTGGACAGTCTGGAGAACCGGGAGATCATGCTCTTGTCCCACCTGCAGATCGTCTGCGCCAAAGGCCGGTGCGATGTGCACGATGCCGGTGCCTTCCGTCGTGGTGACAAAGTCTCCGGGCAGAACATAGGCATACCGCTTGTCCGTAGGCAAAAACGTGTAGAGAGGTTCATAGGCGATACCCAGCAAGTCCTGGCCCTTGAGGTGCGCCAGGGTGGTGTAGCCGGGGGTGAGCACGGCTTCCGCCAGCTCCGCGGCCACCAGGAGCACATCGCCCGACACGTCCTGAACCTTGAGATAATCCAGGTCTGTACCTACGGCCAGGGCCGCATTGCCCGGCAGGGTCCAGGGGGTCGTGGTCCAGGCCAGCAGGTACGTATTGTCGGCATCCTGCATCCTGAATTTTACATAAACACTGGGATCTTCGGTATTTTCCCGGTAGCCCAGCGAAAGCTCATGGCTGGAGAGCGGGGTACCGCACCGGGAGCAGTAGGGCACCGACTTGAAGCCCTGATACAGCAGATCCTTGTCCCAGAGCTGCTTGAGAATCCACCACAGCGATTCGATGTACGCATTGTGGTACGTGACATAGGGATCGTGCATGTCCACCAGGAAGGCCATGCGTTCCGACATGGCTTCCCAGTCCGCGATGTATTCGGATACGGAACCCCGGCAAAGCTGATTGAACCGGGCGATCCCGTATTCTTCGATTTCCCGCTTGCCTCCCAGGCCCAGCACCTTTTCCACTTCGATTTCCACCGGCAGGCCGTGGGTGTCCCAGCCCCCCTTGCGCAGTACGCGATAGCCCTGCATGGTGCGGTAGCGGGGAAACATGTCCTTGAAGGCCCGGGCCAGGACATGGTGGATGCCGGGCGGGCCGTTCGCGGTGGGCGGACCTTCAAAGAAGGTATAGTCCTTGCCGTCCAGGCGCTCACTCTGGGTGCGTTCCAGCAGGCAACGCTCTTGCCAGAGTTGCATGATCGCCTCTTCCTGGGCCGGAAAATCAATCCTGGATGCCACCGGGGCGAAACCGGCATTCTCCCTCTGGTCTGCCATGGCCATTCTCCCTCGCTGAAGCCACAAAAAAACCGTCCCCTGCAGGGGACGGCCAAGAACCGCGCTACCACCCCAGTTCCCGGTACAGGACCAGGCACCTCTGTTCCCCGCCACGATGGGCAGGGCGTGCCGATAACGGGACACAACACCGGCGGCGCCTACTGCAGGTTGCCCTGTTTGGGGCCGCGACTCGAAAGGGATTTTCGGCCAGGTGGCGATGTCGGGATTTCAGCGTTTCCGGACTCTCTGGGAACGCGGTCCCCGGCCTACTCGTCTTCGTCACAGTCATTGGCTGACAGTGTACGCTTCGTCCGGCAGGGAGTCAAGAATCGGTGCAGACAGGGCAATCCGGACCGCTTCCCCCATGATGCCTCTGGCGGCCTGTGGAAAAAAGTGGAAGGGACAGGAATCTGTGGCTACAATCGTGCTGGCAGGCGTTGCGGACAGGCACGCCGGGTGCAATTGCAAGTAGGAGCCAGCATGTCCAAGTTGCGTATATTGGTGTCTGTAGCCGACAAGACCGGAATTGTGGATTTCTGTCATGCCCTGGCGGACCAGACGACGGAATTCATTGCCAGCGGCGGTACCGCCGCCGTCCTGCAGGCCGCGGGGCTGGCGGTGACGCCCATCGATGCCCTGGGGGCCTTGCCCGAGATGCTGGGGGGCCGGGTCAAGACACTGCAGCCCCAGATTCATGGCGGCATACTGTCCCTGCGGACCCCCGCACACGAGCAGGAGTTGGCAACGCGCGGCATTGGCCAGATCGATATGGTGGTGGTCAATCTGTATCCCTTTGAAGAGACGGTGGCCCAGTCCGACACGGGCCTGGCAGAGGCCCTGGAACAGATCGACATTGGCGGTGTGGCCCTCATGCGGGCCGCGGCCAAGAATCACGAGCATGTCGTCGTCGTCGTGGATCCTGCGGACTATGACCGGGTGGCGTCGGACCATGGCGACCCGGAACTGCGGCGGCAACTGGCGATCAAGGCCTTTCGGCGGACGGTAGCGTACGATACGGCCATCGCGGCGTACCTGGCGCGCCAGACACCGGCATCCGACACGGGCTTGCCCGAGCGCATGACGCTGGACCTGGCACGGCTGGAAGCTTGCCGGTACGGAGAAAACCCGCATCAGCGGGGCGGGTTCTACGGTCCTGCCGGGGAGGGCCTGCCCTTCCGGCAACTGCATGGCAAGCCCATGAGCTTCAACAACTGGCTGGATTTGGATGGCAGCTGGCGGGCGGCGCATGCGTTTGCGGAACCTACGGTCTCGATCGTCAAGCACGGCAATCCCTGTGGCATTGCGTCGGCGGCCAACTTGTGTCAGGCCTATACGGATGCCCTCAGCAGTGATCCCGTCAGCGCCTTCGGCAGCATTGTCTCCTGCAACCGGATTCTGGACGCCGAAACCGCGGCGAGCATGACAAAACTGTTTGTGGAAGTCATCGTCGCACCGGACTTCGCGCCCCAAGCCCTGGCCCAGCTCCGGAAGAAGAAGAATATCCGGATCCTGCAGTCCTGCCCGGCACAGGACAGTCCGTATCGCCTGCAGAGTGTCCTGGGCGGTGTGCTGGTACAGGATCAGGACGCCGGCACGGATGATCTGGATCCGGCCCAATGGACCTGTGTGACGCAGCGCCAGCCTTCCGCCCAGGAGCTGGAATCCATGGCCTTCGCCTGGAACGTGGCGCGGTTTGTCAAGAGCAATGCCATTGTCCTGGTGCAGGGCACCGGCACGGTGGGCATCGGGGCCGGACAGATGAGTCGCCTGGATTCGGTGCACCTGGCCAGCCGCAAGGCCGGTGACCGGGCCCAGGGGGCCGTATTGGCGTCCGATGCCTTTTTCCCGTTCCCCGATGGCATTGAGGAAGCGGCCCGGGCCGGCATCTGCGCTGTGGTGCAACCTGGTGGTTCCATGCGGGACCGGAAGGTGATTCAGGCAGCAGACGATCTGGGACTCAGCATGGTGTTTACCGGTACGCGCCACTTCCGCCATTGACGGCGTCATTGCTGGCTGACCATGGTGACAAAGGTGGTTTTGCCGGCTTCAATGGTCACCTGTGTCGTGAGCCGCTCACCATGCAGGGAGGTCCGCAGCGCGTAGATGCCAGGGGGCAAATTGGATACCACGGTGGTTTCTCCCCAATAGGGGTCATATTGGATGCCGCTCTCCACCTTGTAGTTCTGCGTGCGAAACGGCAGGCGGGAATCGGGTGCATCCAGATACAGGTACGCTCCTTCCCATATGCGTCCATCGGCGGAAACCAGGCGGACGGCCAGAATGCCGGTTCCCGGTGCCGGCTTGATCCACAAGAGGGGGTTGACCGCGTTTTCATAGCGGTTGGCCCCCACCCGGACTTCCATATGCATGTGGGGACCAATGGCGAGTCCCGTTTGCCCTACGGTGCCCACAACTTCGGTTTCGGTGACGATGGTGCCGGTTTGGACATACACGTCCTGCAGATGCCCAAACAGCAGATACACATCCTGGTCACCTCCTGGCATCGGGAGCTTGCGATCCAGCCTGATGACGACCGCGTTCCCATAAAAGGAACCCTCCCGCGGGTAGGCCAGCTGATTCTGGGTGTCCCAGCCGGCAAAGACGACCTGGCCGTTTACGCTGGCCCGCACCAGGTCTCCCGTCGCACTCCGCAAATCGATCCCGTTGTGCAGGATATATCGGCCATCCTGATCGGTGCCATAGCTGAAGGTGCGTTCATAGCGGAACGCCGGATGTCCCAGGAGCAGCCCATTGTTGATCCACAGGTGATCTCCCTGACTTGGGGGGAAAGTGGCCCATGCATGGCTGCGGTAGGGATATACGATGGGTGTGGGTGTGGGGGTCAGGGTAGGCGTCGGCGTCAACGTGGGCGTAGGGGTGTAGGTAGGCGTGGGCGTGAGCGTAAAGGTGGGCGTAGCGGTAGGTGTCGGTGTGAAGGTGGGGGTCAGCGTAGGCGTCGGTGTGAAAGTGGATGTCGGTGTGAAAGTGAAAGTGGGTGTGGGCGTAGGCGTTGGGGTAGGAGATGGAGTCAGGGTAGGAGTCAGGGTGGCGGTGGGCAGAAACAGTGGCGTCACGTCTGGAGCCTGCGCCGCAAATACCGGTGTTCCTGCCCTTTGGTTCCCTGTTTCCGGGGTTGCAATGAAGTCATCCGGGGTGCCAGCCCTGGGCTGTGTGGCCGAAGACCCTGGAGGGAAGCGCCAGAAACCCAGCAGGGCGACTATGCTGAGAATGACCAGGATGGCAGGCACCACATAGGGGTACAGCGAGGACGGCCCCGTATCCGGCGTCATCCGGAATGCGGAAATCCTGGACCATATTCGGGGCAGGGCCGCAATGACGTTGCGCGGAAGATCCCGCAGGGAAGGGATTGGACTTGCAGACCCGGGACGCTTCCGGATGGCGCCGCCCACGGTGTTGCGCCCGATCCGGTACATCCAGTGGGAGAACGATCGCAACGCCTGGGCCAAGCGTCTGGGTATGCCTGCCGCTTCAGACCTGGGCTTCATTGACAGGGTAAAATCAGTTCAGGGTTTCAGGAGGCAACAACATGGATGGAACGAGGGATGGTTTGCGCTTTGACGTCTTTACGCTGTTTCCGGGCATCTTTTCGGGATTCCTTGCCGCAAGTATACTCAACCGGGCCCTGGAAGAGGGACTGATCCAGGTGGCACTGCACAACATTCGCGACTTCGCCACCGACCGCCATCGCGTATGTGATGACACTCCCTATGGTGGTGGCGGGGGCATGATTCTCAAGCCGGAACCCATCTTTGCTGCGGTAGAGCAGGTACTGGATTTTGCCGCGGGCCCCCAGCTCCCAGCCACCATGGCATCTCCCTGTCCCATCATCCTGCTGACGCCGCAGGGCCGTCCCTTGACCCAGGGCGTCGCGGAGGAATTGTGTCAGCATTCGCGCCTGGCTTTGCTGTGCGGGCGGTATGAAGGCGTGGATGAGCGTGTCCGCCAATGTCTGGTTACGGATGAAATCAGCATTGGCGACTATGTGTTGGGGGGCGGCGAAGTGCCCGCCATGGTGGTCATAGAAGCGGTCAGCCGCCTGCTGCCGGGTGTATTGGGCTTCGCCGACAGTGTCCGCATGGACAGTCATACCCGGGACATGGACCATTTGCTGGAAGGCCCCCACTATACGCGTCCCCCGGAATTCCGGGGTATGACCATCCCCGGGATTCTGGTGAGTGGCCACCATGCCAACGTGGCGCAGTGGCGCCGGGAGCAGTCGCTTCTGCGCACGGCAGCGCGGCGACCGGACTTGCTGGCGCAAGCCCAACTGAGTGATCGTGAACGTCAGCTGTTGCGGGAACATGGCTTTGACCCTCCTGCCGCGGCCTGACGCAGGGGCCAGGCCGCAAAAGACAACCGGCTTCGGGCAAGGGCCTCCCGGGCGCGCCAATGCGCCCTGCCGCAATGCTGTCCCTGGCCGATGGGTAGCGACCCGCCCCGGAAAGGCCGCAGCAGATGGCATGTTTGCGCGGCCCCACAGGGCAAGTCCTGGGGGAGAATTTCATGGGGATCGCAGTTATTGAAAACCCTCCTGCCTATGCTACTATCTCTATCTCTGTCACGTCATGCCTGACTGTCCAAGGACAATTCGTATCATGTACCAAGCACTTTTGGATTCACTGCAGCCTCCGGTCACGGAAAAGACCCCCCAAATCGACATAGGTGACAGAGTGCGGGTGCATCAGCGCATCACCGAGGGTCGCTCGGAGCGCGTGCAAAGGTTTGAGGGCGATGTGATTGCGCGCCGCGGTGGCACCTCGGCCGGAGCCACCTATACGGTACGCCGGGTGGCGGCCCATGGTGTGGCCGTCGAACGTACCTACCTGTTGCACAGTACCAATGTCGTGGAAGTGGAAGTGTTGCGCAAGTCCAAGGTGCGGCGGGCCCAACTGTATTATCTGCGCGAACGCCAGGGCAAGTCGGCACGACTGAAGGAAAGGGTCATTACGCGGAAGAAATAGGTTTGGAACTTGGGTCTGTAACAGTTTGGGATCCGGTGGACGGGAAGGAAGACCGCGGTCCAGGTTTGCACTGGGAAAGAAAATTTTGGCGCATGGGCCAACTGGTGGCGGGGGCGGACGAAACGGGACGCGGTGCCCTTGCCGGTCCCTTGGTCGCGGCGGCGGCCATTCTCCCTCCGGACCTGCGCCTCACGGATTTCTGGCGTCAAGTGGATGACAGCAAACGGCTTTCCAGGGCGCAGCGGGAGCAACTCGCCCACGAGCTGCAGCAGCGGGTCCGGAATTTCGCATTCGGTACCGTGTCCGCCCGGGAAATTGATGCACTGGGCATTGACCGGGCCAATCAACTGGCATTGGAACGGGCGATTCGGGCCCTGCCCGAACCCGTGAACGTGGTGTTGGCGGATTGGGTGCGTGCCTGGCCCCTGGACCTGGACTGCCTGGCCGCACCACGGCAGCAGTTTCGTTTTGTCAGGGGAGATTCGCGGCATCTGTCCATTGCCGCTGCCTCCATTCTGGCCAAGGTGTACAAGGATCAGTGCATGGCAGACATGGACCAGCGTTTTCCGGCCTTTGGCTTTGGAGCCAACAGCGGCTATCTGACCCGCCAACATGCGGCGGCGCTGGAAGAGTTGGGTCCCTGTCCCGAGCACCGATTCAGTTTCCGGCCCCTGGCAACCCGCTATTCCCGTGGCTCTGCCTGACACCTGAGGTCCAAGTGGAAGCCAAGACCTGGCCTGTACTCATTCTGCTGGGGCCTACCGGGATAGGCAAGACCGAAATCGCATTGCGTCTGGCGGCCCAATGGCCCCTGGAGGTGGTCAATGCGGACAGCCGGCAAATCTACCGCCATATGGATGTGGGTACGGCCAAACCCACATTGCAGCAGCGTACCGCTGTGTCCCACCATCTCTACGACATCTGCGATCCGGATGAAACCCTGACCCTGGCGGAATACCAGGCCATGGCACAGGACTGTATACGCCACATTCGGGGGCGTGGCTGCTTGCCTGTGCTGGTGGGAGGTACGCCCCTGTATATCCGTGCGATTCGCGAGAATCTGCGTATCCCCGCCGTGGCGCCCGATCCTGCGTTGCGCCAGGAACTGGAGACAGTCCTGGCCGAACAGGGGGTGGATGTGCTGTTTGCCCGTCTGGCTACCCTTGACCCTGTCACGGCCAAGTCAATCGATGCCCGTAACGGACGCCGTATCATTCGGGCCCTGGAAGTGTTCATCAAGACGGGCCAGTCCAAGGCCCTGCTGGAAGGCCAACGGGCACCGGAATGGCCCCTGTACAGTATCGGCCTGACCTGTTCCCGGCAACTTCTGCATGAACGGGTTGACAGCCGGGTGGACAACATGATGGCGCAGGGATTGATTCCCGAAGTGCAATCGCTGCTCAAGGCGGGGTATGATGCTGCCCTGCCCGCTTTCTCGGCCTTGGGGTACCGGCAGCTGGTCCCATACCTGCAGGGGGATCGGACGCGGGAGGAAGCGGTGAAGCACATCAAGACCGAGACGCACAGGTACATACGTCACCAGTACACATGGTTCCGGCGGTGGCGGAACATCAGGTGGTTTGACATGGACTTCACCGCACCGGCCCGCGTCACGAGACAGATCCAGGACTATGTACATCACGAATGGATGGGACAGGCAACCGTGGACTGAACCGGTTTACGGGCATGCCAATTGCCCTTCGCCGGGCTTGGCTCCGGACATGTCCAGGACCATGCCCGCTGCAGCAGGGCATGCGCAAACTGCCAGCAACAGGATTTTCGTGTCGGCTATACTTAGAGATAGGAGAATCTCCTTCATGTCGCTGAACCAATCTGTCCCCTCCCATTTCATGGACGTGGTCCTGACTTAGACTTTGCAGTCACATTTCTAAGGAACCGGTGCTTCATGGCCACTGCAGATCCAGGTGCATTGCCACCGCAGCAGAACGGGCAAGCCATTTTGGCTCCTGCATCCGCAGCCGAAAAACCGCTTGTACGCCAGGAATCCATTGCCAAGACCTATCAGTTCCAGGTCGAATCCGCTCCCGATGCCGCATCGGACATGCCGTCGATCGTGTACCAGGGCACGCGGATTTTCTCCCTGGCCATGCGCACCTGGCTCAAGCAGGCGCACCCTGTTCCCATTCCGCCCGAGATCCTGGAAGACCCGTTTCCCCTGCGGCTCGATCCGCTCGTCCTGGATACGTTCAATACCTTCATGCTGTCCCTGCCCGATTCCATCCCGGAGGGGGACAAGGGATTGATCACGCGGGCGTTCGTGCTGGCCCATATCATTCATGACGGGGTATCCCGCAAGACAGGCGAACCCTACATTCTGCATCCCCTGGCCGTGGCCAACATTCTGCGTGAACTGAACATGGATGCGGAAACGCTGTGTGCTGCCCTGTTGCATGACGTGGTGGAGGATTCCAACTGTTCCCTGGATGTGCTGGAACGCCACTTCTCGTCTACCATCGCCAACCTGGTCCATGGTGTCACCAAACTGCAGCGCATTGATTCCCTCAGCCAATACAAGGCCCAGGAACAGTCGCATCGCAAGGCCGAATCGTTGCGCCGCATGTTTGTGGCCATGGTGGACGATATTCGGGTCGTGATTGTCAAGTTGGCCGACCGCGTCCATAACATGCGGACCCTGAACGGCCAGCCACCCCTCAAGCGCAAGACCATCGCCCATGAAACCCTGGAGATCTTTGCCCCGCTGGCCAATCGTCTGGGGATTGGCCAGTTCAAGTGGGAGCTGGAGGATCTGAGCTTTCGGCATCTGGACCGTCAGGTCTATGACGAGATATCCCGGGCCATGGCCCAGAAACGCCAGGTCCGGGAAGACTGGGTGCAGAAAACGGCGACCCTGATCCAGGACCGGCTGCAGGAGGCGGGGATCAGGGCCAAGGTGGTGGGACGCCCCAAACACATCTACAGCATCTACAAGAAGATGGAGCGCAAGGGCGTGCCCTTCAGCGAAATCTACGATATTCAGGGCTTTCGCGTGATTACCCAGACGGTCACGGATTGCTATGCGGCCCTGGGCCTGATTCATGGCATTTGGCGGCCTATTCCGGGCGAGTTTGACGACTATATCGCCAGTCCCAAGGAGAACATGTACCAGTCTTTGCACACGGCGGTCATTGGCCCGGACGGTCATTCCATGGAGGTCCAGATCCGGACCCGGGAAATGGATGAAGTGGCCGAATTGGGGGTCGCGGCGCACTGGGAATACAAGGAAAAGGGCCTGAAGGGGAATTCCCCCAATCAGGACCTGACGGAAAAAATCGCGCTGCTGCGGGCCCTGATAGACTGGAATCAGGATGATACGGATGCCGAAGAATACCTGCAGCGCATTCAGGCCGATGTCTTCCAGGATCGTGTGTACGTGTTCACGCCCCAGGGCGATGTGATTGATCTCCCCCGGGGAGCGACACCGGTGGACTTCGCCTACCACATTCACACGGAACTGGGGGAACGGTGCCGTGGGGCCAAGGTCAACGGTGTCATTGTGCAGCTGAACTACCAGCTGCAGAATGGCGACCAGGTAACCATCATATCGGCCAAACGAGGTGGTCCCAGCCGTGACTGGCTCAATCCGGAGGCAGGCTACATCAGTACCCAACGGGCACGCAGCAAGGTCATGTCCTATTTCCGGCGCCAGGCCCGCGAATCGTCCGTGGCTCACGGCCGCATTGTGGTGGATCGCGAACTGAAACGTTATTCGGTCAAGTACGGCTTTGAAGAAATTGCCCAGATGTTCAACTACAACGAGGTGGATGATTTTCTGGCGGCGGTCGGATATTCGGACATCAGTGTCCACAGCCTGGTACAGAAGATTCTGGATCGCGAGCGCCAGGACAAGAAAGAGCAGGAACTGGAGAATCTGCTTTCCGCCGGGCAGAAATCTCCGGCCGCGGCCACCGCCACTTCCGGGGTAACCATTTTGGGTCAGAGCGGTTTGTATGCCCAGCCGGCGGGATGCTGCAAGCCGCTGCCGGGGGATAAAGTGGTGGGTTACATCACCCGGGGCAAGGGAGTCACCATGCACAAGATGGATTGTCCCAACCTCGTGTCCCGCCAGAAGAATCCGCTGGAGGCGGCCCGTATTGTCCCCATGCAGTGGGATGAAGAACAGAGCCAGAATTTCTACAACGTACAGATTGAGGTGGAAGCGTATGATCGGGCCGGTCTGTTGCGCGACATCACCGGCGTGGTAGCCGATGAAAAGATCAATATGCGCCGCGCCGATGCCCGGGTCGATGCCCGGGAACATATCGCCAGGGTGCAGGTGGAACTGGAAATCCGGGATGTCCGGCAGCTGTCGCGCATCATGTCCCAGATTGAACGGTTGCCCAACATCCGGAATGTGTACCGCAAGGTAGCCTGATACAGCCGTAAGTGCATGGCTCTGGCAGAAGCCCATGGAACCCATGCCCTGCCTTCTGCCTTGAGGCTCTCTGTTGGTGCATGGCCCACAGGAAAGCACGATATATCCACATCGGCCAAGCTCCACCACCTGCGGCTCTGCGTCAGGGGCCAGTCAGTGGTGAGCGGATTCGGACGCGGCAAACGCGCAAGGGTACCCGGCCATACGAAAGCCCTGCGAGGACGCAAGGGGAAGTGTTGCCATCATGGCAGGTGTACCTGATTCGGCGCGGCAACAAGGGGGTACAGTGAAAGTCCCAACCCAAAAGCGACTGGGGTCAGGACCTAAGCCCCGCAAAGAGACGCTTGACGACTCTACCCAGACGCGCAAGGATTATATCGCTTGTCTCAGGATCTTCCATCGCCCAAACCAGGCAATTCAGGTAAAACACCTTTGCACTTTCCGGGCAATCAGCAATAGGCTGGCTCCGCGCCAGGACTGGGCTGTCACGTTGCACCTGCGAGACTCGAATTTCAGGCCCCATTCTTTACTTTCTGTCAGGTGTGCGATTATAATGTGCGTTCTGCTCCTCCCAAGTTAATGTCTGCGCTGCGTGCCTGCTCGGCGGGTAGCCGCGTGAAGACAAGGAGCCCGGCAATATCCATTCAATCTTTCAGACACGGACAGGAGAATCGTGATGAAACTTTCACGCAGACATTTTCTGAAGACTACCGGTCTTGTGGGCGCCGGCTTGGCACTGGCGGCCTGTGCGGCTCCCGCACCGGCCGGCGGTGAGGCTGGAGAAGCCATGGACGACGCCACGGTTGTGCGTTTCATGTCCCGCGCCGGTGCCAACATCAGCGGGTATGAAGACACGCTCGGCACGGATTTCCGCGAAGAGTTTCCGGACATCCAGGTCCAGGTAGAGCCAGCCCCGGAAGGCTGGATCGATCTGTTGCTGACCCAGATGGTAGCGGGTACGGCCCCTGACATCTTCCAGGCCTGGGGCAACATCTTCTTCAACTGGACGGAACGCGATCTGATCCTGGATGTGCAGTCTTATGTGGATGCCTTCATGTCGGACGCGGACGTGGCGGACTTCAACGAATTCCAGTGGACAGGCCTGGAAATCCTGGGCATCCGCGCTGGCCTGCCGAAATACATCAACCTGATGACGGTCACGGTCAACAAGGACCTGTTTGCCGAACTGGAAGTTGACCTGCCGCCGGCAGACGGCGACTGGAATCACGACGATTACGCCTCGATCGCCGATCAGCTGACCCAGGCGGCCCGGGCGCAGGGCAACGAGGATTTCTGGGGCGCCTGGTATCCGGCCTGGAACTGGGATCGTTTCTGGTACCGGGTGGACATGTTCGGCGGCAGCGTCGTCGACGAGAAGTACGGTCTCGTTTGCACGCTGGACACCGCCGAATCACAGGCAGGCCTGCAGTGGTCCTGGGATCGCATGTGGGTGGACAACACATTTGCCCAGCCGGGGCAGGTGGAAAACCAGTGGTTCCACAACGTGATGAACCCCGGTTTCACGGCCATGGCCGAAAGCGGCACCTATCCCGGCAATACGGACCGTGCCCTGGGTGAGAATTTCAGCTGGGACATGCGCCACGTGCCTGTGGGCCCCACCGGCATTCGCAAGGTTCTGGGCACCTCTGATGCATGGTCTATCACCAAGCAGTCCAAAGTGCCGGACGAAGCCTGGGAAGTCCTGAATTACGTGGCCGGTCCCCATTTCCAGCGCAAGGTTGTGGTGGGGGTGGAAGGCATCATTCCGGTGCGCAAGTCCCTGATCACCTCCTTCATCGACGACATGCGGGCCCAGCGTCCGAGTCTGGAAGACGTGCGCCTGGAGACCATCGCCGAAATTCTGGACTGGGGTTACGCCGAGGATTCATTCTGGTTCAAGAACTCCAACGCGGCCAGCGAACTCCTGGTACCTGCCCTGGAGAAAGTCTATATCGTGGGAGATGTGGGTCCGGAATACCTGATCGACGTCGCCGCAGAGATCACGGAAGCGCAACAGTCCTGACCGCTTCCCTCTGTCAACACGCAGGGGCAGGCAAGCTGCCCTGCCCCTGCTCCCTGCCGTTTCCTCTCCGAACCTGATGGCCGTCACCTCCAAAACCGCCGCCACGCGCATGCGCATCCAAACCCGGGACAACCTCGCCGGGTTCCTGTTCATCGCCCCCTGGCTGGTCCATTTCGTGTTCCTGATCGCGGGGGCCATGGTCTTCTCCATGGGCATCAGCTTCTTCAAAACCGATTTTCTGACCGGGTTTGAGTTTGTGGGTTTCCAGAACTGGCGCGACATGTTTCAGGACGAACTGTTCTGGAAGGCCCTGCGGGTCACCTCGTATTACACCTTTGTCCTGGTGCCCGCCAATGTCATACTGGCCCTCACCATTGCCGTGCTCATGAACCAGAAGGTCCGGGCGCTGGGGGCCTGGCGTACGGTGTACTATCTGCCTTCCGTAGTCCAGGGCGTAGCGGTCGCTGTCCTGTGGGGCTACGTGCTCAACCCACGGTTTGGACTGCTGAACCAGGGACTGGAACTCATGGGCATTGACGATGGACCCCGGTGGCTTTATTCGGAAGAGTGGGCTGTGCCCGGCTTCATTCTCATGGGCCTGTGGGGCGCCGGAGGGGCCATGCTGCTCTATCTGGCCGGTCTGCAGGGAATTCCCACCCACCTGTACGAGGCCGCGGATCTGGACGGTGCGGGATCCGTACGCAAATTCTTTGCCGTTACGATCCCCATGCTGACACCGACGATCTATTTCAATGTCCTGATCAGTATCATTGCCTCGTTCCAGGTTTTTACCCAGGCCCTGATCCTCACGGCCGGAGGCCCCAACAACGCCACCCTGACCCTGGTGTTGCTGCTATATCGGGAAGGGTTTCAGAATTTCCAGTTTGGCTATGCCTCGGCCATCGCCTGGGGTCTCTTCTGCGTGACATTCATTTTCGCGATTCTGGTCGTGCGCACATCCAGCACCTGGGTGCACTACGAGGGGGAAACCAACAATTAGCGCTCCGGCCACCTCCATTCCCGCGACACAGGCATTCCCGTCACGCACCAGCCTTAGGGCCCGCCGGATTGCCGGCAAGACGCTCCTTTACATTGTCCTGACCCTGGGCGGGTTGATCTTCCTCGCGCCGCTGCTGTGGATGCTGTCTACGTCATTCAAGCCCGAGCATCAGGTCTACAATGTGCCCATTGAATGGATACCGGAAACGTTCGATTACCAGAACTACATTGACGGCTGGCGTTATCTTGACTTTCCCCAGTTCTATATCAATACCACGTATCTGACTGTCGTCAACATCTTTGGCCTGTTGCTCTCCAGTTCGCTGGTGGCCTTTGGCTTCGCCCGCATCCGGTTCTGGGGACGCGAGTGGATTTTCCTGATACTGCTTTCCACCATGATGCTGCCCCAGCAAGTCACCATGATTCCCATTTACGTGTTCTGGAGCCGCCTGGGTCTGGTCAACACGTACTGGCCTCTCATCATTCCGGAATTCCTGACCAACGCCTTCAATGTATTCCTGCTGCGCCAGTTTTTCATGAGCATCAATCTGGAACTGGACGACGCGGCCCGCATTGATGGCGCCGGCTGGCTGATGATCTACGCGCGGGTTCTCATGCCCCTGTCCAAACCGGCCCTGGGAGTGCTGGCCATCATGGCCTTCACCTGGAACTGGAACAACTTCCTGTATCCGCTCATCTACATTAACGAAACACGCAAGTATACCGTGGCGATTGGTCTGCGCCTGTTCGAGACTCAGCAATCCCAGTACATGGCGGAAACCATGGCCATGACGATGGTGGCCCTTATCCCGGTACTGCTCGTGTTCTACCTCGCCCAGGCCCGTTTCATTCAGGGCATCGTGATCACGGGAGTCAAGGGTTAGCTGCCATACGTCTGCACGGAATTGAGAAGTTGCCAATCAGGGCAAGCAAGACACCAATCCATCGGCAGTAGCTGTAAGGTGATCCCTCGGCTTTGCCTGCCGTTGCCGGATTGCAGGTCCCTTCCTGACGGGTACCCGTGCCTGGGGTGCGGCGGTCCACACCGGAAAGCCTCCTGAGCATCTGTGCACCCACATCCAACCACGCCGGGGAGCGCACTGCCGCCGCCATCTTGGCGTAGGGCGCTGGACACGGAGACAGAAACTTTCTCGGCACCGCCAAACTACAGGCACGACCTGTAACATGCCACCCCTGACTCTGCCCCAGGTGGCGTTGCGGCTTCTCGTCCCCGAAATCCTGCTCTTGGGAGCAAGGGCAAGGTTGTATCAGCTGTGACAGTCTACCCCCAACCTTCCCTTGCTCCTGGTCATAGCCCCGTCACCGGCAGAATTCGCCCTGGCTTACGGGAATGCTGTGGGCAAAAGCGAGCCAAGTCTGGAAGAACGGCAGCCGAGATGTCTGGCAGACGGCGCCTGAGCCAGACCGTCAGGGGCATGGGAAAGTTTGGCTCCTGCAGTAAAATGTTCTGCCTGTACAGGCCGTGGGTTCCGTAGAGAACTCAAGATGGCATCACTCCAACGCGGATGGCTTCAGCCCATGAATCGACTCCTGCCTGCATTGCGGCAATCCCAAATCACCTGGTCCCGCTGGTTTGTCGTAGCCTGCATTCTGCTGGCTTTCACCCGTCTGGTCTTTGATCTGGATGCCAAGCCCATGTGGTGGGATGAGAGTCTCAGCCTGCAGCGGTCGGAACAGGCATGGGGGGATCTCCTGCGGGGCAAACTGGCCCTGTGGGACGGTGAGATGGAGAGACTGACCTGGGATCAGCATCCCTTTGCCTATTACGTGCTCCTGGGTCTGCTCCTGCGCCTGGCAGGAGACAGTGTATTCGTATTGCGGTTTCTGTCCCTGCTGTGTGCCACGCTCCTGGTCCCGGCGGTTTACGGATTCGCCCGTTTCCTGGAAGCCAAGTCTCTGGTGCCACGCCATACGGGGTATTGGGCGACCGGGCTGGCGGCCCTGAATCCCTTTGTGCTCTGGTATGGGCAGGAAGCCCGGCCCTACGCCTTGTGGATGCTGGCGTCGCTGGCCGCTTTCTGGTTCTTCTGGGAATGGCAGGACAGCTGGGATTTGACACAAGGGAAATTCCGGCACTCCAGACGCTGGTGTGTGCTGTATCTGTTCTGTATGGTCCTGGCCCTGGCCACCCATTTCTATGCCATCATGATGATCCCCATCCATGGCCTGTTTGTCTTTGTCCGCCTGCACCGCCTGGATCGCAAGCTGGCCGTGGAGCTGATGACCTTCCTCCTGGTCCTTACGGGAGCCCTGGTCTTCCTGGTGTTTCGGTACATCATGTCGCAACCGGGGGCAGGTACCAATTATCCCTCCATGGGGATACTCGCCATTCTGCAGGAAATCTTCCATGCCTTCGGGACCGGCCTGAGCACCCGCATGGAGCAGATAGGCTGGCTGGATTTGCTGTTCCAGGGACTGGTGGTTTACGGGATCTGGTATGCGGTGCGATCCCCCGCCCAACGCAAGCAGCAAGGATGGTACCTGGGTGCCTTTCTTCTCATTCCCGTGGTGGGCCTGTTTGCGGTCTCGCTGCTGCAGCCCAACTACATGGCGGCCCGTCACCACGGCCAGCTGGCCGGTGTCTATATCATCCTGGTGGCATCCGGGTTGGCGGCGCTGGCGGGTTTTCATCGCCGGGCCACGGTGGTGTGTGGGTTGCTGCTGTTGGGGGGGACCCTCTACAGTTCCTACCGCTACTATGAAGCTCCCCCGTTTTCCAAGGCCCCGGACTACGCCCACGTGAGCGATGACTATCTGGAAGATGCCTTGCGGGAAGGGGATCTGGTGATCTTCCGGGGGCCCAACAGTTGGCGGCTGTTTCGCTACTACTTCCCCATCGAGGAACTGGAGAGAGCCCGGGACGCGGGTGTGCATATCGACTGGAAAGCCCTGCCGCACATCCGGAAGCAGGAGAACTGGTTCGTGACCGTCCCGGACCGCCTGGAGGCCCTGACCCCGGACTATGCACGGGTCTGGCTGGTGGAGGATCGCACCCTGCCCTATGAAGACCCCAGGCATGAAGTGCTGTCCTGGTTAAGGGAGAACATGCACACCGCCCGGGAATGGGGCTTCTATCACCCGAATTCCAGCCTGAGCCTGTTCCTCTTTCTGCCCGAAGATCCCAATCCGCTGGCGGCCGTTCCCGACCTGCCCGGGGCCGCGATTGGCGCTACCTTCGGCGAGACGCTGCGCCTGACTCACCTGGAAGTGGGAGCACGCCTCTGGCGTACCAGCGACGTGCCCCTGACACTGTATTGGGAAATCCTGGAGGTCCCGCCTGCCCCCTACCGTTACATAGTCTGGCTGGTGGAAGAACGGGCGGATGGTACACGGGTCAAGTTACCGCATACCGAACAGGCCGGCACGTTTCCGACGGCAGCCGATCCCCGCGGACCGGTGATCATGGACTTCAGCCATGTGGAAGCCCCGGTGCAGCTGGCGCCGGACAGCCAGTATCTGCTGCATGTCATGCTGTACGAACCCGCCACCTGGACCAAGGTGCCCGTGACCGATGCGGTGGGGTACGAGGTCAAGGCCGATGAACCGGCCCTGATCATCCCGGTGGTATTGGCAGAGGCCTCCTGAATGGACCTGCCGTCCCCTCCAGGGGGCACGGCAGGTCCAGGGTATCAGGCTGTGGCCGGGTCCGCATCCAGGAACGATCGCAGCACGGTGTTGAGTATGCCGCCCTGGCGGTAGTATTCGCCTTCCACGGGGGTATCCACGCGGCTGTCCACGCTGAATTCGGTTACGGTGCCGTTGGCGGCAGTCGCCCTGACGCGGCAGGACTGGCCCGGCTGCATGTCGTCCGCAATATCCAGAATGTCAAACGTCTCCAGACCAGTCAGGCCCAGCGTGTCACAGTTTTCCCCTGCCTTGAATTGGAGAGGCAAGACGCCCATCCCGACCAGATTGCTGCGGTGGATGCGTTCAAAACTCTCGGCAATGACCGCCTTCACGCCCAGCAGTTGCGTGCCCTTGGCGGCCCAGTCCCGGCTGGAACCGGTGCCATACGCCTTGCCGGCCAGCACGATAAGGGGTGTATCAGAGGCCTTGTACCGAACAGAGGCATCGTAGATGCTCTGTTCTTCCATGGTCGGCACGTGAATCGTGTACCCGCCTTCCTTGCCATCCAGCATCTGGTTCTTGACCCTCACGTTGGCAAACGTGCCGCGCAGCATGACCTCGTCGTTGCCGCGGCGGGTGCCATAGGTATTCCATTCCGGGCGCGGAATGCCCAATCCTTCCAGATACCGGGCTGCCGGTGTACCCGGGGCGATGGAGCCAGCCGGGGAAATGTGATCCGTGGTAGTCGAATCCGGCATGATGGCGAGGACATGCGCGCCCAGAATCGGTTGCAGGGCGGGCGGCTCCGGCGTCAGATTCTGGAAGAAGG
The DNA here is from genome assembly GCA_963664185.2 of Caldilineaceae bacterium. GTDB lineage: Bacteria > Chloroflexota > Anaerolineae > Caldilineales > Caldilineaceae > Bin34. The sequence goes on along the minus strand of CAXXOQ010000018.1, from coordinate 29,314 downwards.
GCGGTTCATGCACATAGGTGCTGGACGGATCCCAGGCATAGATTTCGCCCTGCGCGCCCGCAATCTCGTTCCAGGTCTCGTTGCCGGTGAAGACATTGCCATACTGGGTCCGGAACATTTCCGGGTCCAGGGACTGGGTAATGGCATCCCGTATCTCCGCCTGGGTGGGCCAGATATCCTGCAGGAATACCGGATTGCCTTCCGGATCCAGGCCCAGCGGATCGGTGACCATGTCGAAGTCGACGGTTCCGGCCAGGGCAAAGGCCACAACCAGGGGCGGTGAGGCCAGGAAATTCGCCTTGACGTCGGCATTGATGCGGCCCTCGAAATTCCGGTTGCCGCTGAGTACGCTGGACACCACCAGATCGCCCTTGTGGATCGCCTCCACAATATGGGGCGGCAGGGGACCACTGTTGCCAATGCAGGTCGTGCAGCCATAGCCCACGGTGTAGAAATTCAGGGCCTCCAGATAAGGCGCCAGCCCGCTGGCTTCCAGGTAACGCGTCACCACCTTGCTGCCGGGGGCGAGGCTGGTCTTGACCCAGGGCTTGGTCCGCAGTCCCTTCTCCACCGCGTTCCTGGCCAGCAGACCGGCACCGATCATCACGGAAGGATTGCTGGTGTTGGTGCAGGAGGTTATGGCCGCCAGCACAATGTCACCATGTTTCAGGTTGAATTCCTGCCCTTCATGCTCTACCGGGATGGCCGCCGCCACCTGTTCCCCTTCCACATTCATGCCCTTGGGGCCCGTGGGCGCCGTAAGCATGACGGTCCACTCCTGGCGGAGCTGATCCAGATCTATGCGGTCCTGGGGCCGTTTCGGCCCCGCCACCGCCGGCCGAATGGCGGACATGTCGATTTCGATGACGTCCGTGAACGTGGGTTCGGGCGTGTCGGCAGTGTGGAACAGCCCGGCCGCCCTGGCATAGGCTTCCACGAGTTCCACCTGCTCGGGAGACCGGCCTGTCAGGTGCATGTACCGCAATGTCTCGGCGTCGGTGGGGAAGAAGCCGATAGTGGCCCCGTATTCCGGCGCCATGTTGGCCAGGGTAGCCCGGTCGGGCAGGGAGAGGAGCGAAAGACTGGGACCACAGAACTCCACAAACTTGTCCACGACCCCATGGTTCCGCAGGACTTCCGTAACCGCCAAAACGAGATCGGTAGCGGTCGTGCCCTCGGAGAGGGCTCCCGTCAGCCGCACCCCCACCACTTCCGGCAGCAGCATGTAAATGGGTTGTCCCAGCATGACGGCTTCGGCTTCAATGCCGCCCACGCCCCAGCCCAGGACCCCGAGGCCATTGATCATGGTCGTGTGGCTGTCGGCTCCCACCAGCGAGTCGGGGTAGGCCACGGGCGTGCCGTTGCCCGGATCGGTCAGGACGCCCTGGGCAATGTATTCCAGATTGACCTGGTGCACAATGCCGGTGGCCGGCGGCACGACCCGGAAATGGTCGAAGGCATTCTGGGACCACTTCAGGAATTCGTAGCGTTCCCGATTCCGCTCAAATTCCTTCTCGGCATTGAAAAAGAGGGCAAACCGGGAACCAAACTGATCCACCTGGACACTGTGATCGATCACCAAATCCACGGGCACCTGCGGATTCACCTTGACCGGCTGTCCGCCCATTCTTTGCATGGCGCTGCGCAAGGCGGCCAGATCCACCGCACTGGCCATGCCGGTAAAGTCCTGCAAGAGGACGCGACCGGGCTTGAACGCGATTTCCACCTTGCCTGCGGTCTCCGGACTCCAGTTCAGAATCAGGCGGACATGTTCTTCCGTGACGCCGAACCCGTCGAATTGACGTACGGCCGACTCCAGCAAAACGCGGAGGGACAGGGGCAAATGATCCACACGGCCCAGTCCCAGCCGTTCCAGTTCGTGCAACTGGTAATAGGCAAACTGGCCCTGACTGGTCTGGAATGTCTGGCGCGTTTCCGCAAAGGGTGAATGTGACACGGGGCAGATCCTCGCAACTGTTCCTTCAACCCGCAGGAAGCCGTCCTACACGCAAGGGATTCCCGCCTCTGTCGCCAGACATGCCCGATGGGCGTGTCCATGTCCAGCCATCGCATTATATCCGTTCTGGATTAAGAATGAGGGACCGCAAGGAGGCTGAATCACGCAAACCGGACAGGATGACCCTGATCGGGACCGCATCGGGAGGATGAATCCTGGTTGGCCGCCACAGGGTCACCTGCCCATGGACAGCATGCCTTGCCCCGGCGGCCGTGAGCCTGGCTTGTCCCGTATGATGCGACACATCATGGCTCTGGGGGCGGGGCTGTGGCATCATGCCGCCCGGCGCGAGGATCAGGTCGGAAAGGGAACCGTGCACCGTTCAGTCCTGTCAGGATTGTTGCGGGAATTGGCCACTGGTCGGCCCGCGCCATGCAGGCACCGGATCCGACGCCGGCAAACCCATGGGCATCAACCTGCCGCCGATCCATGAGGATGCACCATGATCGGGCTACCTGTCCGCCGCAAACTGCTATGCTTGTTGTGGGGAAGACCTCAACCAACGTGAGGAGTCATTGCTTCCTGCCACGGGTTCTTCCCTGTCAAGGGTGTGTGATCGCAGACTTGACATGAGCCGTGCCGGGTCGATCAAGGAGAAAGTTAATGAACAGAATCATGCATCTGAAGTGGGCGGGAGTCCTCCTGCTGGTGGTTGTTGCCCTGACCCTCTTCTACAGCCAGAAGACCCAGACGCTGGCCATGGAGCCTCCCGTCGGGGAAACTGCGCTCAAGACCCTTTCGCCTTCGCCTGTACTTGCCGAGAAGGCTGTGCCTGTCGTGGCGGATGCGCTGCCGGCTTCATCCCGCGAGGTCATGAGTAACACTACCAGTATCGGCTTGGCCTCCCTGTCCACCAGCAATCAGGGCATGGTCGGTCTTACGGTATCGGCTGTCGGTTCCGTGAAGGTGCCTGCTGACGAAGCCTACGTCATCATGTTCCCGGAGATGTATTACGGTCCGTCTGGACCCGAACAGATAAGCAGCGAGGACCGGCAGGAGGTGATAGAAAACCTGGCGGAATTGGGCATAGCCGAAAGCGCCATTGAGTTCTCGAGTTTCGCAAGATACGAATCGTCCCGCATATCCGTGGAATTGGAATTGGACGAAGTGGGCGCGCTGGGGGAGGAAGTCGTAGAGACAGTGTCCGACGTGGTGCGGCATCTGGAAGGATACGGCGTTCGCTACACGCTGTCCCAGGAGAATTGCAACCAGGCCCTCTCTATGGCCCGGCGTGAGGCTATACCCCAGGTCCAACAGGCCGCTGAGGATTTGGCGGATGGTTTCGGCCTGGATCTGGGGAGTATTGCCGGCGTGCTGGAGTATCCCCTGAACAGTTCCTTCAACAACCAGGTCAGGACCAGCCTTGACGCCTGCGCCCTGCACGGTTTCACGCCCTATGACGATTCCATGTTCGACTTCGGCTCGCCACAGGAAATCGAGGTCTCCGTTGGTTTGCAGGTAACCTACAGCATGCAGTGATATTGTCCCCCGATCGGCAGATGGCCGAAACCCGTCTGGCATAGGGCACATGGCTACCCCGGGAGTTTGCCCACGGCCTACTCCCGGGGACGGTGTGCAGACGGTATTCCCTGACCGCACCGTCTGCCCTATCCGTCTTCTGCCCCCAAGTTTGCAATACACGTATCGCGCAAAGCCCCATCGGGCATTGGGCCAAGGGGTGGCAGGGAATGCCCGGTCTGGCGCCAACTGGCCTTTGGCGCCGAGGACAGATCGGGAGACAAGAAGGCTGGTGCAGGGGCTTGTCTGCCCAATCTCCGCGGCCGCGAGGCGACATCCGGATCGCGCGATGGGGACACCCGGGGGCCGCAATGCCCTGATTTGCATCCGGGTCGCAGGGGTACATTGCCGGCCATCGCAACCCGGGCTGCGCCACACCCACCGGCCATATCTTGATTGCCCGCAGCCCATGCCGGGGGAGCCCGGCGGCATGGTACCTGCTCTGCTTGGGCATCTGGTATATAATGAAAGGCGATCACCCATCATCTCCCGTCCCTGTCAACTGAAGAAGGAGCTAATTTCATGCAGATACGCAAGACTCTGTCGATCACCCTTTTGTTGGTGCTCTTCATATTGACCGCCGGGCTGGCCGGATGTGCCGCCCCTCCTGATGCGGCAACGGCGCCGGAGCAGACGGTCGTAACCTGGGCCATGTGGGGCAGTCCCGCCGAGATTGCCACGCACCAGGCCGTAGCCGATGAGTACATGGCCGCCAATCCGGATGTCATGATCGAAATTCTGGCGGAGCCCTGGAGCGATTATTTCACCAAGATGCAGGCGCTGTGGGCCGGCGGGGATGAAGTGCTCATTCCGGATGTGCTCTTCCTGTGGCCGACTCCGCAATATGCTGCGGAGGGGGTCCTGGAAAACCTGCAACCCTATATCGAGCGGGACGGTTACAATCTGGACGACTACTGGCCTGCCTTGCTCGAATCGGCCAAGTACAACGGCGACGTGTACGGTTTCCCGCGGGACATTGGCCTGGAAGTCCTCTACTACAACAAGGATATCTTCGACGAAGTGGGGGTGCCCTATCCGGATGATACCTGGACCTGGGACGATCTCCGGACGGCTGCCGATCAGCTGAAGGTTGTGGATGACAGTGGCCGGGTGTCCCGCTATGGCCTGGGCATGGAAGGCGGCAAGTACATGCTTTGGGTCCTGCAGAACAACGGGGCCCTGCTGGATGACTACCGCAATCCTGCCACGTGCGTCATGACCGATCCCCAGGCCGTGGCCGGCCTGCAGTTCTTTGCAGACCTGATGGCCAGCAACGCGGCGATGACCAGTTCCAATCTGAGCCAGGCCGGCGGCGATGCCGCGGTCTTCCAGGCAGGACAGGTCGCCATGATCATTCAGAACGCCAGCCGCGTCAGTGCGTTCAATGCCGCGGAAATGAACTATGACGTTTCGGTCGTGCCGATTCCGGAAGGTGGCCGCCGGGCGGCCAGCGCCGGTGGCGCGGCCTGGACCATGAGTTCCGGAGGCGACAACAAGGAAGAGGCGTGGAATTTCCTCCGGTGGCTGCAGAGCACGGATGGCGGCCAGCGCATTTACACCGCTTCGGGCGAAATTTTCCCGGCGTTGCAGTCGACGGCACAGTCCGATGCCTTCCTCCAGCCGGATGTGCCACCGGCCAATCGCCAGGCGTTCCTGACGGAAGGGCTGAATGCCACTGTGGGGCGGTTCGGCTACTTCCCGGAATGGGGCTATCTGAACGGCAACCTGGTGTCGCCGCACATTGACCGCATCTGGACCGGTGAGATGACTCCGGCCGACGCGGCCGCGGCCATCTGTGAAGGGGTGGACCAGTACCTCGCGGACGAAGGGTTCCCCCGCTAGTCTTTCGGCATTGTTTGCAGGCGGATGCCGGGATTCACCGGCATCCGCCTTTTTGATCCCGGGGCCACCGTGTCGTCATCCGTTTCCTCACTGCCACCCGCCTCCCGCTGGCGGCGATACCGGGCGGATCAGCAGTGGGAAGGGTATCTGTTCCTCATACCCAGCCTGGCCGGCTTCCTGCTCTTTGTCCTGGTCCCGGTCATTGTGGCCCTGGTCCTGAGCCTCTACAACTGGACCTTGCTGTCGCCGGCCGACTTTGTCGGCATCGCCAATTACCTGTACCTGTTGACCCGCGATCCGATTTTCTTCCAGGTCTTGGGCAACACCCTGTACTTCACGGTCACGATCGTGCCGCTGCAACTGCTGGCAGGCCTGTTGATGGCGGTAGCCCTGAATCAGGCGGTACGTGGCAATGCGTTTTATCGTCTCATCTATTTCATGCCGGTCGTGACCACCATCGTGGCGGGGGCCCTCATCTTCCAGTGGATCTTCAACAAGGACTTCGGCATCGTCAGTGCCGCCATCTGGGGATTCAACGATGCGACGGGGATCCGCGTACAGCCGCCCGACTGGCTCAACAACCCCGTCTGGGCCAAACCGGCGGTCGTGATCCTGACCCTGTGGAAGAATGTCGGGTTTACCATGGTGATTTACCTGGCGGGCCTGCAGGCCATTCCCCAGGAACTCTACGACGCCGCCGAAGTGGATGGCGCCACGTCATGGCGCCGGTTTCGCTACATCACCCTGCCCATGGTCAGCCCCACGACCTTTTTCCTGTTGATTATCCAGATGATCGGGGCCTTCCAGCTGTTTGACGAGGCGTTTGTCATGACCCGCGGCGGGCCTGCCCTGGCCACCACTACCATTGTGTATTACGTCTACGTCAACGCCTTCGAGTACCAGCGTTTCGGGATGGCCAGTACGGTAGCCTGGGTGCTGTTTGCCTTTATCTTCGCCATCACCTTCACCCAGACGCGCCTGCAAAGTCGCTGGGTCCACTACGAAACCGAGGACTGAGCGCGTGTCCTCCCCGCCTGCCATGCCCCCCGGGACCCAATCCGGGCCGAAGGCCCGCTGGTACCTGCATCTCCTGTTGCTCATGGGCAGTGTGTTTATGCTGGTACCCTTTCTGTGGATGCTCTCCACTTCCCTGAAGCTGCCGCGGGAAATCTTCACGTATCCGCCACAGCTCATTCCCACGGTCTGGGCGTGGTCCAACTACAGGGACGCCTTTACCGCACTGCCCTTTGGCCGCTTCTATGGCAACAGCATCTTTGTCAGCGTGAGTTCCACCCTGATCCAGATTGGCTCGTCTTCCCTGGCCGCCTTCGCCTTTTCCCGTCTCCGTTTCCGGGGCCGGGATCCCCTCTTTCTCCTGTACCTCGCCACCCTGATGATTCCCTTCCAGGTCACGATGATTCCCAATTTCATCATCATCTCCCGGGTGCTGAACTGGTACGACACGTTCAACGCGCTGATCCTGCCGACATCCTTTTCCGCTTTCAGCGTCTTTCTGCTCCGCCAGTTCTTTCGGGGTTTGCCCATGGAGATGGATGAGGCGGCCCGCATCGATGGGGCCACCAGCCTGCGCATCTGGTGGCAGATCATCCTGCCCCTGAGCGGTCCGGCCCTCGCTGCCCTGGCCATCTTTGTCTTTCTGGGTTCCTGGAACTCGTTCCTGTGGCCGCTTGTGGTTACCACGTCCATGCATATGCGGACCATTCCGGTAGGCCTCAGTGCGTTCCAGGGCCAATACAATACGCAATGGAATCTGCTGATGGCCGGATCCGTGATAGCCTTGTTGCCAGTTCTGGTGATCTATATGCTGGGCCAGAACTGGTTCCAGCGCGGGATCACCTTGACAGGCATGGGGGGACGGTGAGGACAGACAACCCGCGCCAGGCTCCCGGCGGGGCATAAGGGCAGGTGCAGATGGACCTGGTACCGGATGCGGTCCGGCCACACCCGATTGGCCGCATCGCCAAAACCAATTCCCATATCGAGTATCTTTGCCGCATTTTCAAGGAGATGGAGGATACCCATACACCTTCGTCCCGCGACTTTTCGTTTGGCCAGTTTCTGGCCATCGTCCTGGAAGATCACCGCGGGGGAGACCTGGGGCATGTGATTGGCCTGGTGTTCAATACCCATATTATGGACCCGGACTTTGGTGCCCCCAACCGCAGCCAGCTGGATGCTGACGACCGGGAAGTGACCCTGCCCACCTACATGCAGCCCTCCTTCACCATGGTGGAGATTATGGGGATTGGATGGCAGGACACGGCTGGCACCTATCACCAAACCATACCGCCCTACGCCCCCCTGATCAATGCCGAAGTCAGACCCCTGGATGACCAGGCGATTCGCCAGTTTCATCTGGCCGGAGATGGCAGCCTCACCATTGACTATCTTACCGCCCTGGTGGCCCACAGCCATCCTCTGGTGGGACAGTTGGCCATGCAGCAGTTGCAGTGGCTGCAGGAGACGTTCCCGGGACACCGGGATGCCCTGGCCGTCATCTACAACATCGTGGCCTGGCGTTCCATTGTGGGAGTCGTGCGATGAACCGCGAAGGCATTCTCATCGGTACCGTGAAGGGGCCCGGGGAAACCCCCTCCGAATTCAAGATGATTGCACCGGATCCGGAACAGCTGGCGAAGTTCGGCGAGTTTGTATACTTTCGCGCCAACAATGATCCCGCATCCGCCGTCATTTTCGGGCGCGTGACCCAGCGGGAAACCGTGCGTCTGTGGCCGGATGAGTTTATGGCCAATCCGGGTGTGTCTCCCGACAGGATTGCCCAGCTCCTGGGATTTCGCGGCCTCGGGCCGGGACCGGAACCGGACATCGGCACCGACCTGTATGCCCTGACGGTGGCCATCATGGGGCGTTTTGACCGGCAGCTGCGGGATTTCATCAATCCCCGCATTGCCCCCTCCAGCGGCACCCGGGTCTATCTGGCCACCAATGCGCAATTGATCGAGGTGCTGAGCACACTGCCGGCGGATGCCGAAGGCAGTGCCTACGTCGGGGATCTGATCAGTCGTCCCCGCCGGGATGTGCCCATCGTCCTGGATGTCTCCCAGTTTACCAGTACCCATCTGGCCATTATTGCCAGTACCGGCAGTGGCAAGAGCTACCTGGCCGGAGTCTTGCTGGAAGAACTCATGAGTCCCAAGAACCGGGCGGCCGCCCTGGTGGTGGACCCGCACGGCGAATACGACACGCTGCAGGAAATGATGAACCTGGATCAGTTTCACCGGGATGGCTATCGGCCCCAGGTCCGGATCCTGCATCCTGACGAAGTCAAGGTGCGGATCGACAGCCTGACGCTGGCCGATCTGATCTATTTCCTGCCCAGCCTGTCGGAGAAGATGCAGCATCACCTGTCCAAGGCCCACCGCAAGGTCCAGAGAGACAAGGCCGCAACGGGCGCCTATACCCTCAATGATTTGATCCAGGCGGTGCAGGGAAGCCGTGACAGTGAGGATGGGGGCAGTGACCAGGGGACGGTGCAGGCCCTGGAATGGCGCCTGGAATCGACCCTGGGCCGCAGTGACGTATTCAATGATCACCGGGAGCTGGAGTTGCCGGATCTGTTCCGGCCGGGACAGTGTACGGTCCTGCAGATCAACGAAATCGAACCGCAGTCCCAGCAGGTCATCGTGGCCACTATTCTGCGCCGTGCCTACGATGCCCGGAAGGCTACGGTCAAGAGCCAGGCCAGCACCGGTGACAAGGATTTTCTCAACTATCCCATCTTCTGCCTGCTGGAGGAAGCCCACAACTTCAGCCCGGCGAACAATCCCGTCGTCACCTCGCGTGTGCTCAAGACCATTTTGAGCGAGGGCCGCAAGTTCGGGGTCAGCATCGGCCTCATCAGCCAGCGTCCCGGCCGGCTGGACAGTGACGTTCTGAGCCAGTGCATGACCCAGTGCATCATGCGCATCATCAATCCCACGGATCAGGCCCGGATTGCGGAATCGGTCGAAAGCGTGGGGCGTGATCTGCTGCAGGAATTGCCCAATCTGTCGAAGGGGCAGGCGGTGGTGACCGGTGCCAGCATCAATACGCCGGTCCTCCTGAATGTGCGCCCCCGCATCACGCGCCACGGGGGACAGGACATCAATGCGCCCCAGGAGTGGGTTCGCTATTACCAGAGTCCGGACCGGGACCGGGAACGCCTGGATGCCCAGTCACCCCGCGAGACCATGTTTGATGACAACAGGGTGGATGGCGTGTCCATGCTCTGACAGGCCCCATCGGCTTGTTGGTGACCGGGAATCCCCGGCTATTCCTGGCGGGTAAGGGTAATCAGGCCGTTGACTTGGGGTACCAGAACCCAGGTTTGCTTGCCGTCCGGCCAGGTAATTTGCAGCTTGTGGGACCCTGCCGCGCCCAATCCCAGATGGAGGCGGGACGCCTCGCCGGAAAGATAGCCATCCGCAACATGCACGTGGCGGGTAACCGGACCCGCACCGGTCATGGCTTCCACCGCCGTGCCGATGGCATGGGTATTGCGCGAAGCGGGCCAGCGCAGATCAAGTTCCAGGCTGTTGCCTGTACACAGGCGATTCTCATACAGTTGGGCAGGGCCGCGCATATTGTTGATCACAATGTCCAGGTCTCCATCCAGATCCAGATCGGCCATGATCAGGCCGCGTCCACTCTGGGTGGAGGCCAGTTGCCAGTGGGGGGCCAGGGCGAAGGTACCTTCGCCCTGGTTGCGGAACGCCAGGTTGGTCTCCACCAATTCGTGATCGGGCAGATGGCTGAAGATTTTCTCTTCCATCATGCCGTTCACGATATACAGATCCAGCCAGCCGTCATTGTCCAGATCCCCGAATTTCCCGGACCAGCTCCAGCCTGTGGCATCCAAACCCAGCTCCTGGCCCATATTGGTCCAGCCCCGGGCCGGGTCCCCGGCCAATTGCAGGGTGTTTTCCATCAGCTGGGTATGATCATGCTCTTCCATGGCACTGGACATCATGGCTTCCATGAGAGGGGCCCAGGCCGCCATCACATCGGGATCCTGGGAGGCGGGCTTCATGTCCGTGGCATAGAGATCCGTTCGGCCGTCGTTGTTGATGTCGCCCGCCGCCAAACTCATCGTGGAATGGGTGGTCACCGCAAAGGGAGTTTGGGCCACCCAACCCTGGGCCTCGGGGGTGAAAATCATGTCCGGTACGGCAAAGTCGTTGCCAATCAGCAATTCCGGCCGGGAATCCCCGAGCACATCCAGAAACAGACTGGCCAGTCCCTGGGCTTCCGTCTCCAGTTTGGTCATGTGGAAGTTGCCATCCTGCTGGTGAAACAGGTACACGCCGGCGGTGTCACCCATCATGAATTCGCTGCCAAACATGTCCAGCAGCTCGGCATCGTACGTGGCACCCCCCAGATCCAGGTCGCCGTCGCCGTCGGTGTCGGCCCAGTCCATGGAATACAGGGGAATGGCCACACCGGCCAATACCAGGGGGGCAAAGCGCTGGGTACGCTCGGGTGTGTCGTGGTTTTGCCAGACCTCCAGGCCGGCACCGCGCCGGGTCGTCACAATGTCCGGCAGGCCATCTCCGTTGACATCCACAACCTGCACTTCCCGCACCCGACCCTGGCCCAGAGGCTGGGCGGTAAAGTGCAGAGCACCTTCGTTCCAGAGCACCGTGCTGGGCTGGGCGTATCCGCCCAGTACCAGGTCAAGGTCACCATCCAGATCCAGGTCACCTGCGGCGACGCCAGAGCCATTGCTGTCGAAACCACGTACGGCAAATTGGGGGGCCGTGGTGGCATGGTCCAGTTCCCGCAGGACAAAGGAATCGTCACAGGGACTGGTCTGGAATGGTGTAAAGCCGGATGTTACCGGGACTTCAGAGACTATACTGGTACCGGTCGGAAACCGGGCGCGGGCTGGCAGGCCACCAGTCCGAAAGCCAGGATCACCAGCAGGAGCAATACAGCCTTTCCTGCAGGCAGGATGCGGAGAAAGAGGAAAATATTCATGACCGTAGGGGGTTGCAATTGATGAATTCGGATCCACTATGATGTATAACGTTGTGCATTCTATGCTACGACAGGGTTCGAATGTCTTCAAAGTCACGGCCCGGAACCCCGGCATATGGTAATGATGGGCATGAGGTATACATGACCAAGCTAGTTATTGTTGAATCGCCGACCAAGGCCCGCACCATCAAAGCCTTTCTGAAGGACGACTATGTGGTTCTGGACAGCCGGGGACACATTCGGGATTTGCCCCAGTCGGCCAGCGAAATCCCGGCCAGGGTCAAGAAAAAGCCCTGGGCCAATCTGGGTATTGATGTACAGAACCAATTTGAACCCCTTTATGTGATTTCGGCTGAGAAAAAGGCGATTGTGCGCGATCTGAAAAAGGCCCTCAAGACAGCGGATGAACTCATCATTGCCACGGATGAGGACCGGGAAGGGGAAAGTATCGGCTGGCATATCTATGACGTACTGCGTCCCGAGATCCCGGTCAAGCGCATTGTGTTTCATGAAATCACCCGCAGTGCCATTCTGCAGGCGCTGGAAAATCCGGGGCAGCTGAACCATGACCTGATCAATGCCCAGAAGGCGCGCCGCATCCTGGATCGCCTCGTGGGATACTCCCTGTCCCAGCTTCTTTGGAAGAAAGTGGCCCCCAAACTGTCAGCGGGTCGGGTGCAAAGTGTAGCCGTGCGCCTGATCGTAGACCGGGAGAAGGCCCGGCGCGCATTTGTGCAGGGCACCTATTGGGATCTCCTGGCACAATTGTCCCCCGCCAATCGGCAGGATGCGGGATCACGGTTTCAGGCCCGCATGCACGCGCTCAATGGCACCCGTCCTGGCTACGGGCAAGGATCTGGACAAGGCGACGGGACAGCTGGCAGAGGGAACCAGGGCCTGGCTCCTGAACGAAACCCAGGCGCTGGCCGCTGCGGACCAGTTGCCGGACATGAACTGGAAGATCCTGGCGGTGCAGGAGCGCCAGACCACGCGTCGGCCCCGCGGCGCCCCTTTACGACCAGTTCCCTGCAGATCGAAGCCAATCGCAGATTTGGATTCACCGCCGAGCGCACCATGCGGATCGCCCAGCGACTTTACGAAAACGGGCATATCACCTATATGCGCACGGACTCGGTCCACCTGAGCGGCCAGGCGATTGCCGCCGCACGGGAGAGGGTAATGGCCATGTTTGGCCCTGAGCAGATGACCCCGAAGCCGCGAGTCTACCGGACCCGCAGCAAGAATGCCCAGGAAGCCCACGAGGCCATTCGACCGGCGGGCGAAACCATGCGGACCGCCAGGGAGAAACACCTCACCGGCGAAGAGGGGCGGTTGTATGAACTCATCTGGAAACGCACCCTGGCCACACAGCTGGTGGATGCCCGCCTGAACAATATTACGGTCCGCATTGGGGTCAGTCATCCGGCAGGACCCACGCCGGTACAGGGCGCGGAGACCGCCGGGGAGGAGCTCGTGGTCACGGATGCCGAATTCCGCGCCCGGGGCACCACCATTCTGGTACGGGGCTTTCTCAATCTCTATGTGGAAGCCACACCGCGAACGGAAGAGGAAGAGGGACCAGGCCAGGAATTCCTGTCAGCGCCCTTGCCCTCCTTGCAGGAAGGGGAATCCGTGCACCTGTACGAACTGGCGCCGGAAGGCCATGAAACCAAACCGCCGGCCCGGTACTCGGAAGCTGCCCTGGTCAAGTCCCTGGTGGACCAGGGCATAGGTCGGCCCAGCACCTATGCCACCATCATTGAAACCATCCAGAACCGCAAATATGCCTTCAAGCGCAAGCAGGAAATCATCCCGTCCTTCACGGCGTTTGCGGTGGTGAACATGCTGGAGAAATCCTTTGCGTCACTGGTCGATTTCGGGTTTACCGCCCGGATGGAAGATACCCTGGACCAGATTGCCACAGGGGAGACCGACTGGCTGGGGTACGTAGACAGCTTCTACCTGGGTGACTCAGGGCTGGAAACCCAGATCGCGGAACAGGAGGCGCGCATTGAACCCGGCATGTTTCGATCGATCGATCTGCCGAATTTCGCCTACCAGATTCGTCTGGGGCCCTATGGTCCGTTCGTCCAGAAGGATCTGCCGGCGAATGGCCAGGAACCGCAGCGGCTGATTGCCTCGCTGCCCGATGATCTGGCCCCGGCCGACCTGACGACCGCCCTGGCGGACGAACTCTTCGCCCAGAAGAACCAGGGACCGCAGTCCCTGGGCCTGGATGAGCAGAGCCAGCAGGAAATCTACCTGCGTGCAGGGCGTTACGGTCCCTATCTGCAACTGGGACCGGACGCGAAAGACGGTGCCAAACCCAAGCGCATTTCCATTCCCAAGAACATGCAGCCCGAGGAAGTCACGCTGCAGGAGGCCCGCCAGCTCCTGGCCTTGCCCCGCCACCTGGGCGAACATCCGGAGGATGGCAAAGCGGTTATAACCCATATTGGCCGCTATGGTCCCTATGTCTCCCACGACGGCAAATTTGCCACCCTGTCCGGTGCCGATACGGTGTTCAACGTGACACTGGAACGCGCCTTGACACTCCTGGCAGAGCGCAAGGGAAGGCGGCGCGCCGCTCCCAAGGTACTCCGGGAACTGGGGGTTCATCCGGACGATCAGGCCCCCATCCAGCTGTTGGATGGCCGCTATGGTCCCTACGTCAAATACCACAAAATCAATGCTTCCCTGCCCAAAAACCTGGATCCGGACGACCTCGAGCTGGCCGGTGCCCTGGAACTGATTGCGGAACGCATCAAGAATCCCCCCAAGCGCAGGCGCCGCCGCAAATCCTGAGCTGCGAGGGTTCAGACTTGCCGGGGCCGGTGCCCGGACCGGACAGGACGCAACCAGGCTACCGAACGTAGTCGGGCGGGGGCGGCGCCAGGCCCATGTCCTGCAGCAGGTAGTTCAGGGCATAATTGGACAGGACCGTGGAAAAGGCCGGGCCAAAGAAAAAGAGCGGGATCCCGGCCGGCAACGAGAACAGGACCAGAACGGCTGTCTTCAGCACCAGCACCAGAATGCAGAAAAGAGGGTAGCGCAAGACCAGTATCATGGCGTTCTTGTAGGTCAATTGCAGGGAGCGTTCTTCCTGTTCCCAGACCAGCGGAAAGACAAACTGGGTCAGCAACACGAAAAACAGGGCAATCCAGAGCAGCGGGATGACCATGAGGTTGACCCAGAACAAACTCACATTGCCGTAGAACCAGATGCAAAAGAAGAGCACGCCACTGGCCACCAGATTCAGGGCGTAACACAGATAGGCCTCCCGCATGTTCATGCGTACGCCCGTGTAAAAGAAGTCATTGTCAATGCGCTTGTAGTTGGCTACCCGATAGGCTACCCGATTCAGGCCCATGTGGACCAGGGGGGCCAGAATCACAGTAATAGTACCCACCCACCAGAGCACGCTCATCCACACAAACAGGAACAGATCCTCGTAGACGGAGCGAATGGTCTTCCACAGCACGGTGAAAGACCGGGCAATCGAATTGTTGATACCTTGCAGAATGGTCATGAAGGTCAGGGTTGGGTGACAGAAGGGCGCTTGCCCCAGCCAGGTGGCCTTGCAGGCGGGTCCTGTCCGCAGGCGCCCTGTACGTTGCACCGGGACTGAACCTTTGACATTATACTTCGTAGGCGGAAGGAATGGGCTAGAATGCAAGCGATCCCGTGGCCGCATCTGCGGTGCCCGGACCCGGACCGACAGATGCCAGGCATTGGTCCCTGGCATGCGTTTGAGGAGAAAAGATGATGGACAAGAGCAAGGTATTGGTGTGTGTGGCGTGGCCCTATGCCAATGGCATGCAACATATCGGTCACATCGCGGGAGCCTATCTGCCTCCCGATATCTTCGCGCGGTTTAGCCGGATGCGCGGGCATGAAGTGTTGATGGTAAGCGGTTCGGATACGCACGGCACCCCCATCACCGTACTGGCCCAACAGGAAGACATCCCCCCGGCAGAGGTGGTCGCACGCTACCATCCCCTGTTCATTGAGGCCTACCAGAAGCTGGGTCTGACCTTCGATCTCTTTACCCATACCGATACGCAGATCCACTGGGACGTGACCCAGGAAATGTTCCGGAAGCATGTGGAAAACGGCCTGGTGTACCGGGATACGCAGCACCAGCTGTACGATCCGGAAAGTGCCCAGTTCCTGCCGGATCGATATGTGGTGGGAATTTGTCCTTTCTGCCGGGCGCGGGATGCCCGGGGTGATCAGTGTGACAACTGTGGCCGTCTCTACGATGCGACGGAACTGATCAAGCCCCGTTCCACCATATCGGGCTGCACATCCCTGGAGATCCGGGAGACCGAGCACTTTTTCCTGGCCCTGGACCAGATGAATGACGCGTTGCTGTCCTGGATCCAGACCGAAAAGTCCTTCTGGCGGCCGCAGGTTTATCGCTTCACCCTGTCCGAACTGGAACGGCACGAAATGCGGGGCCGCCCGATCACCCGGGATATCGACTGGGGCATCACCATTCCCCTGGAAGGGTATGACGACAAGCGCATTTACGTTTGGTATGACGCCGTCATTGGCTATCTCAGTGCCGTGGTGGAGCATGCACATCTGGACGGCCAGCCGGACAGTTGGCAGGATTGGTGGAAAACCGGTGCCCAGCAGGGCAGCCGCATTTACAATTTCATTGGCAAGGACAACATACCGTTTCATACCATCATCTGGCCTGCCATGCTCATGGGCCGTCGGGATTTCTGTCTGCCCTATGATGTGCCGGCCAACGAGTATCTCAACATGAAAGGCCGCAAGTTCAGCAAGAGCCGCGGCGTCATTATTGCCATCAATGACGTGGTGGAACGCTACCAGCCGGATGCCTGGCGCTATGTGCTGACCGCCATGGCCCCGGAAACCGCGGACGTGGATTTCACGTGGGATGATTTCGTGGAACGGGTCAACAATGAACTGGTGGCGAACTGGGGCAACCTCGTGAACCGGATTCTGGGCTTTGCCTACCGGGCCTTTGATGGCGTGGTACCGGAACCCGGTGCCCTGCAGGGCGAAGACTATGCTGTCCTGTCGGAGGTGGAACGCGGGTTCGTGGAAGTGGGCAACCTCTATGAGCAGGTGAAGCTCAAGGGCGCCCTGGAAGCCTGCCGCCGCCTGAGCCAGCGGGTCAATCAGTATCTCAATGTGCGGGAGCCCTGGCAAGTGATCAAGCAGGATCGCCCACAGGCCCAGGCCATCATCTATACCGCCTTGCAGGCGATTGACTGGCTGAAACTGATGTGGGCTCCCATTCTGCCTTTTGCCTCCCAAACCCTGCACGAGGATCTGGGGTATGAAGGGAAGCTGTTTGGCACCCAATATACCGAGCAGGTCCAGGACGCGCGGGGCGAACATCTGGTGCTGCGCTACGATCACAGTGAGGCCACCGGTGTGTGGCAGGCAGGCAGGTTGCCGGTAGGACAAACCCTGAACCCGCCCCGCATCCTGTTTCACAAGCTGGATCTGGAAACTGTGCTGGCCACCGAAGCCGACCTGGTTCTGGCCTGACTTTGGCCTGTTTGGAGCCTACACTGCCATTGCCGTACATTGTCCATTGCATTGAGGCAAGCGAAGGGAAAGATGGAAGCGCGTCAGAGTTTGCGGGTTCCGGCCTGGCACCTGCGGTATTGGTTCCCCAAAGGGTCCAGCCTGGTCCTGTGGCTGGGAGTCTTGCTGCTGGTCCTGACCAGTGTGGGGTCCCTGATCCTGGTGGCCTGGAATTACTGGTACGCCGATCGCATTTATCCGGGAGTGTACATTTCCGGCATTCCCATGGCCGGCAAGACGCACCAGGAGGCACTGGCATTGCTGGCGGACCAGGGATTGCACGCCGATCAGCAGCCACTCCGGGTCGTGTATGGGGACAGGCAGTGGGTGTTGCGGCGTACACCGCTGGATTCCCCGCAGAGCAATGGGAACCTGGTGGATCAGGCCTTTCAGCAGGGCCGTGGAGGACATCTGCTGGAGAATTTGCGTACCCAGGGCAAAGCCCTGGGGACAGGGATTCACGTGGAGCCAGTCTCCGTTTATCGTGCGGAGGAAATCGATCGGTTTGTGACGGCCATGGTGCAGAACCTGGCCACACCGCCGCGGTCCCGGGCGGTAGCGGGCCTTGTGCCGCAGCCTGCCCCCAAGGGCATGCACCTGGACATAGGATGGCTGGTCGCCGAAATTGACAAGGCGATTCAGGAAGACCGGACATCGCCCATCAATCTGCAGGTGGAGGCAGTGCAGGCCGGAGAGACGGTGTTGCGTCCCACCCTGGCGCTGGGTGAGCCCCTGCTGCTAAGCCATCCGCAGTCGACGCACCATGTAGCGCTGGACCCGCAAATGATCGCCGCTGCCGTGCGGCAGGAAGATCCCCTGCTCCTGGATGAAGAGGTACTGGCCGCATGGGTCCGGAACTGGGTCCACCTGTTTGATCGGCCTGCCCGGGATGCCAGGATCCGGTTTGATGCGAAGGCGGGAGGATTGTATGTGCACCAGCCCAGCCAGATGGGGGTGGCCCTGGACATTGGGCGGACCGTGACGGCCATCACAGAGGCGTTGCAGCAGGGCATGCCAGAGGCCCAGTTGCAGCTGGTCTTCACCGAACCGAACTTTCATGGGCGTGATTTGGACCGTTTGGGTATCCACGAGCTGGTAGGCAGTGGTACGTCCTATTTCCGGGGAAGCGGTGCGGCCCGCATTCACAACATTGAGTTGACCACGGCCCAGTTTGAGGGAATCCTGATTCCACCCGGCGCGGTCTTTTCCTTCAACGACAATGTGGGGCCCATTACCGCGGCCGCCGGTTTCACGGATTCTGAAATCATCTGGGGGGACCGCACGGCTATTGGCGTGGGAGGTGGCGTGTGCCAGGTGAGCACCACGATTTTCCGGGCCGCCTTTTACGCCGGTTTGCCCATCGTGGAGAGACACAACCACGGCTATGTTGTATCCTGGTACGGACAGCCTGGCCTGGACGCTACCATTTATACCCCTACCGTGGATTTCCAGTTCCGCAATGATACAGCGGCCCACCTGCTGTTGCAGCCAGAGCTGGACGCGGAACGCGGGACTTTGGTCTTCAACCTTTACGGCACCAAGCCTGACCGGACGGTGCGCATATCCGAGCCTGCTATTTCTCAGATAGTAGACCCGCCCGAACCCGCGTACCTGCAGGACAGTTCCCTGGCGGCGGGTGAAATGCGGCTGGTAGAATCCGAGAAACTGGGTCTCACAGTGATCGTGAAACGCCGCATTGAGGAAGGGGGCCAGGTACGCACGGATACCATTCACAGTGTGTACCAGCCATGGCGGGCAGTCTACCTCGTAAGTGCGGAACATGACCCGGATGGAACCCTCCCATTGAATCAGACAGCCACGGGATAGGCACTCTTCGCCCGGCAGAAGAGTTGAATGAGGCATGGTTCTGTGCGATATTAAGGTGATTCATGGCACATGGTTTGTGCATGACCTGTGCAAGGTGGAAATAAGGACTTAATCATGTTTCCCATAACATTGATCGCCCAGGCCCTGGAACTGGAACGCCAGTCCCAGGAGGCTGGTATCACCCAAAGCCAAATGATGAACATGGCAGGACGTGCGCTGTCTAACCGGCTGGTAGCGTATTCGTCGTCCCATAGTGTGGCCCGTGGTCCGGTGGTGGTGCTGGCAGGGCCCGGCAACAACGGCGGCGATGGGCTCATCGCCGCCAGGTTTCTGCATGACGCGGGGGAGCGGGTGTCGGTTTACCTTTGGCAACGCAATCCGGAAGACGATCCCCTGGTAGCAGTTTTGCAGGCACGGGGTGTATCCATAGCCCTGGCCCAGAACGATACGGATCACATCGTGCTGCGGCGCTGGCTGCGTCTGGCCGCCTGGTGCATTGATGCCTTGCTGGGCACCGGTTCCAATCGGCCGATTACGGGTTTGCTGGCCCAAATTCTGGATACGGTACAAAGTCAGCGCACCGGCTTGCTGCATGTCTGTGCCGCGGACTGCCCCAGTGGCCTGAATTGCGATACGGGAGAGGTGGATCCCTGCACGTTGTACGCCGACCTGACTGTCATGTTCGGGGTAGCCAAACGGGGCGCCTATGACCCTCGTGCATTTCCAGCCTGCGGCCTGCTGGAGGTAGGTGACATTGGCCTGCCGCCGTCACAGTTGGAGGCATTGCCGGTACAGGGTCTGCAGCAGGAAGATCTCGTTGCCCTGCTGCCTTCCCGCGTGGATTGGGGACACAAGGGCAATTTCGGCAAGGCCCTGTGCATCGGGGGCAGCCAGCGTTATCCGGGAGCCGCAGTGCTCAGCGGGCTGGCGGCGGCCCGGACAGGAGCCGGTCTGGTTACGGCGGCCGTTCCGTCTTCCATCCAGCCGGGCCTGGTGGCGGCGATGCCGGATTCCACCTTCCTGCCGTTGGCGCACCAGGAAGGTGCCCTGACCCCTGCTGCCCTCGATCTGCTGCGTGCTGAATGGTCGCGCTATACCGCGGTGTTGTTGGGGTGTGGCCTGTCTTGCACCGACGACACCACCGTCTTTGTCAGGGAGTTTCTGGAAGCGTACCGGAACGACAGTGTCATGCGCGACCTGCCCCTGGTGCTGGATGCCGATGCCCTCAACTGTCTCGCCCGGATGGAGGACTGGCCCTCCCTGCTGCCGCCCGTGGCGGTGCTGACACCGCATCCGGTCGAAATGGGTCGGCTGTGCGGCCAGGATGTTGCCCGCATTCTGGAAAGCGGATGGGATCTGGTAGCGGAAAAGGCGGCCGCCTGGAATTGCACAATTATACTCAAGGGGTATCGGACCCTGATTGGGACAGCAGAAGGCAAGGTTTATGTACTGCACCAGCCCAATTCGGCCCTTGCCACGGCAGGGACCGGCGATGTGCTGTCGGGACTGCTGACCGGCCTGTTGGCCCAGGGCCAAACGCCAGCGGAGGCAACCCGGGCGGCCATCCTGATCCATTCCCGCGCCGGGTTGCTATGTGCCAACACCATCGGAGCTGCGGGTACGCTGGCCTCCGATGTTCTGGCCCATGTACCCCAAGTGGTGCAACAGGCCTATGCCGAAAGCCTTTCCTGAACAGGGGAGCCCAGCCCAAACAGGTGGAACAGCCGTTATGACGCATGCAGAGAACACAACAGTCCGTTTGGTGGTAGACACAAGCAGCAATGTGCCAGAGGAGCTGTTGCAGCAGCACCGGATGATTGAGGTAGCCACCTCCGTCCTGTTTGGCACCGACGAGTTTCGTCTCAAACGGGATATAGACCTGGAACAGTTCTACCGCGAACTGGAACGACGCCCGGAACATCCCACGACCAGTCAGCCTACCCCCCAGCAATTTACGGAAGCCTATGCGCAGGCCTTGGCGGAAGGGGCGGCCACGGTACTTTGCATCGTGGTAAGTTCCAAGCTGTCCGGCACTTTCAATTCTGCCCGCCTGGCCGCGGAGGAGTTTGATGAGGGGATTGTGCAGGTATGGGATTCGCAGGGCGTGAGCATGACCAGTGGCCTGCAAGCCCTCGCCGCGGCCAACCTGCTGGCACAGGGACACTCGCTCACAGACTGCCTGCGCCAATTGGCTGATCTCAGGACAGGGATCCAGGGGTATCTGACCGTAGAGAATTTGGATACGCTGGCCCGCAGCGGTCGTGTGAGTGCCTTGCAGAAAAACATGGGGAATGTACTGAATCTCAAGCCCATTCTGGCCGTCGAAGAGGGGGCCGTGATTCCGGTGGGCAAGGCGCGCGGACGCGAGAAGGCCAAGAGAGACATCATGGCCCGCATGCAACAGGCCATGGGGGATGATCCCGCCGTCGTGGCCGTTTCCCACGCGGATGCGGCAGAGGAAGCGGCCGCGTTCCTGGACCAGGTCCAAGACCAGTTGCAGGTGGCAGAAAGCCATTTGATGGAACTGGACCCTGCCATTGTTGCGCTGGGGGGCAAGGGAATTCTGGGTCTGGCCGGTTACAGGGCTCTTTGATTCGGAGCAGACAGGGAACGATTCCCGTCACGGTCTGCCATGCCCGGTGTGTGGCGGGCAGTCCAGGGGATGCAGCTTGTGGTTATCGCGTGATGCCTGGATATGGAAGGGGATATCCCCCTGCCGTGGGGAAGAAGCCACCGATGGGCCCCTGTGGACTCCTCGGACCAGAGGGCCTGTGCCCCAAAGCCGGCAGCCTGGTGCCTGCGGCAGACCATGACTCGTGGTTGCCGGTGGACCCCGCCGGTTGTCCGGCATGAATGCTGGTACCATGGCGGGAATGTCCAGAACTGCCGTGTCGGTGGCGGTCGACACGCTGGGCGGGGATCACGCTCCCGGGCCCATCATCGAAGGTGCATTGCGGGCCGCGGAAGAATACGGGCTGGCCCTCACGTTCCTGGGTGTGCCGGAGCGCATTGAGGCGGTGCTGAAACAGCAGTCCGTGTCCCGTCTTGCCATTGGCATTGAGGAGGCGGCGGAACCAGGATCGGCCCCGGGGCCGCGGATGGGCTTGCGCAATGCCACCACGGCGCCGGCCGTAGGGGCCAGACTGCTCCGGGAAGGCCGGGTGGATGCCCTGGTGTCAGCCGGGGATACCGCGGTGGTGCTGGCGGCGGCCATTCTGTTTGCCGGACGTATTGACGGCGTGCATCGCCCGTGTCTGGCAGCGCCCGTGCCGACACCGGACAAATATGTGCTGTTGCTGGATGCCGGGGCCAATCCGGACTGCCAGCCCCTCAACCTCGTGGAATTTGCCTTGCTGGGCTTCCAGTATGCCCAGCATTGCATGGGCCTGGACCACCCGCGCGTCTGTGTATTGAGCAATGGGCATGAGGAAGGCAAGGGCAACGAACTGATCCGGGCCGTCCATGCCCAGTTGCAGGCCATGCCCTATCTGGATTACCAGGGATATGCCGAACCCTACGATCTGTTGCAGGGAACCGTGGATGTACTGGTGACCGACGGCTTTAGTGGTAATCTGCTGGTCAAGGGCATGGAATCCGCCAGCCACCTGTATACCGCCGCCTTGCGGCAGGCCTTTCTCGCCAGCTGGCGGGGCCGTACCGGGTACTGGCTGGCACGCCGGGATCTGGAACGCGTTCGCCAACGGGCCGATCCCCGCCAATACGGCGGCGCCATCCTGCTGGGCGTTAACGGTGTGGTGATCGTGGCCCATGGCAACAGCAACGCCGCATCGATCCAGAGTGTCATGCGGCAGGCCAAGGAAGGCGTGGAACAGGATATCGTAGGCCGCATGACGCAGAGCCTGAAGGAGTACCAGCAATGCCTACCGAGTGCAGAATGAGCGGGAACACGAGTGCCACATGAAGGTGTATCACAACCCGGAATACATCACGAAGCGGGAGACCCTGGGCAAGCGGCTGTTTATGGTGGCGGTTCTGTCCCTGGCGGGTGGACTGATGGTGAGTTTCACCCCCAACATGCCGATGGCCCGGGCCGCGGCGGAGACCAACCCCGTCCTGACATTCTTCGTGACCAACTATGCCATCATCAGCTTTGCCACCCTGATCGTGGGCTTCATGGCCGCCAGCGTGGGCAGCTATTTCATCAACCGCTTTGCGCCCCGGCGCTGGCCCAATTCCAAGCTGCTGGAAAGGCCGGATCAGGTGCTGGCCCGCATGCTCAAGGGGCTGGATGATCAATTTGCCCTGTTTTCCTGGGTGTTTCCCGGTGTTTCCCATCTGCTGGTCGGTCCCTGTGGCATGGTGGCCTTTGTGCTGCGCAGTGACAAGGGCCAGATCCGGGTACAAGGCAGTCGCTGGCGGGAACCGTTTACCCTGTCCCGTCTGTTTACCCTCTTTGCCCGCGAGGGGCTCGGCAATCCATCCCGCGAAATCGAGGAATACATCCGGGAACTCCAGCGCTACCTGGAGGAACAGCTGGCGGATCATCCCCAGGCCGGCGCCTATGCCGCCATACCCATTACAGGGGCGGTGGCCTTCATCAACCCGCAAGTGCAGCTGGAACTGGAAGATCCGGACATACCCGTCCTGCAGGGGGAGCGGCTCGTGGAATTCGTGCAGCAGGTGACCAAACGCAAGGATGTCAAGAATTCCGTTATGCGGCAGTTTCGGCAGGATCTGGAGAAACAACTGGCGGCGGATGCGGCAGAGCCCGAATGAAGGGGAAGGGATCCGGCGGCTTTTCCCTGGCGTGACGGGAAAGCTGCGTGATTCCGGATCCAGGACAGACGGCAGACAGGAAGCCCTATGGTCAAGAAGAAACGAACCTCGCCCCGGCAGCGGGAATTCGCCCGCCTGGTGGCCTCCCGCCTGCAACAGGCCTATCCCGAGGCAGAATGTGCCCTGGTGCATGACAGTCCATTCCAGCTGCTTGTAGCCACGATACTGTCCGCCCAATGCACCGATGTGCGGGTGAACATCGTGACGCCAAGCCTGTTTGCCCGGTTCGGCACCCCCCAGGCGATGGCCCGGGCGGACCGGGAAGAGCTGGAAGACCTGATTCGGACCACAGGGTTTTTCCGCAACAAGGCCAGGAACATCCAGAATGCCAGCATGGCCATAGTGCGCGATTTTGCCGGTGAAGTGCCTGCCAACATGCAGGATTTGCTGACCTTGCCCGGCGTTGCCCGCAAGACGGCCAACGTGGTGCTGGGTGTGGCCTTTGGCATCGCGGAGGGTGTGGTGGTGGACACGCATGTCAAGCGTATTTCCCATCTGCTGGGACTCACAAGACAGCGTGATCCCAACAAGGTGGAAATAGACCTGGTGTCACGACTGCCCGAAGAAGAATGGATTGATTTTTCCCACCGGGTCATTCTGCATGGACGGGCAGTGTGCAAGGCGCGTCGACCCGCGTGTGCCGCGTGCAGCCTGAACGACATCTGTCCTTCCGCCGATCTGTCCTAGGCCCGTTTCTGTCTTCCCGTCGGCACATGGATTTCCGCCCGACGCCAGCCACCGTGACCGGTCCACCCGAGGGTAACCCTGACTCAACCTCGCCCCACGGTGTCTGGGCCATGGCATTGCGGATGCTGGCTTGCATGCTATGGGGGCTGTTGGCAGCCTGTGCGCAAGCCATGCCCGCGCTACCGGATGACCGGCCCACACCGGTCGAGCCGGTCCGTATCCTGGCCGCGGCTTCCCTGATCGAACCCTTTACGGCCCTGGGCCGCCTGTGGGAACAGCAAGTACCGACCCAACCGATAGCCTTCAATTTCGCCAGTTCCCACTATCTGGTTCTGCAACTGATCCAGGGGGCACCCGGCGATCTGCTGGCCACGGCAGATCGGGCGCAAATCGACAAGGCCATTGCGGCCGGTCTGGTACGGGCACAGGATGTCACCCCTCTGGCGCGCAATGGCCTGGCCCTGGCCGTTCACCCCCAAGCCGCCTTCACAATCACCGGCCTGCAAGACCTGGCCCAGCCCGGAGTCCGTCTGGCGTGGGCCCGGCCGGGGGTGCCCCTGGCCGCCTATACGGCGCAGCTTCTGGCGTTGCCCGAATGGGAACTGACAGACACCGTGCGGCATCAGATTGCGGACAATATTCTGACCTATGACGCCAATGCCCGCAGCGTCCGCAATCGTCTGTTGCAGGGAGAAGTGGATGCGGCCATACTCTATGTCTCAGATGCGCTGGCGGTGCAGAACCGTCTTGATGTGGTGTGGCTGGAGTCGGCCCACAATGTGGAGGCGGTATTTTATATGGCGCCCGTGCATGGATCACCCCATCGCCAACGGAGTCAGGATTTCATGAATCTGGCTCTCAGTGAACCGGGACGGTCCATTATGCAGCAATTCGGATTTGCGGTATATGAGTCCGAGTAAATGGATGTCGCCAGTCCCCGCACAGGCCCGACTGGCTTCCCGCCGCTTCCGTTCGGGCAATCCCCTGGGGGTCATGCCTTGGCTGAGCATACCCATGGCACTGTTTCTTCTGTTGCCTGTAGCCACCCTGCTGGTGCGCGGCGTGGCGGGAGAAGCTTCCCTGTCCCCCCTGCCTGCGTCCCAGATCTGGATGGCCCTGGCCCTCTCCTTCCGCACCTCGGGTATCGCCACCGTGCTGGCGGTTCTGTTGGGTACACCTCTGGCCTATGTGCTCGCCAAGGGCCATCTTCCCCTGTGGTGGGAACGCAGCCTGCTGGTACTGGTGGAGATTCCGCTGATTCTCCCGCCGGTGGTGGCCGGGGTGGCCCTGTTGCTCCTGTTTGGCCGTTTTGGATGGCTGGGCCGCATCCTGTACGAAGCGGGAATTCCCATTGCCTTCACCAGTACCGCGGTGGTGCTCGCGCAATTGTTTGTCGCCAGTCCCCTGTACATTCGGTCTGCGGTGCTGGGGCTGGAACAGGTAGATGCGGAAATCGAAAATGCCAGCGCTTTGGATGGTGCTAGCCTGTGGCAAACGTTGGGGTACATTTCCCTTCCCCTGTCCCGCAGCGCCCTGCTGACGGGTACGGTGATGACGTGGGCCCGGGCGCTGGGAGAATTCGGGGCCGCCCTGATTTTCGCAGGCAACTATCCGGGCCGTACACAGACCATGCCGGTAGTGATATATTTGGGGTTTGAAATAGACTTGTCGGTCTCGCTCGTCCTGGCAGGCATCCTGCTGCTGGTGGCGCTGGGAGTGCTGATTCTCATGCGCATTGTGCAAAATCGGTTGCTGTGAGGTTGATGGGATGACACGGCCCATCCCCCGTCTTCAGGATCAGGGAGGTTTCCCCGGGATGACCGGAGGGAAGAAGACCATACCCCATCGTCCGGATGGGAACCGACAGGGGTATCCGCTGAACAGGGTTTGGGGCTGGCCTTCGGGGACGGGCCACCATCGTCTGTCCCGGATGTCAGGGCAGAATCCCGGCAACTGTCTCCCTCAGGCCGCTGCCTGGGCCAAGGATGCAACCGTGCACCATATCAGAATCGAAAAATTGTAATGGATGCGTTGCAGGAGTTTCTGGACCAGCTTCTGGAGCCAGGGGAATGGAATGAGTTCCCCTCCTGGGTCGCCCTGCAGGCGGCCATGGATCCTGTGGCCTGGACCATGGTCCTGATCGTGCTGGGTTCTGTCTGCCTGGGCGGTCTGTACAGCCTGCTCCAGCGGCGTACAGGGGGCATGCTCACGGACGCTGACAGTCGCCCCGAGGCTCTCCTGGAACGTGTGAAGCGGGATCCGGCCAGTCTGGCCCCGGCCGCCATGCTGCAGCGCATTGGGGCTGAAGGCATACGCGAACTGCTGGAGTTTGGGGATGCGGTGGATGAACCCCGCTGGCGCAGTCAGTGGGTTCCGGTACGGGAAGAACTGCTGCGTCTGATGAGTGCCCAGCATGCGTTTGCCGCTTTCCACGCCCTGACCACCTACTATCGGTGTACGGATCGGACGGAACCGGCCACGGTGCGGATTCGGCGTACAGCCCTAATCCACAAACTGGGACAGCGCCGGTCGTTGCCCAGCGGGCCCGATCAGGCCAGAGCCCAGCTGCTGGTGTTCACGGATGGCCAGGAACCGGTGGGCGAACTCGGTTTTGCCGGACGCATTCACTGGCTGAAGCCTGAGCACAGGCCGCAAGTCACCGATGGTCCCATGGTGGAACTGGATCCGATCAGTTTTCACAGCCTGCAAAAGGCCACCATGAAAGTCCGCATCTATCGCTCACTCCTGACGGGCGCGGGTTTCCGTCTGCATTTCAGCCGCTTTGGCGAGGACTGGATCATCACCAAGGAAGAACTGGAGTGGGCCCGTTAGATGAAGATCCTGCTGGAACTGGCTTTCACCGATTACCTGCGCTTCCTCTTTGTGGCCTCCGCTTCCATCGTGGCCATTGTGGCGTACTCGCTAATGGCGTATGCCATCGCCTACAATGTACGATCCCTGGTCGCCCGGCGCTTTGCCTACATTGCGCTGTGCGTCCTGGTCGTGGCCGCCATTGATATCGTTCTGATCCGCACGCCCGATCCCGTCTTGGCCACGACCTGGCTGCGCCTGCAATGGCTGGGCATTGCCTTCCTGCCAGCCAGCTATTACGGATTTGCCAGTGCGGTGCTGCAGGCGACCCAGGTGGTGCCCCGGTATCGCAACCTGGTGGGCATAGGGCTGGGCATACTGGGACTGCTGACCGTGGCGGGAGCCCTCGTTACGGACTGGGTGGTGGCTCCCTCGCAAACTCCGGCCGCACTTCACTATCAGGAACCGGGTCCCCTGTTCTGGATCTTCACCGGTGTCTTCCTGCTGTCCCTGGGATATGCCATCCACGATGTGCTGCTGGCGCGCCGCCGCTGTCTGACGGGCATCAGCCGCCGGCGGGTCACCTACCTGCTCTGGGGGCTGGTGGCCCCGGCCATGGGCTCCTTCCCCTATCTGCTGATTATTGGCGCGCGGGGCGCCCAGGCCGAACCCACGGTCCTGTTGCTGTCCATCGTGACCAACATGGCGGTGGCACCGCTGTTGGGTTTCATGATGCTGTCCGTGGCCTATTATGGTGTGCGCCTGCCGGACCGGGTCGTGCGCTACCGGCTCTTCCAGTTCCTGTTCCGGGGTCCCGCGATAGCCTGTCTCGTGATCCTGGCCATGCAAACTCTGCCCAAGGTGGAACAGATTTTGGGCCTGCCCCGGGACATGGTCGTATTCGCCGTGGTCACCGGCGTCATTGTGGTGGGACAGCTGGCGCTGAGTTTCTCCCGGCCCATCCTGGATTTCCTCATCTACCGGGACGACGCCCGGGAAATCACCTGGATCCGGGAACTGGACCGCAGGCTGCTGACCCCCATTGATATCCAGCAGTTCATGGAGAACCATCTGACGGCTCTGTGCGAATTCCTGCAGGCACCCCGCGGTTTTGTCGCCGGGGTATCCAATTCGCAACTGATTGTCGAGGCGACAGTGGGAGACTGGCAAGACCCGGACAGCATCATGTCCGGACCGGCCTGGACCCGGCTGTTGCAGACACTCCTGGAAGAGTCCCGGGATCGCCACGATCATCCTGATCCCGTGGTGATGAACCTGTTGCATCTCTGGCCCCTGTATGGCCAGAAAAACGGGGAAGCCAGTCCTGTCTTTCTGGGAGTCATGGGCGTTGAGGTGCTGGGCCAGGAAACCGTATTCGATGCCCAGCAGGCGTCCATCCTGCAGTCCATGCGGGCCAAGATGACGGAAGCCCTGTGGGATCGGCAGTTGCAGCTGAACGTGCTGAACGGGCTGCGACATCTCATCCCGGACATTGAGAAAATTCAGGGCTTGCGCAGCCAGGTGCCCTATTCCACACCGGCGGGGACCTCCGTCCCTGATCTGCTCGTGCCGGAGGAACCGTACGATCCGAACTTCACCTCCTGGGTGCGGGATGCCCTGCGGGACTTCTGGGGGGGCCCCCGACTGACACGCAGTCCCCTGATGCAGCTGAAAATTGTGGAGACCAGCCTGGAAAAGACCAATGGCAATCCCAGTCACGCCCTGCGCCTGGTGCTGGGGGATGCCATTGAGCGGATGCGGCCCCAGGAAGGGACCGAATTGGGCCACCTGGATTCCCTGCTGTATCAGATCATGGAAATGCGCTTTATTCAGGGCAAGAAGGTGCGTGACATTGCCAGGATGCTGGCCATGAGCGAAAGTGATCTGTATCGCAAGCAGCGGGTGGCGATTGATCATGTAGCGTCCATCATTCAGGAAATGGAGCGCGTCGAAGAGTCGAAAGGGCAGAACGCCACCCGGCAGGACAACATTCTCGCATAACAAACGGGCGTCTGTTTCGTCTTATATGGTTATGGGAATGTCAGACAGTGCCAGTCCAGAAGAGTCGTCTGGACTGAACTGAGCCTGTGGCGTTCCACGGATGTTGCAGTTTGTCTGGAATTCAGGTGTGACTTCCCGCGCGTCCAGTGATACAAGACCCCGGCCCATCAAGCGCCTCAGTTTTGAAGAGCTGTTCGGCCTG
This sequence comes from Caldilineaceae bacterium, assembly GCA_963664185.2. Classification (GTDB taxonomy): domain Bacteria; phylum Chloroflexota; class Anaerolineae; order Caldilineales; family Caldilineaceae; genus Bin34. The sequence continues at coordinate 47 of CAXXOQ010000018.1, read as the reverse complement.
AGCGCCATCACGGCGGGAATTTTCTGTTTCCTGCATTTGGCCATTGC
>CAXXOQ010000017.1:0-9009 GCA_963664185.2 Caldilineaceae bacterium | reverse complement strand
CTATGTCCCTACCCTCTTTATGTAAAACAGTTCAGCTCTGACCTGCGTATTGTCGGCATTGTGCTGTCCATGTACGGGCTGTGGCAAGCCGTCACGCGCTTTCCGGTGGGCCTGGCCACGGACTGGTGGGGCCAGGCCCGGCCCTTTCTGCTGATCGGTTTCGCCTTCACGGCTTTGGGGCCCTGGGTCCTGGGCGTGGCGCCCAATATTGCCTGGCTGGGCGTAGGACGGGCCATCACCGGTCTGGCCGCCACGACCTGGGTGCCCATTGTGGTGGTCTTCTCCCGTTTCTTTCCGCCATCCCAGACCATCCGGGCCGTGGCCCTTCTGACCATGGCCGGCTCGGGGGGCCGCATTCTGGCCACCAGCCTGACAGGATTGCTCAATGAACAGGGCGGATATGCCTTGGCCTTCAATGGCGCTGCGCTCATGGCCGGTGTGTCCATTCTCTTGATCCTGTTTGTGCCAGAGCGCAAACGCAATCCCCAGCAGTTGCGGTTAGGGCCCATCCGGTCGTTGATCGTCAGGCCCCATGTGCTCTATCCGGCCCTGCTGAATGCCATGGCGCAAATCGTCAACTTCGGTCTGACCTTCGGGTTTATGCCCATTCTCGCCCAAAACCTGGGAGCGGACGGCGTCCAGGTCAGTCTTCTGATCACACTCAACATGCTCCTCAACATGATCGGCAATGCGGCGACGGCAACCCTGGTACACCGCATGGGACCCCGCAATCTGGTCCGCGCCGAGTTCCTGCTGCTGGCGCTGGGCTGTCTGCTGGCCGGGCTGGCACCGCACCTGTGGTGGCTGTATCTGGCCCAGGGATTCATAGGCTTGGCTACCGGCATGGGATATCCCACCCTGATTGGCCTCAGCATTCGGGATGTATCCGATCAGGAACGCACCGGGGCCATGGGCCTGCATCAGGGAGTCTATGGGTTTGGCATGTTCGGGGGGCCCTTCCTGTGCGGTTTCCTGGCGGACTGGCTCGGCATTCCGGTCACTTTCGTGCTTTTGGCAGGCGTTTGCCTTGTGCTGCTGATTCCCCAACTGCCGGGCAAACTGTTGCTGATCGCCACGGAAGACGCCTGAAGCCACAGGATTCCCGGTGGGCCGTTTGCGGCATGTCCAGGAAGAAAGCAGGAACTGTATGCCAGACGGCAACGGGACCAGCTGTTGTCCCTCCGATGCCGGCAGACAGTTCCCCGATCACAGGCATTTCAGAACGCCGTGGGCAGACTGCGATCCACCACCAGCACCAGGAATATCAGGGCCAGGTACAGCATGGAGTATCTGTAGAGCGCCAGGGCATCAGGACGCGCCACTTCCTGTTCGGCATCTGCCTTACGATACAATTGCAGCATCTTGAAAATCAACAGTCCGTCAAGCAGGATGGCCGTGCCGAAGTAAAGCCATCCGGCCTCATTCAGGGCAAACGGCATCAGGGAAGTGAACGTCGTCAAAGCCGTATACAGCAACATCTGCTCCAGGGTGCCCCGGGTCCCCAGCACGGCAGGCGCCATGGGGACCTCCACCGCCGCATACTGATCCTTGACCAGAAACGCCAAGGCCCAGAAATGCACAGGCGTCCACACAAAAATCAGGCCAAACAACAGCCCCGCCATCCAGTCCAGATCATTCGTAACCGCCGCCCAGCCCAGCAGGGGCAGGACGGCACCTGCCGCACCGCCAATCACAATGTTCTGCCACGTAGTCCGCTTGAGCCAGGCGGTGTACACCAGTACGTAAAACAGCAGGCCTGCCCAGGCCAGCAGGGCCGTCAACAGATTGGCTGTCCACCACAGAATCAGGAACGAGCCTACACTCAGCGCCAGTCCGAACAGGACCGCGCGGCGCACTGTGATGATGCCCGTCACCAGAGGCCGGCGCGCCGTGCGCCGCATCCGGCCATCTATATCCCGATCCAGAATCATGTTGAATACACCGGCCCCTCCGGTCGACATGTAGCCTCCCACGAGTACCCCCATCAGCGGCAACCAGGGCGGCAGGCCCCGGGCCGCGATGAACATGGCCCCCACGGCGGTAAAAAGCAACAGGGAAACCACCTTCGGTTTGGTCAGGGCCAGATAGTCCCGCCATGTAGCGGCAGGCAAAGTGGGCGCGAACTTGCTCATGGGGACAGAGGCTTCCTGGCTTGCCAGGGCATAGGACGGGCGGGGACATGGGCGCGGGGCATGCTCAGGGTCAGCCAGGCTACCACTGTCCACAGGGCAAAAGCCGCGACCGCCAGTACCAGATGCAGCAACTGGAGAGAAATGGGACCCAGCAGAGCCAGATTGACGGCCCCTACCAGCAGCTGCAGACCATAGACTCCGAGGAGCCAATCACGGTATCGCTTGACTTGGGGTACAGGCTTGATCCAGCCCGCTGCCGCATAGCTCAGCCACAGATAGGCACCCACCCCGATGGCGAGGAAGGGATGCAGAATCCGCAGGCGAATCAGCGGATGTGCATGTTCGCTGAAGTCTTCGGCCCATCCGGCCTGCAGTGATTCGGGCGGAAACATGGTATTGCCCATGGCGGCGATCCCTCCCGAGAACATGAGCACCATCATTCCCAGCAGCCCCAAGCCCATGAGGATGGTCAATCCGGCCTGCCCTGTCCAGACCGGTGGCCAGGGGTGTCCGGGATAGGCGTAGACCGTGGCCAGTGCCAGGGCCCCCATCAGCATCAGGGAATTGAGCAGATGAAAGGCGACCAGCAATCCGCGCGCCACAGACACGTTGTCTCCGGTAAGCCCCGTCAGGACGGTGCCCGCCCCTATCAGGGCTTCAATGACAAGAAAAAGCGCGGATGCTACGGCACACGGCATAAACCCGGGCAAGTCATGCCGCACGCGCACAGCCTTTACCAGCAACCAGGCTCCCACCAGCAAGGCGACACCGGACAAGGCCCGGTGCGAAAACTCGATCCAGGTGGCCATACCATGCTCCAGGGGCAGCAATTCCCCTTGGCAACGCGGCCAGTCGCGACCGCAACCTGCCCCGGAACCGGTGGCTCTCACAAACGCGCCCTGCAAAATCACAATGGCATTGATACCCAGCGTAGACCAGGCCAAAACAGGTGCTTTCATGCTGATGTACGGGTATTGCTTCTCTTCCATACCACCCGGAATCATGCTCCATAATGCCACAGGATGGGCTGTGGACAGGATACCCCCTGCCCTTGATGGCAACCCTGTGTCGCAGGACCGGTACACCGGGCGAAATGCATAGGCCTGTTTCCCTCCCGATCACAGAAACCCCGGCGTCCCTGCCTGCCCATAGACGGATATGTTTGGGATCCGGCAAGGGTCAGGATCTTGACCGATCCCGCGAGGGATGGTCATGTTCCGGCCTGCAGGGCGATGTGGTGACTCCATGCATGTCCCTGCCCGGGACCAGATCCCTCATGGCGCATGATCAGCCAAGGTCGCCCGTCCCCTATAATGACAGGCACTGGTCAGACAGTCCTGCACAATAGGATCCCGTCCTTTCCATGAACGTTCCCATCGCCTACGGCAAATCAGGTCTCACTATCACGGTGCCGGATGATACAGATGTCATTCAGTCGGCGCAGCTGCCGGGCCTATCCTCGGAACCGGATGCCCTGCGCCAGGCCCTGCGGCATCCCATTCAAAGCCCACCCCTGGCGGAAAAGGTGAATCCTGACTCCCGGATTGTGATTGTCCACACGGACATTACCCGTGCCACACCCAATGATCGCATTCTCCCCGTGTTGCTCCGGGAGTTGCTGGAAGCGGGGGTGCCGCCAGCCCGGATCACGCTGATCAATGCACTCGGTACACATCGGCCGCAAACGGAATCCGAACTGCGCGCCATGCTGGGAGACTGGGTGTATTCCCACTTCTCTTGCCTGCAACATGACGCCTTCGATGACTCCCTGCTGGTAGATTTGGGTACAACCTCCCTGGGGCATCCTGTACGGGTGCACCGCCTGCTGGTGGAATCCGATTTGCGCATTCTGACCGGTTTCATTGAGCCTCATTTCTTTGCCGGGTTTAGCGGGGGCCCCAAGGGTGTATTGCCTTCCCTGGCCGGTTTCGAAAGTGTCCTGTCCAACCACAGCCGCGATATGATCGCACATCCCAAGGCTACCTGGGGCAATCTGGAAGGCAACCCCATCTGGGAGGAGATGCGGGAAGTGGCCCTGAAACTGGCAGATACCTTTCTGCTGAACGTTACCATGAACGCGCGCAAGGAAATCACCGGTGTCTTTGCCGGTGACCTCATCGGCGCGCATGCGGCGGGCTGCCGCTTTGTCCGCGACCATTCCATGGTGGCGGTCACCGAACCCTATGATCTGGTCATTGCCTGCAACAGCGGTTATCCCCTGGATCAGAATCTCTATCAATCTGTCAAGGGCATGAGCGCCGCCAGCCAGATTGTGCGCCAGGGCGGTGCCATTATCATGGCCGCCGAATGCGCAGACGGGATTCCCGATCACGGGAAATACGCCGAGCTGCTGCAGCGGGGAGGATCCCCGGAAGGCATTCTGGCCATGTTGCACCAGGCGGGCTTTGAGGAACATGATCAGTGGCAGGTCCAGATCCAGGCCCAAATCCAGCTGAAGGCGAACGTGTACTTCTACAGCCATCGGCTGGCGGAAACACAGATCCGGCACGCTTTGCTGTCTCCCTGCCCTGATGTGTCTGAACTGGTATCCACCCTCTGTCACACCCATCAGGGTCCTCGACCTCCCCGCGTCGGCGTTATGCCGGATGGTCCCATGACAATTGCCTATCTGCAAGCGGAACCCCAACCCGTTGGCTGACTCCTGATCCTCGCCGCAAGATCGGCGGGACAGCGGAGTCTATGTCCGGCAGGATGCCGCATGCGTTCACTGGTCTGGGGCCAGCAATTGTACCTGGGACCACAAGGGCACGCCATGGAGAAACACAAGCACCAGAGGGCCAAGCTGGCGCAACGACATTCCACTCCCGGGAAGCCGGCCGCTGATCCCTGGCAGCAAAGGTCCAGGCTACGCCTCTGACCGGCCCAAGGCACCAGACATTGTCCTGACTTGCAGCGTAGGGTCGGCACGCCTGGGCCACCTGGATCTGCCAGACTCAGGACGGGGGGGATTTGGACCCCAGTCCCTGCGTCCTTTTTCGACCCGGTTTGTGGGCGACAGAGGGGGAGATCCCGCTGAAGATCAGCGGCAGGAAAGTGACTCCGTCTGGTGGTTTGAAACAGGCCGCGGACCCTGTATCGTGTTGACCCACGAAGTGCAATCCCTGAATGAAACCCACTTTCCCTAGCGCAGTCTGCACTACGCTGCGGGCCTGGTGCTGAACTGCCTGGCCACAGGCACCACCCAGCCGGTCACCGGATATGTGCCTTACCCGCTTATGATCCTTCTGTACAGGGGCCAGGCCCGCTGGCGGGAGCCGGACTGGCGCGACCTGTTTCATCCGGCCCTACATAGCCGGATGGGGGACTATCCCCTGGACATGGTGGTGTTTGACATGCATCACATAGCAGAAGAAGACATTCCAACCCATGAGACCCTGCGGTTGATCTTTGATATGGAAAGGGCCCTGACAGCACCCAACGATGCCTTGGGGGTGTTGGCATCCCGCATTCGGAATTTGCCGGCACACGGGGACATCGCATCCCTGTATGGTCCGGCCCAGGCACAGTCGTTACAGGCCAGCCTGACCCGTTTCGCAGCCACATCCGTTCGGCGTTGGGCACCTGCCGATCCCCCCTGGACAATTTCTGATACAATCTCTCCGGAGGAACTAATCATGATAGGAGAACAGGGTAGCTATACGCTATCCTACGCTGGAACAGCGTGGCATCCACAAGACCCAAATGGCGTATGTCCGGGAAATGCACGGACCGGATGCCGCGGCGGCCATAGAGAACTTTCTGGCCCGTCTGGCCGTCCGTCCCGCCCTGACTTTCCGCGATCTGAATGACCTGGCGGCAACCTGGAAAAATGACAGGGATCTGGCGGCATGGTGGGCAGCGCACCGGTCAGACCTGCAAGATCATGAGGAAGTAGAAGCCGGGGATGGAACCGGCTAAGTGTGTCCCACCGATGGCGGCGCCAGAGGAAGCTCCCGAGGGGAGAACAGGTGGCTATACGCTAGCCTACGATGGAGCGGCGTGGAGAACAGCGCGGTATCCACAAGACCCAAATGGCGTATGTCCGGGAAATGCACGGACCGGCCACCGCCGCGGCCATGGAGAACTTTCTGGCCCGTCTGCCCGTCCGTCCCACCCTGACCTTCCGTGATCTGAATGACCTGGCAAAATGGTGGGCAACACACCGGTCAGATCTGCAAGATCATGAGGGAGTGGAAGTCGGGGACAGAATCGGCTAAGCGTGTTCCACCGGTGGAGGCACGGGATCATAGGGAAAACAGGCGGCTGTACGCCAACCTGCGCTGTTCCAGTGCAGCATTTACATGGCCCAAATGATATGGGAAATGGTACGGACCGACGCCGCGGTGGCCAGTCTGTCAGTCTGTTCTGCCCTGTTCCCGCCCTCCCTTTCCCGGGGCAACGCCCTTGAGGGCTTCTTCACCAGGCTCTGCCGCCGACACCGGCAGAACTTTGGCATCTCCCGGAAGTACCACTACGCGGAAGGGGCCTGCACCCTTTCGTGGCGCGCGGAGTCAGATACCACTTGCCGCGCACAAACGCGAATGCCCCAGGCAACCAACCCTGGGCAGAGCCTATTGGGCCTCATACTGGCTACCAGGCCCATCCAGCCCTGGATGCGGCACAGCGCGCAGTTCCTGCCACCGTTGATCCAGAGCGGGAATCTGGACGTAGGCCTCCTCCCAGAAAGTGGCATCCTGCATCCGGTCAATGTATGCAGGTGCCACCCCCAGGTGGGTCCAGGCAGTTTTCTTCATCGCGTGGAGACGCTTGTGCTGTCCCGGATCGTGCAGGGACAGCACATCGACTTCCTTTTCCAGATTCAGAATAGCTTCATGCCACGCACGCAAGTCATTCCGATTGGGTTCCCGGCCAAGCTCCGCAGCCAAGGCCTGGCTGACCGAGCCATAGCGATCATAGCTGTCGGTGGCGATCGTTACCACGGTATGCGCTGCCGTAAAGCCAAGGTATTTCGCCACCCGGATCGCGCCCAGCAGATTGCAGATGCCACTGGGACCAAACCGGCCCTGCAGCCTGCGGGCATCCTTCTCGTGCATGCCTGTCACCGCCATCAGCCGGTCAAGGGATGTGCGCAGCAATTCCATGCCGTGCAGAGTTCGGGCTCCCGGCACGCGTACCACCAGATCGGTCGCGAAGACGTTATGGATGAGCGTGACCATCTGATCCCCAATGCCCTCAATCACGTGCTGCCCCCCACTCCCGTCAAAGAGCGTGCTGCATTCCTGCGGTTCCACCGCTGCGATCACAACATCCGGCCACTGCGTACGGAGCGCATCTCCGGCCGCCAGCGTGCCGGCACTGCCCGGTGCGGACACAAAGGCATCCGCCTGTGCCAAACCCAGTTCGGCCAGGCCATCCTGAATGGCCCGGCCGGTCACATGACGATGGAAGCGGTAGTTGGCCATGTCCTCGAACTGTCCCAGAATGGCACAGTCCGCGCGCGGGCCATAGCGTTCCCGTGTGTGTTCCAGCGTGAGCAGCACATCGGATTCGGTACCCGGTGTCAGGTCCGTCGTACCCCCATGGGTCCGGATGAGTTCATAGCGTTCCCTGCTCATGCCTTCCGGCATGACGATGCGTGCTTCATACCCCTTGAGGCGGCTGACAAAGGCAGTGCCAATGCCGAAATTGCCCGTCGAGGGACCGATAATCCGGGCTTGTCCCGGACGCAGCCCATCCCTGATTTCCTTCTCCATCAGCATGGCGTAGGCAGGTCCTACCTTCATGCTGCCCGAAGGAAATCGCCCCCCATCCAGCACTACGATGTGGGCATCAACACCCGAGATTTCCTTCGGTATCACCAGGGGATCGATCCGCCCTGCGGCATCATGCCAGCGAATATTGTAGAGATTCAGAAAGTGGTGCGGTGCCGAAACCTGCAGTCCTGCGGCTTGTGTCCGCAATTCCGTCTCCAGTAACGTCGCATCCCGCATCTCGGCATACGTAGGTCCATACAACAAACCAGATGTCATGCTCCTGCTGTCCTGTCCCGAAGGAAGAATATATGGTTAGGCATGTGTCGACTCTGGGCATTCTACCATCTGTGGTGTGCCGTGGGTCGGCCTGGGCCTGCGGCATGATGGCCGATGTCTCTGCCAGACAGGCCCTGCCCGGGTGCAACGCTTGTCGATGAGTCGATCCCGGCAGGGCCAAGGGGTTTGCGGGACGCTTCTGTCTTTGCCCGTTGCCTCCCTGCAGGGTTCTGGCCGCGTCAGGAAAGCGGAAATTGAGGAATTGTCCTTGTGCGTTACAATATCAGGGTCATGGTTGGGGCACAGCAACGTGAAGTGTCGTGTTGACCCTGGCTGGATGCGGCTCCTTTGGGCATGCAGTCCCCGACCACAGGGTTGCCGGGATGTGGTGTCTGCCCGCAAAGGCAACCATGCGGCCAGGGCAAAGGGCGGCGGTTCTGGCCTTCGGCCATGGAGAGCGATCTACAGCCCCCTCCAAAACTTCACCGACTTGCACACGCAAAAGGAACAGGTTGGCCTGATGGTCGAATATACATACCCCAACCTTGATGGGCTGGGAGAAGATTATGAACGCGATGGCTATGCGATTGTACGCAAGGTACTGGATGCCGACCTGGTGCGGGAAGCCAACCAGCATGTAGACTGGCTGATCGCCCGCCACCCCGAATTGCCGCCGGAACGATTGGGGTATTGGCTGGTGCCTGAAGATCCCTTCTGGATCCGGCTGGTCAGTGACCCGCGTCTTGTGGATATCGCCGCAGCCATCCTGGGGCCCAACATCGCGCTGTTCGCCGCCGACTACATTGCCAAACCGCCCCGCACCGGACAGAAAGTGGCATGGCATCAGGATGCGAGTTACTGGCCCCTGGACCCCATGCATGTCATCA
>CAXXOQ010000016.1:0-46922 GCA_963664185.2 Caldilineaceae bacterium | reverse complement strand
AAACGCCAGTTGCGGCGCAGGAAAGGAGAAGACTTTCGTTCCATGGCCTGGAACTGGCGCAGGGTGATCTGCACCCCGGTATTGATCGCCAGGGGACCGCGCCAGTTCCGCTCCAGAGCCAGCAGGCCATGGGCGAAATCATGTGCCATATCCGGATCGATGAAAAACCGGGCATACTCGACCAGCAGGGCAAATACATCCTGCTGGTCCTGCCAGGACAGGCCACTCCAGATGATCTTGTTGACATCGTCATTGCACCCTTCCGAATAGGTCAGCATCCCAATCGTGCCGGGCTGGCTGAAGCGGAAGCAGTGTTCCTCATCCACGGGACGCGGGTTCACAGGCTCCCGCCCCACGGTCATGGCGAAAGCCACGTCCCAGTCCGGAACCGGAAACTGGCAGCTGATCGTGTGGGTAATGTCCGGATAGTTGCGGATAGGATACGGCGCCGGCACCATAGCCCGGAACTGGGGCATGGGAATATTGACCCAGGGACCATGGACGACACCCCCTATCCAGTCCGGACTGCGATCGCGCAGGTAGGTCAGGAAGTAATCCAAATCGTCCGACGTAAAGCCCTGCGGCGAGATCCAGATCTTGACGCCCGGATGATGTTCTGCCACCACTTCCGACAGGTTCGCCAGCAGGTCCAGCAACACAGGGGCCGGCGTGTGGCCGGGATCGCCGCCCGGCACGAAGATGTGGTTCAGCCGTGGCAGGCGCGCCAGCACACTGGCCCAGAAGGCGCGTTCCTCCTGCACCTGCGCCGGGTCGGTGTAGTCCGCCAGCATGACCGGAAGCCAGATCCAGACATCGAGGCCATACGCATCGCAGATCCGGGACTGCTTTTCCATCATGTCCAGATGGGGCAGGGGAAAGTGTGGGCTTTCGTCCAGATCATCCGTGCGCGGGGGCAGCACCTCAATGGCATTGGTGCCGAACAGGGCCAGTTCGCGAATATACTGGTCAAACTGGGCTTCATCCCAGCCACAGTAGGAGTTTGTCTTGTCCCGGTACCCCAGCTGGTGCCCGATCAGGGGATAGGCAGGCGTAGCATCCAGATCCAGGTGTGCGGGTCCCTGCCAGGTGGTGGTCGTCATATGCATCTGGCGCAATACACGGCCCACACCGAACAGCACGGCCCGGGGACTGTTGCCCAGGATCCCGATGTGATTCTGGTCCTCCGTGGTTGTCAACCGTACGCGATAGGCATCCGGGGAGGTGGAGTCCATTTCCAGATCGGCATCCGGCCACAGGTGCGGCAGCGCACCGGGATGGGAGGTGGTACCGAGCACAAAGCCGGAAGCATCGGTTTCCGGCTGTGTGGTGAGAACCAGGGCATGCCGCGTCCGCGCTGCGATCTCCTCGGCCAGAACCCGGGCCGCGGTGCGCACCCGCTCCGGCGCGTCATCGGGCAGCACAATATGCGAAAAACGGGCATAGGATTTCATGTTTTCTCCTTGTGGGAAAGGTCACATGCCTGATTTTGGGGGATGCGCGTCTGAACACCCGACGCCGGTGTCAGCCTTTCAGGCCTGTCAGCACTATGCCTTCAATGAATGCCCGCTGGGCCAGGAAGTAGAGAATGATCACGGGCACGACCATAATGGTGGAAACCACCATCATGTAATGGGTCCAGTCCAGACCCGACTCAAATTCCTTCAGGGCGTTCACCGTGAGGGCCAGGGTATAGAGTTCCCGTTTGCGCAGGTAGATGAGAGGTTCCAGGAAACCATTCCAATTGAACACCAGCGCCAGGATGGAGGTCACCACCAGGGCGGGACGGGCCAGCGGGAGAATGACCTGCAAAAAAATGCGGGGACGGCTGGCACCGTCGATCCGGGCTGCCGCTTCCAGTTCCAGGGGAATGGTGCGAAAGAACTGGCGCAGCATGAATATCGTGATGGGACCCCCAAACCAGTGAGGCACAATCAGGGGCTTGAAGGAATCTACCCAGCCCAGCCGCGAGAACATGATGAATACCGGTATCATGGTCACCACATAGGGCAGCATGACTGTGGACAGGAGCAGGGAAAATACGAGATCCCGCCCCTTGAAGCGCAGGCGGGCAAACCCGTAGGCCGCCATGGACGAACTCAGGATGACACCAATGCTGGCAAAGACGGTAATGTAGATTGTGTTGAAGGTATTGCGCAGGACGGGGATGACGTCAAATACTTCCACGTAATTGCGCCAGGCAAAGGGATCCGGAATCCACTGGGGCGGAAATATGTAGATGGTGGCGGGCGTCTTGAAGGAACTGGACATCAGCCAGAAAAAGGGCGTCAGCATCAGGGCCCCACCGCCCACCAGGATCAGATAACGAACCTGGTTCATGTGGCATTGTCTCCCGCTTCGTAGTACACCCAGCGATTCTGTGTCCGGAAAAGCACAAAGGTCAGGATAGCGACGGTCAGGAACAACAGCCAGGCCATGGCAGAGGCATAGCCATTGCGGAAATACCCGAAGGCATTGCGGTACATGTAAAGCATGTAGAAGAGAGCGGCATTCCCGGGACCAGCCGGGGAAGAAGCCGCATTGGACCCGAAGAGGATGAAGGCGGAGGTAAAGACCTGAAAACTGTTGATGACCGCGATGATCAACTGGAAGAAGATGATGGAAGAGGTAAGGGGTACGGTAATGGCCCGAAACTTGCGCCAGGGCCCTGCCCCGTCCACTTCCGCGGCCTCATAGAAGGTCTGGGGCACGCCGGTAATGGAAGCCAGAAAAATGAGTACGGAATTGCCCAGGCCCCACAGACTGATGAAAACAATGGAAGGCACGATCCAGTCTGGATCGGCCAACCAGCGGGGAGCGGGCAATCCCAGGATTTTCAGGGGGTAATTGATGGGGCCAAATTCCGGGTGAAGGCCCCAGCGCCAAACGGCAGCGGCCGCCACCGAAGGCACGATGGAAGGCAGATACCACATGGTCCGCCATATGGCAATGCCGCGGATGCGGCCACTCATGAGAAGAGCGACGACATACGCAAATATCAGGGAAGACGGAACATAGATGACCACATATTTCAGCGTAACCTGAATGGACTTGATCCACAGATCGTCGCTGAACAGACGGACATAATTCTCAATCCCGTGCCACTGGGGGCGGTTGATAATGTCGTACTTGGTAAAGGAAAGGCCCAGACTGACAAATACCGGGCCCAGCTGGAACAGAATCAGGCCCAGCACGGCGGGAAGGATAAAGATCCAGCCGAAAAACGATTCCTCAAAACTGAGACGCTGATAGAACGGCAGGGATGCCGCAGCATCTCGGGGCTTGTTGATGACAGCCACGGGATAGCCAACTTCATCTTGGCACGATCCGGCGCTGGCCCGCAGGCAGGGTCATGGTCCTGCCCGGGCCAGCACCGGATGTCAGTGCTGCAACAAAGAGTAGAGTTTTAGGCCAGTTCGCCGGTCGCGAGAATCTGTTCGGATCCGGCGCGGACCTCACTGGCAATGTCCTCCCAGCGGACTTCCCCCAGCCACAGCTGATCGTTGTAGGGAGCCCAGTAATCCAGCAACGGCTGGTACCAGCCACCAAAGTAGGAACCAATGGTGTCTCCTGGCCACCGGAAGGTCTCCAGGTTCTCGAAGGCATCGTAGAACACCTGGCGATGCTCACGATCCGGGGGTTCTTCGTTGGCCAGGAACTGGTCACGCAGATCCTTGCGGATGGGCTGTTGCATGCCCAGGTCCACCAAAATCTTCTGTCCCTCGAAACTGCAGCAGGACCAGACGACAAAGTCGTACGCTTCCTGCTGAAATTCGCTGCGGGAGAATACGCACAGGGGCGAGTAGTGTCCATAGGACACCTTGGTCTGGCTATAGGGAACCTGAGCCGTACCCCAGTTCACGCCTGCCGCGTTGATACGGCCAATGGACCAGGCGCCAATGTGCTGCATGGCCAGATTCTTGGAGCGCATATCCACCGGGGTGGCAACCTCATAGGCCGGCGATGGGCTGACGAAGTGCTTCAATCCCAGATCGGCCAGCCAGTTCATGGTCTCGATGAACTCGGGGCTGTCCATGGGCATGGTGCCGTCCCCGGCCACGATTTCCGCATTGTTGGCCCAGAGGTAGGTATAGCGACCATGGCCCAGACCCGGCTTGAAACCGTACTGGGCGACCCGGGCCGGATCGAAACCGGCGTCTCCGGGCTTGTTGCCGTCCAGGTCCACCGTCAACTGCAGGGCCAGTTCCAGCACGTCATCCCAGGTCATCCATTCCGTGGAAGAGGGATAGTCGATGCCCGCGGCGTCAAAGATGTCCTTGTCGAAGCCCAGGCACATGGCTCCACTGTCCCAGGGCAGGCCCCAGCGCTTGCCGTCGTAGGTCTGGGCAATCCAGACGTTGTCCACATAGTCGTCTTCGTTGAACGTGGGATCGGCGGCCAGGTAGGGTTCCAGATCGGTGGTCACCCCCTTGCGGGTGAGCATGCCGGTCGTGCGGTTGGCATCAAACCAGCAGTCCGGTCCCGTACCCGCGGAAATCATGAGCAGCAGGGCTTCCTGGTGGGAATAGCCCGCTACCGCATTGATTTCGAATTCAATATGCGGATTGGCTTCCCGATACAGTGACATTTGCTGATCCATGACACCGGCGATGAATTCGCCGCCGCGATTGAAGAAGTTCAGCGTAATGGTCTCCGGTCCGGCCCCGGTAGCTCCCGGAGCCGGGGCGACAGTGCAGGCTGCCAGCGCCAGGGAGCCCGCAGCAAAACCGGACACCCGCAAGAAATCACGACGACTGAGTCTTTCACGAGTCATAACGTTCCCTCCTGATACAGGAATTAAGATAAAGACAGCACCCAAAACGCTGTCCCACACTTGCAATAGGCAATTCACATAGCCCATATTGTAGTTGATTCCGGCCTCCAATGCGAAATCAGGCGGAAATCGACTCATGGGGAACCGCCTCGATCCCTGTTCCCTGACATCCTGCCTGCAGCCATCATGCCGCTGCCTGTGGCAAACCCAAACGCACACCTGGGATCTGTCAGATATTGACTAAAATAAAGAACTGATATACAATATTTATATGTGTATTCCAAAATGCAGGAGAAAACAAGATGCGTGATTTTCTGTTGGGAACTGAGGCCGACATGATCGAACGGGGCCTGATTCTGGCGGCCATCGTGGCCACGGCCATGACGGCCTGGACAACGCTGGGGAGCAATATCAAGACCAAGGTTTCTGCCATTGCCACCCAGATCAACAAGTGAGCAAGGGAATGACACCGGTCATGGTGATGTTTCTGCGCCAGCCGGCAGAGGGACATGGTGGAGGCGCCTCTCACCATGTCCCTCTGCCGGTGTCCCACCACCAGCCACAAGGAAGGACGGCGATCTCGTGAGCCCGGCATGGTACAGGGACACACAGGGCAGCCTGGTCTGGAATGCGGTCGTGATTCTGGCGGTGCTTCTGCCCCTGGCCAGTCTGTCCGTGGATGTACCTGAGTACTTTCGTGTGGCCAGCCACCTGGAGCAGTCCCTGGCCACCGCGGCCCAGGATGCGGCCAATACCTGTCTCGATCTGAAATCCTTCAGCCAGTCGGGTGTGGCAACGCTGGACCTGCCGTGCCTGCGCCGCGTAGCCGGCCAGCGCTTTGATCAGGCCACTGTTCCCCTGGCGGACGCCCAACATGCGCCATCCCTGACGCAAGTCACGTGTCACGACGCCTGCCAGACTGTGACATTGCAGGGCACCACCACCATACACGTTTTCTTTGCCCTGTCTCCGGCGGTCACACTGGTGCGGACCGCTTCGTCCCGCGTACGCATGACCTCCGGCTGAATGGCCAAGGACCGTTTTTCGGCCCATGCGGATTGAGTTTGCTGTATCCCGCCTGGAAGTCCGTGACTGGATTGTCGGCGGGGTGGCCCTGCTGTGGCTTCTTGTCAGTCTGTTGGGATATGGGATAACCCGCCAGATGCCCGAAACCCACTGGCTGACCCGGAATCACTGGAAGGGACTGCATGTCCACCGGCAGACACGGCACGACCTGCAACGTCTGGACCAGGATCTGCAACAGCTGGTATCACTCAGCCGGCGGGCCCATCCTGATCCTGTGCAAACCCTCACCCTGGCCCAACGGATCTACTATCGTCATCGCACCGGAGCTGTAACTACCACGGTTGCCCGGCACGCCCTGATACAGGCCGCCGAAATGGCTGTCCAGACTTCATATGGCGCCCGGGAGAGGTGGCAGCTTACCGTGGCCCTCCAGGATGCGGACACGCAACTGCAACGACTGCGATCCCCATAGGCTGGCAAATCCTGACCGGTCCGTGCCGCCACATCTTCCCGATCCACATCAGGCAACATGTGACGCCTGACGTTGGGCAAAAAGCCAATTCCAGTTGCCGAACAGATAGTTCAGGGTGACATAGGAGACAAGGGCAACGAGAATTCCGGCAACCAGCTGCAGGTAGCTGGCTGTCACCCCGCCGGGCATCCAGGAAGCCTTCTCCAGCCAAGCCAGGGAAAACCAGACAGCACTGCCCATACCCAGGGTAGACACAAACGCGTATTCCGTTTCCCGGAGCAGGCGCAACCAACTCAGGGATGGCAGCCGCCGCCTGAGCCACCACAAGAGAAGAATCATTTCGATCGTGATGGCCACACTGTTGGCCAGGGCGGGCCCGCCAAAACCCAGGTAGCGGACCCACCAGATACTCAGTCCAATATTCAGCAAGACCACCAAAATCCCGACGATGACCGGAGTGCGCGTGTCATGCAACGCATAAAAGGCACGTACGGCCACTTCCACAACGGCATAGGCAGTGAGGCCAGGCAGGAAAAACTGCAGGGCATAGGCCACGCTCATCGTGCTGTCAGCCGTAAAGGAGCCTCGCTGGTACAGCACCTCAATCAGGGGAATGCGGAGCAGAAACATGCCGACGGCCGACGGCAAGGCCAAAAACAGGATCAGTCGTATCATGCGCCGGAACGTTTGCTCCATCTCTTCATACGCCCGTCGTTCCGCCTGGGACGCGAAGGAAGGAAACACCACGATGGCCAGGGACTGGGCGAACAGACCCACGGGCAACAGCATGAGCCGAAACCCGTATTCCAGGGCACTGACGCTGCCCGGCGCCAGTTGGCTTACCAGATTCGTGTTCACAATGAAGTTCAAGTGTACGAATACCAGGCCTGCCATGCGCGGCAGCAACAGCACGGTGACACGGCGCAGACCCTTATGCCCCCAATCCAGCGCCAGTTGGTAGCGAAACTGGTATTGCTTTCGCACCAGGATAGGGATCTGCACGGCAAGATGCAGTACAGACCCGGCAATGGCACCGGCCACCAGGCCGTATATGCCCCAGTGGGGAACCAGGACCAGGGCCCCGGCAATAATGGCCAGGTTGCGGATGGCCGGTGCCAGGGCCGGAAACGCAAAATGCTGATAGGTATTGAGAGAAGCCATGCACAGGCCACTGGCACCATAGACCAGTGTACCCAGCAGCAACCAGCGCATGAGATGGGCCACCAGTCGTTGCTGTTCCGGGTCAAAGCCGGGGGCGACGACAGTCCGTACCAGCCAGGGTGCCAGCAGAATGCTGGTGATAACCAGTACCGATACGATCAGGGTTACCGCATTCAGGACTTGGCTGAACAGGTGCCAGGCCGCGCGCGATCCTTCGCGATGCAGCGTGCGGGTAAAAGCTGGCAGGTAGGCACTCCCCAGGGCCCCTCCGGCAATCACCTCAAAGATCATATCCGGAATGCGGAACGCGGCCTGGTACGCATCCAGCTGGCCTGACAGGTTGAACTCAGCCAGAATGATGATATCGCGCAGGATGCCTGTCACGCGGCTCAGGATAAAGAACACAACCACCAGGGAAACTGCACCCAGCAGGGAAGACAGGGACAGTCCCTGGGGGAGTCCGGCAGCGGTGGCAGGACCTGTTGCCGCTGGCGATGTTGAGCCTTCAGGCATGGGAAGCCGGGTGCAGGACTGAAGCCGGAAGCAACATCCTGACCCAGTCCAACGGGAACGGATTCACACCAGGGATCCCTTCATCTGTTTCCCCAGGACCGGGTTACCCCGGGGCAGTCCTCAAACCGGCGTCTCCGGTCAGGCAGCTTCAGGCCTCTTCTTCCGGGATGCAGATGAGGTTTTCGAAGGTGACTTGTCTTCCTTTGCGGATTTCGTTTCCCCGTTCTCGCTGGCAGCCTCTGTGGACTTCTGATCCTTGTTTTCTCCGGTATCCGTATTGCTGTCTGTGTCTGCAGCCTTTTCCTTCTTGTCTTCATCGGCGCGGGCATCCGTTTGGTAAAACCCGCTTCCCTTGAAGTGAATGGAAGGCATGCTCACCTGACGTACGGTATGCACAGACTGGCACGC
This sequence comes from Caldilineaceae bacterium, assembly GCA_963664185.2. Taxonomy (GTDB): domain Bacteria; phylum Chloroflexota; class Anaerolineae; order Caldilineales; family Caldilineaceae; genus Bin34. The sequence goes on along the minus strand of CAXXOQ010000016.1, from coordinate 38,571 downwards.
CGGACAGGACGGCCTTTGCTCCTGGGTGAAGGACATAAGGCGCTCAAACTGAAAGGTGCAATCACGACAGACAAACTCGTATAAAGGCATGGTGCGAAGGTCTTGCTAGGGTAGCGAACACCAGAAAAAGCTTGAGTTATCCCCAGCTTTTCCCTTCTGTTACTATGATCGTATAGCAATAGGGTCATATTCCCCTATATAGATTCATAGTAGTAGTAGGGGGACGGGTTTTCTGGGGATAACTTCGATCGGCTCTGTGTGAGATTGCGGGCAGAAATGTGGCTTGCATTATAGATTTTCAGGCTAAATCAGGAAAGTTTTCCTGTCGCAAATTCTGTTCGGCCTGCATTAACATTACTATAATTTCTGGGGATAACTGGCCTGAATCTGGGGATAACTTGCACTTCAAAGGGGATAACTGGGGATAACTGGGGATAACTGGCCCCTGCCCTATCGTTGGTTATCCGAAAATAATCCCCAGTTATCCCCCGGTTATCCCCAGTTGGGGTCTTCGTTATCCCCGGATTGTCCCTCAGTTATCCCCAGGTCCCTGTCAGCCGACAGGGACGGGATCCTTGCGCATGCAACAGTGTTTGTACTTGCGACCACTGCCGCAATGGCATGGCGCGTTGCGTCCCAGGGCCCGCTTCGTCTTTCTTACAGGCTGCAATGCCGACTCTGTGGTCTGCCGATTCATTTGAATGTGGTTGAAGAGGGGCACAGATGATTCCACCCGTCGCAATTCCAGGCCCAGGGCATTGCGGACAATCTGGTCCCGAATGTCGGTTTGCAGGAGATTAAACATCTGGTAGGCCTCTTGCTGGTAGGCCACAATAGGCTGGATCTGGGCCAGAGCCCGCAGGCCAATGCCCTCGCGCAGATGATCCAGATCGGTGAGATGACGTGTCCACAGGCTGTCAATTACATTCAGCATGAGGTCACGCATCACATTTTCGAAAAGATCGTTGTCTCCCAGCTGTTCCTGCTTGAATTGCATCAGGGCGGAGGCAGCACGGCTTAACTGGGCAACGGCCTGATCCATCTCCATGACCGTATCCTCGTCCACCTCCATGAAGTTCAGCATGGAGGTCGGCAACTGGAGACTGTGGGGAGGGAACAGCGTCAGAATGTTGGGGATGATGTCTTCGTCCGCCTCATCCGGATCGCCGAACAGGTCATCTGCCAGGTCGGAAAGGACCTCCTCCATCAGCGTTTGCATAACGGACATGATGGCTTTCGATTCCAGAATGCGCTGACGTTGCTGGTAGATGGCGTTGCGCTGTTCGTTCATCACCTCGTCGTACTGCAGGACACTCTTGCGGCTGTCAAAATAGAAGCCTTCCACCTTGATCTGAGCGTTCTCGATCACGCGGTCGATCATGCTGCTTTCAATGGGCGCATCATCCAGCTTGAGCCGGGTCATGACGGTATTCAGCCGCTCACCACCAAAACGCAACAGCAAATCGTCTTCCAGGCTGAGGAAGAAGCGGCTGCTGCCCGGATCGCCCAAACGACCTGCGCGGCCGCGCAGCTGATTGTCAATGCGGCGCGATTCATGCCGCTCCGTACCTACGACATGCAGACCGCCCAGTTCCCGCACCTCCTGGCGTTCCTGCTGCACCTGGTGATACACCGCACTGAGAACCGGGACCCAGTCTCCTCGCACTTCGCGCACCGGGTCCTGTCCTCCGTCCAGCAACTCCAGGGCATGATTCCAGTCCTGCAGGGCAATGTCCAGCAGATCGAATTGTTGCTTGCGCAAGGCTTCCCGGGACAGACCTTCCGGGTTTCCTCCCAGCAGAATGTCTACCCCGCGGCCCGCCATGTTGGTGGCAATCGTGACCGCACCCCGCCGGCCCGCCTGGGCGATAATAACCGCCTCCCGCTCATGATTCTTGGCATTGAGCACTTCATGCGGAATCCGGGCACGCCGCAACAGCTTGCTCAGCAATTCACTGGTTTCGATGGCTACGGTACCGACGAGGACAGGCTGTCCCCGCTGGTGGAATTCCCGGATTTCCGCCACCACATCCCTGAACTTGCTTTCATGATTGCGATAGACCACATCGGTATGATCCTCGCGGATGATCGGCTTGTAGGTAGGAACGGATACCACATCCAGATCGTAGATGCTGCCCAGTTCCTCTTCCTCGGTTTTGGCCGTACCGGTCATGCCGGACAGTTTGGGATACATGCGGAAGTAATTCTGGAAGGTAATGCTGGCCAGGGTGACGGATTCCTGCTGTACCTTGACACCTTCCTTGGCTTCAATGGCCTGGTGCAGGCCCTCGCCAAAGCGCCGGCCCTCCATCATGCGGCCCGTGAACTCGTCCACGATCACTACCTGTCCCGACCGGACCAGATAATGAATGTCCCGCTTGTACAGGACGCTGGCGCGCAGGGCATTGTCCAGATAGGGCAGCATCTCGGCATGCTCGCTGCCGTACAGATTGTTGACGCCCAGAGCCCGTTCCATGCGTTCCAGACCCGCTTCGGTCAGGGTGACGGTACGTTCCTTTTCCGCCACCGTATAATCCTGGTCCTGTTCCAGGGGTCGCACCAGGGCCGCAAATTTCTGGTACAGGCTGGAGCTTTCCCGGGCCACCCCGGAAATGATGAGGGGTGTCCGGGCCTCATCGATCAGAATGTTGTCTACCTCATCGACAATGGCATAGTGCAGGGGGCGTTGCACCTTGCCCTGCACGGTCCGGGCCATATTGTCACGCAGGTAATCGAAGCCGAACTCGTTGTTGGTGCCGTAGGTAATGTCAGCCGCATAGGCTTCCTGCCGGGAAATGGGTCGCAGGGCCTGATAGCGGTCGTCTGTAGTGGCATGAGCGGGATCAAAGATGAAGCTGCCCTGATCCTGGGCATCGCCCTGGTTCTGGATCACGGCCGCGGATACCCCCAGCAGGTGATAGATGGGTCCCATCAGCTGCAGGCCCACCTTCGACAGGTAATCGTTGGGCGTAACCAGATGCGCGCCCCGTCCGGCCAGGGCATTCAGATAAAGCGCGAGGGTGGCGACAAAGGTCTTGCCTTCGCCGGTTTTCATCTCCGCAATGGATCCCTGATGCAGCACCATGCCGCCCAGCAGCTGGACATCGTAGTGGCGCTTGCCCAGCGTACGCTTGCAGGCTTCCCGCACCGACGCAAAGGCGTCCACCCGCAATTCGTCCAGAATGCCATTTTCTGCCTTGCGCAACTGCTCCTGGGCCTGTTTCCAGGCATACTGGGTGGCGGCGACCTGATGTGGTTCGGCCAGGGCATGGGCACGGGCCGCGGCTTCCAACTCTGTCTGTTCCTGGGCCGTTTCCTGCCCGAATCTGCTGGCGGAAGTGTTCGGTTTGGGCCCGCAGATCCGCCACACGGAGCTGTGCGACTTCCGCTTCCCGGGCATTGATAGCTTCTACCAGAGGCTGAAGGCGACGCAGAACACGTTCATCTGCCGTACCGAACAGGCGACTATATACTTGACGCAACATGACGGGGTCCTGCAAGAATGGAGAAGGGCAACAGAGGCATTCAGGCAGCAAATACCGATCCGGTGGTTGCCAGTCAGACCTGGATCAGTAATTCAGAAATTCTCCCACGCTGTGTCCCTTGTGAATGCGCGAAATGACCCCGGCCAGAATATGACCCAAATTGATCACTTCGATCTTGTGACACATTTTCTCGGGCGGAATGACCAGGGTGTCTGTGACGATCACCCGCTTGTAGGGACTGGCGGCGAGCTTGGCGGTGGCGGGATGGCTGAAGACCGGATGCGTCACGGCGGCATACAGGGTCCGGGCCTGACCCTGCTCCTTGAGAAAGGTCGCGGCTTCCGTAATGGTGCCGCCCGTGTCAATCTCGTCATCCACGACGATGACATCATGGTCCTTGACGTTGCCGATGATGTTCAGCATGTCCAGGCCGTCGGCCTGGCGCCGTTTTTCAATGACCGCGAGGGGCAGGTCCAGTTTTTCCGCCAGATTGCGGGCCCGGCGCACCGCGCCGATGTCAGGTGACACGACCGAGGTGCGCGCCAGGTCCAGACCCAGGGACTGGAAATACTGGGCGAAGGGTAGGATGGCCGAAATTTCGTCCACCGGTACCGAGAAAAAGCCCATGATCTGCCCGGCATGCAAATCCACGGTCAGGATGCGATCCGCGCCGGCTGTGACGATCAGATCCGCGACCAGCCGGGCCGTGATGGGCGAACGGGGCAAATCCTTCTTGTCGGTGCGCCCATAGCCATAATAGGGCAGGACCGCCGTAATGCGGCCTGCGCTGTCACGGCGCAACGTCTCAATAAAGATCAACAGTTCCATCAGGTTGTCGTTGGTGGGCGCGGCAGTCGGCTGGATCAGGAATACATCCTTGCCCCGTACGCTGTGCTGCAGTTGTACGAACGTATTGGAGTTGGCAAACTGATGGACCGTGGCTTGCGACGGCTGCAGTCCCAGGGCCAGGCACACGGAGCGGGTGAGAGGCTGGTTGGCGGTGCCTCCGAAGACCACCAGATCACCGTAGAGATTGGAAGAAAGTTCGTGGCGTGTGTTCATGGGAGCGGCGGGCGTGAGGAACAATGGAACGTGAAGAGGGGAGCTGGCGGCTCTTGCTCTCAGCGCTGGTGGCGTGCATCCAGATATTCGGTCTGGATCAGGATCATGGCAGAGGGGCTGGCATCCCAAAAGTAGGTCAATAGCAGATCCGAGTCTATCAGACCAAAGCGATGTTCGGCCATGATTTCACTCAGCTTGAGACGAAAAGCCTGGTGCGACATGGCTTCGCGCAGGTGGTAAAAAAACAGGGCGCCCTTGCGATACACCATGATCTGGAAGTCCTGGATGGTAGGGTACTCGTCTACCCGCAAATCGATGGCCGCATCCCGATTCCGCTCCTGCAAATAGGCGACCGGAATCTCCCATTCCTGGATCCGGAAGATCTCGGCGTACTCCTCTCCATACAGCTGTTCCAGGTAGATCAGCGTTGACAGGGTACTCAGGGCTTCGTCCAGCCACGGCTCGTTCACCGGATCGTTGTGTACGAGCTGGTACCACCACTGGTGGGCCACAGCGAAAGCGATCTGGGTTTCCAGATTGGCTTCAAAGTCCCGGTATAGCTGCAAACCAATCAGATTCAGCTGGGGGTATTCCATGGAACCATTGGCCAGGGGAGCCATGGCTATATTCAGGGTACGGTAGGGGTAGGGACCGAAAGTTCTGGTATAGGTGCGCAGGGCAGCGACCGCATAGTCCCGGGCAGGCAGGCCGGACTGGGCATAGGCCGGTACCCAATAGCTCGTGACCAGAACGCCGTTGACATCGAATTCCACGCTTTCGTAATCGGGATGGGTAATCAAGGCAAATTCACGAATCGGACCCGTCACGTACCGGTAGCGCTCCAGCGTCCGTTTCCGACACTCCTGTTCCGAACGTATCTCCACACACTGCGCCTGCTGTTCCACGGTGCAGTCCACCCAGGGCATCTGGTGGGGACAGGTGTGGGCGGCGGCCTGCCGGGAGATCAGCACGCCGCTGGTGACCGGGGGATAATCCGGCGGCATGAAGAGTGATACATCAAAGAAGGAAGCCTGATTGAAGGCGATGTCTCCCTGCGCGGGCGCCTCTTCCAGCCACCAGTGTCCCAGGGCGGGTGGATGGCCGGGCAGGTAGGATGCCAGCGATGGATAGAAAAGCGGAACGGAATGAAAGCCCAGCATCTGGCCAAAGCGCACATAGACACTGGATACGTTGGGCAGCACCGGCAGATCCAGACTCCACTGCAGATGAAAGGTAAAGGGCTCGTTGGGACCGATCCAGTGTTCCTGGGCCAGCAGGAAGACGGCTGCCGTGTCGCTGGCTTCCAGCCGAAAGGGGACGAGAGAGCCATCCGCCAGGGCCCCCTTCTTGATCACCATGCGGCCCCCATAGTGATACAGGTTGGGGTAGAGCCGAAACACCAGTTGCTGCCAGGTATCGGCCGAAGTGTTGATGCCGGAGACTTGCAGACGTCCTTCCAGGTGATTGCGGTGTGGCTGAAACCATACCTCCATCTGGTAGCGGGGCAGATGGCCGAGATCGGTGGGCAGTGAGGCAAATTCAGGGAGCAGAGCCTGGGAGTAGACATCCACCACTTCGGTTTCGGGACTGGTGCAGGCCGCCAGGCCCATCAGGCAACACAGCGCCAGGATGCCGGCCTGGAGGGGATTCCTTCTGTCGGTCCACAAAACCCGCAGGACCCGGCAAACGTTCACGGCAATCAGGAAGTCGGGGGAAAGTCGTACTGGCTTCTGGCCAGCAGTGGAGATATTATAGGCCACGATCCAGGTTCAGGCATGATCGGTGCGCATACCTGCCGGAAAACGCATGTATGGTCTATAATCGGACACGGCAGATCAGAAACACGACCTTGCAAGGAGATCCACAGTGCTGAACAGGGTACAAGTATGGCAAGCGTTCACGCAATCCACGCCCCAGCTGCAGGCAAATCTGGCCGCCAGGGAGGACAGGGCGTCCCGCATCCGGGATGTGTGGCAGAGACTTCAGGCCTTGCAGCATGCAGAGACCCAGGCGCAGCTGGAGGCAGGGGAGGATCCCTGGACCGGAGCGCGCACCACACCGGATGTGGATAAGCACGCCGGATTTTGTGTGTCTTTTGACCAGACGTGGGCTTCGCGCAAGGAGGCCCAGGCCTGGGCCCATGATCAACTCAAGGATCAGGCCGTTGTGGCGGTGGACGGCAGCCAGCTGCCTCCCGAGAGGGGGATGTCCATGCTGATCGGCGCCGTGCAGATCGGCTATTACTACAACGATCCCCTGGCCCGCAAATTTGCCGAAGCCCAGGAGTTCGCCCTGATTTTGCCGGAAGGCCTGACGGTGGATGCCGCCCGGCAGGATCAGGAACTGGGCTTCGGCCAGCAGATTGCCCAGCAGCGTTTCGTGCGCGAATGCGCAAAACTGCTGGAACTCGCGCAGGAACTGGACCATATCCCCGTCTGCTTCTTCGACAATACCTTTATCGTGTCCTACATCCAGCATCTGGATCCGGACAATGCCCGGGTCCATCTGGATACCGTGCAAGCCATGCTGGCGGCCAGCCGTGCCGGCCAGACGCCCATCGTGGGCTATGTGGATACCAGCTACAGCCGGGACTTGACCCATATGCTGGACATCCTGGAACCCGGACTGCTGGAAACGCCGATGACCGATGCCGCCCTGTTGCATGGCCTGCTGCCCCACTGGGGGGACAGGACCCCCTTCCTGCAATGTGCCCGCAAGGACGCCGTCAGCCGGGAGCAGCCAGCCTCCTTCTATTATGCCGACGTGGGCTTCGTCTATATGCGTACGGATCGCCAGTCGCATCCCACCCGGATTGAAGTGCCCATGTGGGTCTATGAAGCGGGCAGGCTGGAGGAAGTGCTGAACGTCGTCCGGGCCCAGTGCATCTATGGAGACTTCCACTATCCTTCCGCCCTGGCCCTGGCCGACCGGAACGCCGTCCTGACCCGTCAGGACCGGGCCCAGTTCTACGACTGGCTCAAGCACTATATGAACGCAGAACTGGACTACCGGGTCCATCGGGCGGCGAAGGCCAACAGCAAGCGGATGACGCGTCCGGCCGTGTAAGGCCGGCCATCCCCAACGCGTTGTCCGGATTCCGGCATTGTGGCATATACTAGTCAGACCGCTGACACGCTGGCTCCGAACCATCCAAGACAACACTGCAGGCGCCGCTCGGTGACTCCTGTGTCCAGCTGTCCCGACCCGAAAGGATTACCCAGAGAGTACCCACGGATCAACGGTGGATTTTCCCGTCCCGCAACCGGAGTCAGGCTCGCGCTGGGATACCCAGTTCAAGCGCGGTATCCTGATTCTGATCCTGATCCTGTTCATATTTTTGCTGTGGCTGGCCCGCCGCGTGCTGCCCCTGATGATCGCGGCGGGACTGCTGTCCTACATTCTGAATCCGGTGGTCAACTTTGCCTGTGGTATCCGTCTCCCGCGCGGCGTGGTGACCTTCGTCGTCTACCTGCTGTTGCTGGCGGGCCTGATTCTGGGTACCTATGCCATGGTCCCGATCATTGATCAGCAATACCAGACGGTACTCCGGATCGGGGCGAATTTCCTCGATTCCCTGCGGGACCAGAACAACCAGATTCCGGATACCATCATGCTGTTTGATGTACCGCTGGATCTGTCGGCGGTGAAGTCGGTGGTGGAACCCTGGTTCAGCGGTACCTCCGTCGAAGTATTGCCCACCCTGCAGGAAATCCTCAATACCTTCGACACGGCCTTTGCGTCCTCGGAGGGTTCCTCCTCCAATCTGTTCCGGGGCACCCTGGACTTTGGCCTGGGCGTTATCAACACAGGCGTATCCATTCTGCTTTCCATCCTGTTCATCTTTGTGGTCAGCCTGTACCTGACCAAGGATGCGCCGCGGATTCGGGAGTTTGTCGTGGGCAATTTCCCGTCCCGTTACCAGTCGGAATGGGTCAGTCTCATCCGGTGCATTGGCAATCTGTGGCACGCCTTTTTCTGGGGACAGGTCATTCTGTCCCTGACGGTGGGCATCCTGGCCTACATCATATTGTCAATACTGGGCGTACAGGGTGCGTTAATCCTGTCCCTGATTGCCGGTGCCCTGGAAATCATTCCCAATCTGGGTCCCATCATTGCCGTGGTGCCTGCAGTACTGGTGGGCCTCACCACCGGCAGCACCACGTTTCCCGAGATGAATCATGTGGTATTCGGCGTGGTGATCATCGGCGCCTACTTCGTGATGCAGCAACTGGAAAACAACACCATTGTGCCGCGCCTGATTGGCCGCTTTGTCAACATTCATCCCATCCTGGTGATCTGCGGGGTGACGGTGGGGTATCTGTCCAATGGCGTGATGGGGGCCTTTCTGGCGGCGCCCCTGATGGGGAGTGTCCGGGTCCTGGGCACGTATGTCTTTGCCAAACTCATGGACTACCCCGTAACCTTTCCGGAGACCCGATCCAACCTGCCCCTGCGCGAGTACGACATTTCCATTCAGGTCCACAAGGAGGACCCATCCCGTTCCGAAGACGAAGGGGATGCCGGAACCCCTTCCTCCCCGAAAGACCAAACCGATCTGTCCATGGTCCCAGAGCCGGATACGGTGCCGGCACCGCCGGTCACGTAGGGTGCCGGCCATCCCCTGCTACCCCGGTGGCCGGTCCTTTCTGGCCCTGACGGCGATTTATGGCATTCCAGGGAGAAAGTTGGCATGAAGCGTGTGGGAGTTATTGGCCTGGGAGATATGGGATGGGGCATGGCCCGCAACCTATACCGGGCCGGCTTTGCCGTGACCGGCTTCGATCTGCGCGCCGAACGGCGCCAGATGCTGTCGAACCTCGGGGGCCACGCCGCGCAGTCCGGGCGGGAGGCAGGAGCCGCCGCAGACGTGCTCTTTGTTATGGTCCTCAACGGACGCCAGGTCCTGGACGCGCTGCAGGGCGACCAGGGGGTGCTGGCCGGAATGAAGCCAGGCTCCACGGTGGTGATCAGCGCGACCATCAAACCTGCCGAAGCGAGACAGGTGACTGAGGTGTGTACCGCCGCGGGTGTGCGGGTGCTGGACAGCCCGGTCAGTGGTGGTCAGCCAGGCGCTGCGTCCGGCACGCTGGCCATGATGGTGGCCGGGGACAAGACGGTGCTGGAGGCCCACCGGGACGTCTTTGATGCGGTGGGCGGCAAGATCATGCATGTGGGATCCGAAGTGGGTCAGGGCCAGACGGTCAAGGCTGCCCTGCAGGCCCTGATCGGCACCACCTTTATAGCGGTATTTGAAGCGCTGGTTTTGGGCAGCAAGGCCGGTATATCGGGGGCGGTGATGGAGGAGGTATTTGGGGCGAGCCATGTCGGGTCACCGCTGATCATGGGGTGTATTGAAAAGGTCCGGGGCCGCCAGTTCGTGGATACCGGCAGCAACATGGCCACGATCTACAAGGATTTGACCATCACCATGGATCTGGCCCGCCAGGAAGGCGTAAGCCTGTTTGCCACGTCCACCGCCATGGAACTCTTCCAGGCCGGAATTTCCTCCTTTCCGGGCGAGGACAACTGGGCGGTAGTCAAGCTGCTGGAACAAATTGCCGGGACAGAGGTGGATTGAAATGGCCCGACTGGGAGTCATTGCAGATGGAATCAGCCGGGACCTGGCCACCGCGCTGGCCGTCACACAGGAGGCGGGGCTGACGGAGGTGGAACTGCAGTATATTGGCCAGACGGAAGTAGGAGATCTGACCGAAGCCCAGATGGAGGCCACGGCCCGCCTGCTGGCAGATCAGGAGATCGGTGTGTCCTGTATTTCCCGGCATGTATTCAGCGGACTGCCTGTTATGGATACGGCACGGGATGGACCCGAAATGCGCGCCCACCTGGCCGGCCTGGCGCGATGCATCGATTTGGCCCAGCGGCTGCAGGCGCCACTGGTACGCATCATGAGCTTTCGCAAGGAGATGATCCTGTTTGGGGATCACGGGGCGGAGGAATGGGTGGTATCCACAGGGGCCTGGGACTGTTTATTGACCCTTATGGAGCCCGCCGTGCAGCTGGCCGATGACCGGAAACAGACGCTGGTCGTGGAAACCGGCAATACGGGCATGGTGAACTCCGCGGCCATGGGCCGCAGGCTGCTTGACGATCTGGGGCGGCCGGAAGGGTTGAAGGTTCTGTGGGATCCCTGCAACTGCCTCTATGCGGGGGAACCCGCATATCCGGATGGCTACCGGCAGCTGCGGGATGGCTATCTGGGCCATATCCATATCAAGGATGCCCAGGTCCGGCCGGACCTGGGGCGTGTATCCTGCCGTCCCCTGGGCCAGGGGGATATGGGACCCTTTCTGGCTGACATGGCGGCTGCCTTGGCGGAAGATAGCTATGACGGCGCCATATCCCTGGAAAGCATATACAAACCGGATGGCGGCAGTTTTGCCGATGGCTTCCGGCAATCCGTGGGCACCATGAAGACCCTGTTTGCGTAAGGCCATTGTCGATCTCACAAGGGGTATGCCGGTGTTCTTGGAGCTTATGGCCAGAGCGTGCGTTGGGGCCCAGGATGCCAGGACAATGGGCCCGAGCGGTCAATCCCCTCCAAATAACCCCTGACAGACTTTAACCGCAACGAGTTACGTCAATGGCAGAGGGTCCGTTGGTCTGCTGGAATAGTGAGCTCAGAAGGGAATATCATTGACTTTACCATTAATTGGAGCTGCCATAACTTGATAAACGTCTGCCAATTCCTCCTTCAGGAATCACCATGGATGAGTTCGGTGGTCCGCTTGCCTTGAGGAAGTTGCTCCAAGCTTTACGGAATCTTCGGTTAGTCTGCTCCTGTCCCTTTCCTTTGCTTCGGTCACCGCCTTTTATATAGAGTCTGACTTTCACCACCGGTTTCCTCCCAGTTCACCCAAACTCCACAGTTCACCGAGACTGTGATCTTCCAGCAGGGAGGTTACGAATTGAGTGTTAAGTCTTTCAATATCCGATCCTGCACTTGACCTGGAGCAGATCAAGAGACTCGTTGGATGATCAGATAGTGCATCCAGCAAAATAGGCGAGTGCGTGGTGACCAAGACCTGTGTACGATGGGAAGCATCCACGAGGAGATCGGCTATGGCTGATATTACATCTGGATGCAGGCCCAAATCAGGTTCTTCTATTGCTATCAAGGGGGGCGGGTCAGGATGCAACAGGATCATCAACATGGACAGATAGTGCAGTGTACTGTCGGAAAGTCGGGTGGCTGATATCTCCCTGCCATTGTTCTCTTCCACCAGGAGAATCGCTTGGCCGTCTATTATGGAAGTTCGGATGTTCTTTATGTTGTCGTAGATTTCCTGCAAGGACCTAAGGATGAGGCTCTGGATATGCGGGGGGAAATTAGCAAACAACAGAGCTGCATTGTCGCCTCCTTCCCGGAGCAAATCGTTACGTGTATGCACACTCGCCGGTCTCCGCGCCGGCGATAGAGGACCGAAGGTCCAGTTCCGGTACAAGCGGATACTTTCATAACTGCGGGAAAGTGCAAAGAGCGCCCTGTAGGAAGACGGATCCCGGATCTGCGACAAAATGGACTGATCGGTCTGCAGATCGTGTTGAGGCAAGACTCTAAACTCGCTCTTTGTTGTTCTGAGAACCGACTCTCGTTCATTCATGAAGTAGAAGAAATCCCTTTTGGGATCAGGGGTATAGGATGGTGCATGGCGAATCAGTTCACCCGAGACCACAAATTGATTCCGGGATTCCGTCACATGCAGGGTGTGTTGCAAGCGCGCATTGATTTGCGGGACATTGACAGTGGCTTCAATGGTGGCTGAATGGCTGGCACCAAGACCATTCCAAAACCATTCCTGTGGCCCTCCCGATTCTTTGGCCGGAAGGAATATGTCTCTTGACGCAGCCTGCAACAAAGCCAGTATTGCCAGCAGGTTGGATTTGCCTGCACTGTTAGGGCCAATCAAAACATTCAAACCTTCCAGTGGCAAATCAATGCCTCGTTTCCCAAAGGAGAGAAGTCCCTGGACCTTGAGGTGGTGTAAAAGCATGATTACAGTCAAATGTATCTATCATTCAGGAAGTCAACACCTTAACTTAAATCCTACCATTGCCTGTCATGACTAAGACAGCTTCGCTGAACTTTGTTGAGCACAGTGGACCATGCACTGCGCTGGACTACCATGCCCAAGCCAACACCGTAGCTATTCGTTACCATACCCGACGACACCAAGTCCGGGGCAGTCCCCAAGTGGCATGCTATGTGCGACGCGGACTGGAAAAATCCTCGCTATCAGATCGAAATCCCTCACTTCAGGGATGTTCCCTTGTCCACTTCTGCTTTACCGCCACGTCCGGTGGATACCTCACGGTTACGTCGGGCCGCAGACGAAAGTGGCAAAGATTCGTCCGGGACCGCCTCATCTGGGATTGGCTGAAAGGAACCCGCCCGTCAGGATATGGCTGTATATCTGATGTGGCATTGGTGATCACGGCGAAGGGCAGGCCGTCCCTCCCAGCGCAGTAGTCATACATCGGCGTTGTCGGCTATGCTGATCCATCTACCATGTCATATGATAAAGAATCAGGTATGTCCCTTTGTAATGAAGGTGTGGATGTCCGTGGTTGCGGTCAATGCCACAGCATGGGCCATCGTATCGTGGCGGGTGAAGAGAAAGGCAAGACGCGAGCATGACCCGGTCTCATGCTGAATCACCAGAGAGTCAGAATCAACTGCGCGATCAGTCACTGTCTGATGGCCTGCGCAAGCAGCGCAGCCTATGGACCGATGCCTGGAACCGCATGATTCGCAACCGCCTGTCTTTGGCGGGGCTGGTGGTGTTCTTTGGCGTGTTCTTCCTGGCCATTTTCGGTCCGGCCATAGCCCCCTATCCGTACATGGAACAGAATTTGGAACGTGTGGCGGAGGCTCCCTCGATCGATCACTGGTTCGGAACCGACGATCTGGGACGTGACATGCTGAGCCGGATTCTGTGGGGCGCCCGTACCGCAGGCATCGTGGCGTTCATTTCCACGTGGTTCGGGTTGATCCTGGGCATCGTGCTGGGAGCGATGTCGGCCTATCTGGGGGGATGGGTGGACTGGTTCATCTCCCGCATGATCGATGTCACGATGTCCATCCCCCAGCTCCTGTTCGCCTCCCTGATGGCGGCGACTTTCCGGCGCCCGGTGGCGCTGTGGGTGGAGAGGATGTACGAACTGACCGGTTTCGGCTTCTTCCGCACGCCGGCCTATGTCGATCTCATTGTCGTGTTCGGTGCCCTGGCCCTGATCCAGTGGCCCGGCTACGCCCGCCTGATTCGGGGACAAATCCTGGCGCTGCGCGAGACGGAATTCGTGCAGGCCGCCCGCTCCGTAGGCACGACCCAGGCCTCGATTCTTGTCAAACACCTGATACCCAATTCCCTGGGGCCCGTGATTGTCGCGGTGACCTTCGGTTTTGCCGGGGCGATCATCGCCGAATCGGCCCTGAGCTTTCTGGGCGTGGGCGTGCAGCCGCCCCAGCCCAGTTGGGGCGCCATGATCAATGACAACTCGCTCAGCTGGCGCTACCGGCCGTGGCTGGTGGCCATACCCGGCTTGACGGTCGCGATTGTGTCCCTGGGCATCAACTTTCTGGGCGATGGCCTGAACGATGCCCTCAACCCGAAGCAGGCGAACAGTTGAGGTTGGTCTCCCTGTCCCTGTATCAGGAATACGCTACACCACCGAGGCACCATGCACATGCAAAACGGCGGGCCTGTAACGGGCCTGGAATCATTGACCCTGTTTCCGTTCGATGACTGCAGCCTGCCGTTCCAGCGCGGCATGAGGCTCCATTTGATCCCGTACCAGTCCACAGCGGAAGGGGGTACACGCCTGGCCCTTGCCTGCGGGACGCCCGGCACACCGGACAGCCTGGCCATTTCGTATTACGGTGCGGTGCAGCGTGTGGGTGATGAGTACTGGATGTGGTATCTCGGCCAGGGGGAAGGGGAACACGAATTTCAGCGCGTGTGCCTGGCCACCAGCCAGGACGGTTATCGTTGGCAGAAGCCCCATCTGCATCTGATTCCCTACAACGGCGATACGGCGAACAACCTGGTGGATTTGGGGGGCGGCGCGTATGCTGTCGTGGCGCTCACGGTGCTGCACGATCTTGAGGATCCGGATCCCCAGCGCCGCTTCAAGATGGTGTATGAAACCCATCGGCGCAATCCGGCCCATGGCGGCCGGGCCGAATTCAACGTGGCTTTCAGTCCTGACGGGCTGCACTGGACGGAAGGCCGGGTAGAGCCGCACTACCTGTCGTGTGAAATGGGGGGCCTCATCCGCTTCAACGACTGCTATCATGTGGCGGCCCAAAGTGGGGGTGGCCACTTCGGACCACCGCGCAAGCTGGAAATTTTCGTGTCCTACGATTTTGAGAACTGGGTGTTGGCGGACTGCATGGCGTTCATGCGCGGCAATATTCCGCCCCATCCGGTCATGCCCTATTCGCATGGCGGCGAGCAGGTGCATTTGGGCGCCGGTCTCTGGAACCGCGGCAATGTGGTGGTGGGAATTTACGGGCAGTGGCATGGTCATCCCACCAACGATCGGCGTTTCGTCTCCATCGATCTGGGCCTGGTGGTGAGCAACGACGCGCTCCACTTCCGGGAGCCCATTCCCGATTTCCGCATGATCGCGGCCTCGGAGGATGGCATGGGCCAGGACCTGACACATCGCGCATCATCCTTTCCGGCCCTGGAGCAGGGGCAGGGATTCGAAAACATCGGCGACGAAACCCTGTTCTGGTACGGGTCCTGGCACCACCGCGACGGAGTCCGGACTGCCAGTTGGGAGCGGGATCGGCTGGGGTATTTCGCGCCGTTTCGGGGTGGGAAAATGCATTCCGCGCAGGAAGCCCATGTCATTTCGGCGCCCATTGATCTGGAGGGCCAGTCGGCAGTCGTGGCGGTGAACGTCAGTGGCGTGGGACCCTATGGTCACGTGACGCTTGAAGTACTGGATCTGCAGTTCCGGCCCCTGGCGGGTTATACCGGGGAAACCTGCGTTCCCGTGGCGGAATCAGGCTTGCGCCAACCGGTGCGCTGGCAGAACCAGGACCGGATTGGACCGGACCACGGCCCCATTCGCGTACGGGTCAACGTGGGAGGCGTGCGGCCGGAGGATATCCGCCTTCACGCCGTGTACCTGGATGCCGTTGCCTGAACTGCGAGCCCGTGCATCAGGCGCCCTGTTCTGACAGCTGGGCCTGGAGATCCCGGATGCCGTTCTTGATCAGGCCGTAGTCCGATCCCACATCCAGGAACTGCATGCCCTGGCGGGCCCGGATCCCGGCGACAGCGGGATCCCCGCACGCCATGCCGGTGGGCTTGCCGACGCGCTGTCCCACCGTGATCACGTGCTGAATGGCTTCTTCGTGCCGGGGATCGGTCTGGCTGCCGATGTCCAGGGCCAGGTCGCCCGTACCGATATAGGCGCAGTCCACACCGGGCACCTGCAGGATCGCTTCCGCGTTGCGGACCGCTTCCCGGGTTTCCAGCATAACCGCCAGAAAGACAAAGGGATTGGCCTGGGCAAAGTAATCGGGAGACTGCAGCAGCAGGCGACTGCCGCCGGCCGAACGCCGTCCCTGGGGAGGATAACGTACCGCCGCCGCGGCCTGGGCGGCCTCTTCCGGTGTGTTCACCAGGGGCACGATAATGCCCATGAACCCGATGTCCAGCAACTGGCCAATGCGACTGAATTCATTGCCGGCCACCCGCGCGATGGGAGTCGCCTGGGAGGCACCGAGAACCTGCACGGTGCCCAGCAGGGCCTCGTGGCTGAAATACCCGTGCTGGGTATCGACCGCGATCCAGTCAAAGTCGGCTTGGGCCGCTTCTTCGGCCAGGGTGGACGATCCCATGGTCAGCAGCAGGCCATAGGCCGGATTGCCCTGGCGCAAGCGGTCAAGCAGATGGTTGTGCATCATGGTCATGGATCTCCTGCATGTTGTACCCGGCACGTGCGCCGAATCACCGGGGCGCGTGTGCACGGGACTTCAATCGATACGGGACTGGACTTCAATATGCCACTGCATCACTTCCGGGGGCTGCACCGTGACCGCGTAGAGTTTCGTGCCGGGAGCCACCATGAACCGCAATTTGACATAGTACTCGTTCCCGGCGAGTCCGGGATAGCGGACACTGCGCACCTCGTCAACGCCGGGCCAGCGCGTCTGGCCCTGCCATGACAGGGGGTGGTCCAGGCTGTCCACGCGGATCGGATCGCAGTCCGCCGCCGTGAATCCCGGAATGGGGGTACCGTCGTCCTCTAGCACTTCGTAGCGCAGCTCCCCGGCAGCACCATCCACGTTGACGCTGGCCCTGCCGCCGGCCTCCTGGCGAAACCGATGTGTTGTCAGGTATCCCGGTGCCCATCCCGCGGCCTGGACGCTGATGTAACCGTCCACGCGCAGCCGGGCCAGGCCCTTGCCCCAGCGTGCAAGATGGGCATAGGGTTCCCGCCATGTCTGGAACGGGCGGCCGTTGTGGGACGTGTCCCGTCCCAGGTAGAAAAACCAAAGCTGATCGTCGTGGAGGATGGGCATGTCGCCGTACACCGTACCCCAATCCCAGGCGCCGGGTTGGCCCCGGGACACCAGCGGCTCCCGATAGCGTTTCCAGCTTACCGTATCGCGGCTGGTGGCCAATTGCAGGTCCACCACACCATCGACCCGGGCCGCCAGGGCGGCGGGACCGGATTCCCCGGCGCCCCAGTAGGACTTGGGTTTGTCAATGGCGTAGGACTCCTGGATATCGGTATGGAATACCGACAGCACGGCGAACGACAAGCCCCCGCGCGTGCGGTTGGCTATGTCGTAACCCGCACTGTAAAACTCAGTGCCGGCGGTGTCTTGCAGATCCGGTTCCATCACGGTGCGCAGCCCCGACCAGTTAAGGAAGTCCGGGCTGTCCCGGCGACCCAGGACCCGGGTGCGCCGATTCGAACCGCGCTGGGAGAAATATACGTAGCGGGCGTCTGGATTGATGACCCCGCCGAACGTTTCCGGGGGGCAACCGAAATGGGAGAGCATCTGCTGATGGCTGTGGGGGCCGGGGGCGTACGGAATCCAGTTGTAGCCATCCACCGAATGGAACCCGCGCCAGGCCACGGTGCCATCGGGCCCGTAGGGTGCGGGGCGCACATCGGAGCGGCGCCAGCGGTGCGTTTCGGATTCTGCCCAGGGGTCCCAGAGGATAGGCAGATAACCGGGTGGGCAGTTGGTGATGTTATTGGCCCGTGATCCATTGAAGTCCACCAGGTGCAGCCGCGGCCGCTGCCAGTCAAAGCCGTTGTCCGAGTCCAGGGCACAGATGAATTCCTGGCCTGCCTGCACGGCGCGATAGTACATCCGGAACGTGCGGTTGTGCTCGTCGTACACCACCTGGCCAAACTGGCTGCCCCGGCTGTCCCAGGGCTGATCCAGCGCGATGGACAGGGGCTCGTCGTGGGTGTCCTTGACGGGTGGATGGAACACCCGGCGGGCATCCTGCAGGGACTCGATGAAATAGTCGTCCAGAAACAGTTGCTTGCCGGGACACATTTCGCGGCGGTTGGCGTGTGGATCTTGCATGACGGGTTTTCCGGAATGTGAACCGATGGCAATGGCCTCACGGTGCAGGGAGGTTATCCCACCGTTTTCCTGCCCGTGCCAGGGCACAGGTTCGCCACGCCAGGTCCAGGTTGGGCAGGGCGGAACCGCGCGGCATCGAACAGGTGGGATCTAGCGGATGCGAAAACCATAGAGGGATACTTCCCGCAAATGGAATCGGATGCGGACGGGCTTGTTCCACAGCGCCCGCAGATCGGCACCGGAAGCCCAATGCATGGCATGCCATGCCTGGTCCTCAGCCGTGGCGTGGAGGGGTACACAGTCGGACTGGCCAAAGCCGGGGTAGGGTGCAAAATCCGGACCCAGTATCTCCGCCCGCAGGAAGCCATAAGCGCACGCGCAATTCACCCAGAGGGTGTCGCCCTCAAAGACAAACTGTTTGGTCAGGACCGTACCCTGTTCATAGGTGGGTTCCAGCGCCACCCAACCGTCCGCACGCAGGATCAGGCCATTGGCGCAACGGGTCAGTTGTCGATCCTGCAGGGCATTGCGGGCCTGCCACGCGTCCTGTTCGGTACGGAACGGTGCCTGCGGCCGCATGGGCGATGGTGGGTCATGGGCAAACCAGTTCTGCTTGAACGGGTTGGCCATGTAGGGAATGACCATTTCGCCCCGGTGATACAGGGGCGCAGGCGCCGCACAGAAGCAGCTCATCCCGTAGTCCCGGCTGCCCGGCGGCCCGTTCCGGGACCAGGGATCGGTGCCGCCCACCCTCTGAAAACGGCGGCCGTCGCGACTGGTAAACAGGAGCAGGTGGGTGAAGGCCTGATCCCGCCAGTTGTGCCCGTCCCGCTCTTGCCAGAAGGGCTCTGCCATGAAAGCCGCGGCAATGCCTACGTACTGGTCCCCTACCGGATATACGGTCATGTCGTGGTATTCGAGATTGGGGGGCACATCGCTTTCCCAATCCGAACTCAGGACCATCTCCTTGGGTGACCAGCGGATAAAGTCCGCGCTCTCCATGCGCCCGATCTGGCGCTTGCGTGACGTGAAGTTCTGGTGATGGGAATACTGGCTGTAGGCCACGTACCGCTCAATGTTCCGATCCCAGAAAATCTTCTGCTCGTGATGGTGAGGATGGGTGGATGCGGCACTGATCCGGTGCCACCGGATGCCATCGGGAGAGGCTTCCACCTGCGACAGGCGCGTGGTTCCTGTCTGTCCATGGGCGGTTTGCGGCGGCCAGTTGAGCAGGAGGTATTTGCGGGACGGATCGCTGCGGTCATGATTGAGCGCTACGCCAAGCTGCGACACGTCCCCGTGTACGATGTTGGTCCTGGTGTGGTCCTGAAAGGGCAGGCAATCCGAGCGCAGTGGCTTGACCCAGTCCACAGCGTTTTCCGATTCGGCATAGCACAATACCTGCCCTTCGTTGAACACGTGTCCCGTGGTGCCTTGCCAATACCACATCTTGAACAGCCCGTCATCCGGGTCTTGCAGGGCCGCCGCGATGCCCGGATTGAACTGTACGCGTTCCCAGGGCAGGTCATCGTACCCGATCAGGGGCTGCGCGGTCTTGCGCGGCGTTACGACCCGACGCTGGACATCCTCCAGTTGATCCAGGATGAAGTTGTCAATGAACAGCTGCTTCCGTGTGCCCAGATGCAGAAACGGCACCTGGTAATCCGGCACCACATACGGATACCGCGCATCGACAGGACGGGAGCCATCCAGATATGCATGCGGCCTTGCGCTGCAGATCCCCGGGTTCCGTGGGGCTTTTGGTTTCAGGGGCGGGATGCGGAGGCATGGAGCACGGGTTTCCTGTAGGGCGTGGCTGGGCAGCAGGGAATGCGCATCGCAGGTCATGGCGTGGCGAAGGTTCCGGAGCGGCCCTGCCGCCGACTCAACCCTGGTGCCGGAACTGGAACGAATACAGATGGGCCTGATGCAGGTGGAACACCAGACGCACAGGCTTGTTCCACAGTTCCCGCAGGTTGTCCTTGCCCACCCAGCGCGGCGTGTGCCAAATCCGGGAGGGCTGATCCGACCAGGTGGGCACGGAATCGGCGCGGCCAAATCCCGGATACGCCTTGAATTCCGGGTCCAGGGCTTCGACCTGGATGTAGCCGCCGGCACAGTCCGCGTTGATGGTGAGTTCGTCCCCCTCAAAGACAAACTGCTGGGTGTATACCCGGCCTTCCTCGTAACGGGGACGCAGGCATGCCCAGCCATCCTCGCGCAGCACGAACGTATTGAGCGTACGTGCCCACCGGGGAGGATAGCGCCCCATAACCTCGCCATACCGTTGCCAGCTGACCGTGGCCTGTGCCATGGTCTCCCGGGGTACCAGCGTGGCCCCCGGTTCGCGGTTGAACCAGTGCTGCTTGTCGCCGGTGGCCTGGTAGAAGATGTAGGTCTTGCCGTCGTGCACCAGCTGATCGGAGACGCTGGGCGCGACGAAGCCGTAGTCGCAGCTGCCGGGCGGCCCGGGTTCCACCCAGGGGCGATCCACAGTGGCACGCAGCCACCGACGGCCGTCCCGGCTGCTGTACAGGATCTGCCGCGTATGCGCGATGTCCCGCCAGTTGTGCCCGTCGCGGCTGCACCATATTGGTTCCGCGACGAATTCGGCCATGAGACCAATGTAGGTGCCGCCAACCTTGCGCACCGACATGTCATGGAATTCGACATTGGGTGCCACGGCCGGGTCCCATTCCGGGCTCAGGACGATCTCCTTGGGAGACCAGTGCAGGAAATCGGCACTTTCCTGGCGCCCGATCTGACGCCGCCGGTGCAGTGGATTCCAGTGGTGGGAGTACTGGCTGTAGCCAATCCACTTCTGGATACTGGCGTCCCAGATCACGCGCTGGAAATGATGGTGCCGCCGGTCACTGTGCTGGTTCACCACGTGCCAGCGGATGCCGTCCGGCGATCCCAGCACTGTGGTCATGGTGCGCCGGCCCAGGGCCCGCGCCTGGTCGTGGGGGTTGTACAGCATCAGGTACTTGCGCTCCGGATCCCTGCGGTCCGGATTGAGCACCACGGACAGGTGGTGTCCTGAATCCGTCAGGACGATGTTGGTGCGTGTGTGTTCCTCGAAGGGCTGACCCTCCGCCAACAGGGGCTTGACCCAATGGGTGCAGTCGTCTGACTCGGCATAGCAAAGCCCCATGCCGCTGTCAGCGAAGGGATCCGTCCCCAGGTGAATCACGTACCACAGCTGGAATTTGCCTGTATCCGGATCCTGCAGGGCTGCGGCCGGCCAGGGCGATTCCCGGAACTCCCAGGGGTGGTCGTTGGCCTGCAGGACAGGTGTCGTGGGCCTTTCGGGGACCGGGAACACGCGTTCCACCTCATCCAGCCAGTCCAGGATATAGTTGTCCAGGAACAACTGGCGCTCGGTTCCCACATGGATGAAAGGCTGCTGGTAGGCAGGCGGGAAATAGGGATATTTTTGGTCGATGGGGCGCTGTCCCGCCACCGTTTCCTCCATGCGGAGCTGCATGTCCAGGGGTTCGGTTGGGCTCTTGGGTTCCGGTGGAGATGGCATTTCAGACACGGCGGTACAATCTTCCCTGTGTGGCAATCCGGTGGAGGCGGCAGGCATTCATCCGGCCCGGGACAGGGCGCACAAATCAGGTTCGGTGGGCCTGATTGGGCTACGCGATGCCGCCAGGTGGGGGAGAAACATGCTGGCATCATTATATCGTGTATGGGCCGCCGCGCCTGCGGGGGTGCGGCGGCCATTGGGTGTGGATGCGGCCATCGGGGTGAGGCGAACAGAGCCGCTTTCTGTCCTGAAGTCACCCGGCAGAGATACCGCTCTGGACGATATGACACCCTGTCTCTCCCTCCCGGATTCTCCTCTTGAGGCACGCGTGTCCATGGGAGAACAGGACGGGCGGAGGGGATCCCGGCAAGATGTGTCAGGGTCAACTGCGGGCGAGGGCAATGCGGCCGGCGAATACCGTGCCGTAGGTGTTGCTGCGCAGGGCGTCACGCGTCTCGTTGCCCACCAGGTATACCTGATCTTCCCAGCAGGCCACACGGTGTGAGGCAATCCCGTACGGCAGGGGATCCAACAGGGACCAGCTGCCCGTCACGGTGTCCAGCGCCCATACCTCATGGGAGTGACAAACGAATCCCCGGTCCGGGACATGGCCCATGATGTGCACTGCCGCTCCGTCCGGATATACCACCCATGTCTGACCGCCGGTCAAAACCAGCCAACGGTCCGCCACCGTAAAGGCATCTGCCACGAAGGCGCGCGGTGGCCGGTCCAGTTCGCGCCATGTCCCTGTGTCCAGATCGCAGGCCCAGACGTCCCGGAAGACCACGAAATTGGGCCGTTCATCCCGGCTCCTGCCATGCAGCCACTCGTAGGCATGCCCGGGTTCCTGCGCAGTCACACCACCAATCGGTTGATCATGGCCTCCAATCACATAGAGCGTGTGGCCGCAGATGCCCATGCCACACATCCAGCGCGGCGCGCCGGGAAACACCGCGGCGATCTCCCAGTCCGATCGTTGCCTCACGTTCATGCGGTACATGTTCAGGTCACCGGTGGCATGTTCATGGGGGAGCCAGTCGGTGCCGAACGCAGTGTAGAGCCAGTCCCCGTGGGCGAACGTCGTCGCGACCATCGCAGGGGATGGCCGATCCGGCAACCGTTCCCACGTGACAGCACCGGCAGCCACATCCAGAAACCACACCTCGGCGGTGGCCCGGTTGCCCACGGCTTTCCGGCGGCCACCAACGACGGCCAATCCTCCGGCGACCGCAGCGCCCGAGGTCCATCCGGGACCGATGGGCAACGGTGGCATCGGTTCCCAGGCGCCGGGACGTGCGTCCGTCTCGGTATCCGACAGGACCAGGGATCGGACAGTTTGCGGTTCCTCAGTGATCAGGGTTGCGAAACCGTATTCGGTTTCACGCCATGGGTACGCCATACCGCCGCTCACAAGGAGGCGGCCGTCCACGATACCCACGGCAGGACCCTTGATGAGTGCGGGATAGGTGGACGCTTCCCGCCAATGAATGGAAAGTGACATGTTGGCCTTGCCTGCTATGTATCAGCTGGGGACTGGGAGGGAATCGGCCCAACGCAGTGCTGGCCAAATCATAGACGCAGACCGGGCATTGGTCAAAGCGCATCGTCACGGGCCACACAGTCCCAGCAGGACTGCATAGAGCTTGCAGGCGCGGTCCGTCACACCAAGGCACTGGATTGTCCCGTGATACTGCGCACGGTGTAGCCATTTTGTATCCTGATGTGACAAGACAGCATGTGTCTTGCGACCAATGCAGACAGACAAGGCCGACTTCCGGAACAGGGCAGCACGACCGCCAGCTGTGGCAGGGGGAAGCTCCATGAGACAACGAACCAGGTGGCATGGCTGCCCCGGGCGCGAGGACTATTCCTGGGCTGCGGGCATCCCGTCCTCCTCACCCGGTCCTGCGTTTGTGGGCGCCCTGGCGTCAGCGTGCAACAGGTGTTTGCCCGATCTGGCCAGCCAGATTGACACCTCAGTGCATGCTGGGATAGAATGCAGGAGCCATTGCTTCAAGTATCAGTATTCGGTCCGACATTCCGTGCAGTCGGACTTGCGAAGACGGACTGCAGTTTGCACGACGCCCCCGGTATGTGGTCTGGGCCCTTCATTCCCATTGGTGTGCCCATACGGCAACTGCTTAGGCGAATTTCCTGCATCTTGACCCATCGGTATTATGAATCCATTGCCAAGGAGGTAAAGCAATGAAACATTGGAATCGTCTGTGGAGTATCGTCTTGGTACTCCTGTTGAGTTTGGCTCTGATCGCCTGTGCCCCGCCGGCCCCGGAGGCGGCACCCGCTGATGATGCGGAGGTGATGGATGACATGCCGGCGGACGCGGCAGACAACCAGATCCTCAACGTCGTGCATGAAGGCGGTTGCGGGTCCGGTCCGTTCCCGGGCATTGACTACGGCAGCCCGTGCAATTTCGGGCACATGTTCTATCCGCCCTTCCTGGTGGATATTGACGGCAACGTCGGACCGGGACTGTTCACCCTGGACTATGAGACCAACGCGGATCTCACGTCCTACACGTTCCACATCGATCCCCGCGCCGTATGGTCCGATGGCAAGAAGATCACGGCCCAGGATGCCGTGGACTGGTGGCATTTCATCTTCCATTCCGACCGGGCGTCATGGCCCCGCAATTTTGTGATGGGTGCCGTACAGGGCATTGATGAGTATGCCGACGGTACAGCGGATACGATCGCAGGCCTGGTCGTCGTGGACGAGGGCACGCTGCAGGTCAACCTGTGGCGTCCCGAGGGATCTCTGCCCCAGCTGTGGGGCTTCCGGGAAGCGGCACCGGCGCGGGCCGATCAGTTCGCCTCCCTGCTGGAGAACGCCGCCGACTACGAGACGCCCAACGACTGGCGCGGAGCCATGGGTGATCTCTTCTTCCGCGGCGAGAACGCGGTGGACCTGATTGTTTCCGGTCCCTTCAAGCCGGTCTTCCTCAAGCCGGAACCGGATGCCATTTACCGTTTCGAACGCAATCCGCACTGGTGGGGGGAACCCACGCTGCTGGACGGCATTGAGGCCACGACCATCCGCGATTTCCAGACGATGCTGCTGATGTTTGAGAACCAGGAAATCGACATCGCCCTGAATCTGAGCGGTCCGTCCTCGGTCCTGCTGCGCAAGAACCAGCCGGAAGTGTTCCGCGAAGTCCCGATTTCGGCCTTCTGGGCCATGTACTTCATCACCGACAAGGAGCCGGTGGATGACGTGAACCTGCGGCGGGCCCTGATGTCCGCTATCGAGTGGGACAAGGTCGCGGACATTGCATGGGAAGGCGAGCAGGCTCCGTCCAGCGCGGGCAGTCCCATGTCCAGCGCCTACCAGTGCTACGACGACATGTTCCAGCCGTATCCCTTTGACGTGGAACGCGCCCAGGGCTTCCTGGCCGAGTCCCAGTACGGCCCCACCGGCGAAACCGTGCCGAAGATTCGCATTCTGACGGGCGGTTCGGATCCGCCACGCATCCGCGCAGCCCAGATCATTCAGGAAATGTGGCGGGTGCACCTCGGCATTGAGGACGTGGAAATCAAGAATGCCGAGTCCGAATTCGTCGACGGGGAAGGGCTCGTGGCCATGCAGGTCACCTCTGGCGGTTCGTTCCTGCCGCGGCCCGGGTATTTGCTGGAGGCCATCGCCCACACCCGGGGCGGAGCCCAGCAGCAGTGGACCCATTACACCGAGGAAGGCTGGGACGAACGCATCGATGCCCTGCTGTCAATGGACCCCAGCGATCCCGCCTACTGCGATGATGCCATGGCGCTGCTGACGGAATTCACGGACGCGGCCCTGGTCATTCCCACCGGCTACATTCGCGGCTGGTACCAGATTCAGCCCTGGGTGTCCGGTTACCAGCAGAGCCGTATCAGTTTCTGGCATTCCATGACGGAAACGTACCTGACGGAACGCTAGAAGCCTATTCGGTCCTGCGACTGTTTTTTGCCTGCCGTAAGCGGCCGGTCCTCTCCCCTACGGAGGGGCCGGCCGCCCGGTCTGGGATCGGAACCCCATGTTCCAGTACTTTGTCTTGCGCGTGGGCGTGATCATCCCCACCCTGGCGGCCACGTTGCTGATCGTGTTCCTGCTGGGCTTTCTGGGCCCCATTGATCCGGTCACGATCAAGCGCCAGGAGTACGCCGCCCAGGGGATTTACCTGACGCCGGAAGACCTGGCCCGCATGCGGCATGAATACGGCCTGGATCGCCCTTTCCACCAGCAGTTCGGCACGTACATGGCCAATCTGTTGCGGGGCGAGTTCGGCTATTCCATGGTGGATTCGGCGCCGGTCTGGGATCGCATCCAGGAAGCGTTGCCCGTATCCGGTTCCCTGGCTCTGGGCGCCCTGGCCGTGATGATCCTGGTGGGCATTCCCCTGGGCATGCTGGCGGCCCGGTTCCGGAACACGCGCCTTGACTATGCCATTGTCGGCAGCAGCCTGTTTCTGTATTCGATCCCGGTTTACGTCCTGGTGCCCATGACGTCCATCATTCTGGTCCTGTGGCTGGATCTCATGAACGTGCCCCGGGGCTGGAAGGGGCCGTGGCACTCCTCCTTCTTCGTGGCGATCTTCCTGCTGTCCCTGCGCACGCTGTCGGTCATCATTCGGCAAACCCGCGCGGGCATCCTGGAGGTGCTGGAAAACGACTATGTGCGCACCGCCCGGGCCAAGGGCTTGCGTGAAAGCCGCATTCTGCTGCGCCACGTCGCCCGCAATGGCCTGATCCCCGTCGCCACCTCCCTGGGCATGCTGGTGGACGATTTCATGTGGGGCGCCGTATTCATTGACCTGGCGTACAACTACCCGGGGCTCGGCCGGCTGTTTCAGTCGGGACTGTCCAGCCGGGACTTCAACATGCTCAACGGCGTCGTGCTGTTTACGGCCTTCCTGACGATGGCCCTGAACCTGCTGGTTGACTTGATCTACCCTTTCCTGGACCCCCGCGTAGTTTACAAGTAACCGGCCTGCCCGGCCGGAACCCCGATCGCGGCTATCCGGCGGGATCGTCCTGCAGGTGGGGCGCCAAATGGCGTGACACCATCTCGCTTCCCAGCTGGAACAGCAGATACGTCAGGCTTACGCTGAGCAGCAGAAACAGCACGCGTTCCGTGTCACGGTCCAGGATAGCGGCCAGCAGGTACAGACCGATGCCCGGCCAGCTGAAAACGAATTCCACGATGGGCAAACTGCTCAGGGAGAACAACAGCGAACTGCTGACGGCGCCGAGCACGCTGGCGGCGATGTTGGGCCACGCGTGGGCCCGCAGGACGCGGCCCCGGGGCAGGCCCTTGCCCACGGCGGTGCGGATATAGTCCTGACCGATCTGTTCGTGCAGCAGGGTAGCCGTGATGTGGGCAATGTGGGCCACCGGCCGGGCGGCCAGCGTCAGGGCCGGGGCAATAATGTAGCGGGGATCCAGCGACAATTCCGGCGTGGGACGCAACAGAATGAGCTGGGTGCCGGTCCAGTGTCCCAAATACCGCACAAACAGGACCATGATGGCCAGGGCCAGCAGAAAACTGGGGAGGACCAGTCCAATGTGGCTGGCCCCTGTCACCAGCTGGCCGAGCAGGGAATGGGTGCGGGCACCGGCCACGAGGCCCAGCCCGACGCCCACGGCGGTAGCCAGCAGCAGGCTACTCACGAGCAGGGTCATGGAACGCAGGTAGGCTGACTGGACCACGTCCGCTTCCGCCTGCCACGCCCCATGGATATTGCGGCCGAAATCGCCCAGATTGCGGGCTGCTACATACAGCTCCCGCAGGATGGGCCGATCAATCAGGAGAAAGCAGATCAGGGTCAGGGCCAGGCTCGTCAGGACAAAGCGCACTCCAAAGGATCGCAGATATGGCATGGTCCCGGTTTCCGGTGCGGGTTGGCAGAAGATCGGCAGAGCGCAGAGCCTGCAGGCAGGGCATGGGGACCCCCATGGCCCTGCGGGTAGACAGCCGGGCCGGCAAGCCCGGCCCAAACCCTTCTGCGCCCGTTTTTCTGTCCCAGCCGGTGGCAACTCGCGGCCTCGGGTTATCCGGTTGCCACTCGCAGCCTTCCAGTGTAGCATGGTCATCGCGATTTGCTGGCCCGTGTGCGTTTTCGCCTGCCGGGGCCAGACGGCCGAATACGGTCCCCAGGGCGGTACCATAGCCGGGAAAGTTGACGGGAGGTCGCTCCCAGCATGATGGAGACATCGCCACGGCAGGACAGGACGGGTTCCACTTCCAGTTTGTACAGTAAGGCATGATGCAGCGTACGGGCCTGGTATCACAAAGGACAGCCGGATTCGCGCTCGGCGGGCTGGTGGGTGTATCCCTGGCGATCATGCCGTTTGGGGGCATTCTCGCCGGACTGGGCGTTCTGGCTCTGGGCTTGGTCATCCTGTACCGATCAGAGCTCCAGGAATGGGGACTGCACCGTCTGCTGTGGCCGCGTGTGTGGCTGCGGCATCCCCCGCTGGCGCTGGGCAGCGCGGTGCTGGCGCTGCTGGTGGCGGGGGCCTGCTTCCCGGAATGGCTGGCCCCGCACGATCCCGAAGCTGCCGGTCCCTTCCTCCTGGAGGTGAATGGCAACACCTATGCCGCACCCTATCCGCCCAATGCGCGGTATCCACTGGGATCGGATTATGAAGCCCGGGATCTGCTTAGCCGCGTCATCCACGGCACACGCGCCACGCTGACCCTGGTGGTCTATGTCACCTGCGTGCGGATGGCTGTGGGCATGGGGCTGGGCCTCCTGGCCACGCTGCCGGGCACCGCCAGCCGCCAGTTCGCCCACACTGCCAGCGCGGTGTCCGCCGCGTTCCCGAGCCTGCTGTTCGCCTTCCTTTTCATTGCGGCCATTGGTCCCGGCGCCGGCATGCCGGTGTTCATTCTGGGGCTGGGCCTGACGGGTTGGGCGCACTGGACCCGCCTGATTGGCGACGAGGTCCGGCGCATCCAGGCCCAGCCGTATGTGCTGGCCGCGGAAGCCATCGGCACCCCGCCCGCCATGAAGTTCCGGCGTCATATCCTGCCGGGATTGTTGCCCCTCGTGTTGCCCAGTGCCGCCCACGAGTTGAGTGCGGCCATGCTATTGCTGGCGGAGTTGGGTTTCATCGGCGTGTTCTTCGGGGAAGCGGTGGTGATCAACGTCACCGACCTGATGCGCCAGACGGCCTTCCCGGAGGCGGCGGAATGGGGGGGCATGCTGGCGGGCACGCGCGCAGAAGTGTTCCGGTGGTATTGGCTGCCCCTGGTGCCGGCGGGCGCGTTTTTTGTCTCCATCATGGGGTTCAACTGGCTGGCCAGCGGCATGCAGCAGGCCCTTGATCTGCACAGCCTGACGGCTGCCACACCGGCTGCGCTGTTCCGCCGGCGAGCCCGGCGCGTACGCACTGCACGGAGACGACCCAAGGTTCCGCACCGCGAAGCGGACGCGCGGTCACAGGGCGGCAACCGCGTCTGGAAGTTCGTCGGGATGAGCCTGCTGGCAGTCGTGGTGGTGGGCGGTGTCATAACCGCGCGCTTCGTGTTCCGCATACAGCAGCAGGCAAGCGTGGTCCGACAGCAACAGCAGGATCTGGCGGAACTGCTGGCGCAGGCCCAACATGCCCTGTCCGTGAACCGGTATGAATCTGCGCAGGCACGGTTCAGGGAATATCTCGTGGCCCGACCGGACGATGCGACAGCGCGGGCCGGACTGGCACAGGCCGAGGCCGGTTTGCAACTGGTACACCAGCTGGTGGAAGCACGCGCCCTGGCGGAACAGGGACACTGGCACCGGGCATTGCCCCTGTTGCGGGCGATCGATGTCCGGCATCCCAATTATGGCGGTGTCGGGGCGCTGATTGCCGATGGGGAGAAGCAGATCCGGCTGGCGATGCTCCTTGAAGCGGCCCAGCAAGCGTACGGCGCGGAGGATTGGGCTACGGCCCAGTCGCTATTTGAGCAAATGCAGGCTGAAGACCGGGAATATGAATGGCAGGTGGTGCGAACCCGGCTGGCCGACACCTACGTGCAGCAGGCAACCCAGGTGATGCAGCAGGACGCCGACGATCCCGCGCAATGGGTCCAGGTGTTGCAGTGGCTGGAAAATGCCCGCACCTATCGGCCTTCCGATCCGGCTTTGCAGGAACGCCAGGGCGTGCTGCAGGCCGTGCTGGATGCCCACCGGGCCCTGGTTGCCGCAGATGAACTGGCGGCCGTGGAAGCCGTGATGCGGGTGCGCCATGCCTTCCCGGCCTTGCAGGACCCGCAGGCGCAACTTTGGTGGCGATGGGGAACCGAGTATTTGTGGCACCAGGCCCAATTCCACGACCTGGAGTTGGCGGCAACCGTCATGGCCCGGCTTTTTCACACCGAATCCGGTCGTTCCCGGGAACCAGGTTAGCCGGGCCTGGATTTCCCGCATACCCGGATCCCACGGCACAAGCCCAGCAAGTAATGATGATCGCCACCATGCCTTTGGCCAGGGGTATACCCACGCGCCTGGCAGGGACGCCGCCTGTTCCCCGAATACAGGAGATCAGGTACGTCGGCTGATCCCACCCCATGGGGAGCATACTGCTACAGTTGTAAAACAGTCGTCTGCGTGCGCCACGGGTAATGGCAACCCTGGGCTTCGGCCACGGAAAAAGCCCCTCCCCAGGATGCCATGGCCCACCGGACAGAGATCCCTGTGTGGTCGTTCCGTGCGTGGTGGCGGGCGGAGCGACCCGTTCTTACAACACTCTCCACCAGGGCGCAGCGAGCACGTCTGGCGCCAGCCATTCAAGCTGGTGGCCCGCATGCAGCAACAGGCCAGCTCTGGCCTTCTCTCCATATTCCGTCCGGAAGGTACGCAGATGAGAGAGATCACGGAGGCGCGGCCGGGTGGTGGACTTGACCTCCACGGGCAACAGACGGTCGGCGGTCTCGATGACGAAATCCACTTCCTCCCCGACCGCAGTACGCCAATAAAAGATTTCGGAATGGTCCAGCCGCGTATCCCGCCAGGCCAGGAGATCCTGCAGGACGAGGCATTCCAGATGTGCCCCGCGCGGTTTCTCTTCCCGGGCCAGATGCAAAGCCACTCCGGTATCACTCCAATAGAGTTTGGGGGATTTTATGAGTCGTTTGGTGCGGTTGATGGCATAGGCTGGCAGCCGCACCAGCAGATATGAGGTTTCCAGCAAGTTGAGGTAGCGGTGCACGGTGGGCTGGGGCAACGCGGTATCACGGCCCAGTTCCGTCTGGTTGACGAGCTGACCCATGCGCAGGCACGCCGCGCGCATGAGGCGCCGGAAGTCCGGCAACGCGGCAATCGCGGAGAGGGATTGCAGATCCCGTTCCACGTAGGTACGCACATAGCCATCAAACCAAATAGTCCGTTCCGGTTCCGTTTTGAGGTGGAGAGCGGGCAGGGGAAAACCCCCGCGGCGTGCCAGCCCATGCCAATCCTCCGGTGCGTCCGGTTGGGCGGCCACCAGGTCCTGCCATTCCCCATCCCGGGTTGCCAGCAGTTCTTCCCAGATACCCCCACACCCCCATCCCTTTTGTTCCCGCCGGGTCATGGGCCACAGGTTCAGGTAACTGGCACGGCCCGCGAGCGTTTCGGAAACTTGACGCATCAGAAGCAGGTTGGCGGAGCCGGTGAGCAGAAATTGTCCGGGTTGGCGTTGCCGGTCTATCGCTCGTTTCACCGTGTGCAACAAGGATGGATCACGCTGTACTTCGTCAAGCGTTACGGGCTGGTGGCCCTGCAGCAGGACTTCGGGGTCGCGGTGTGCCATGTCCATCACGTCGGGATCGTCCAAGGACAAAAACCGTCGGTTCCCGGGTACCAGCGCCTGTGCCAAGGTGCTTTTGCCCGTCTGGCGAGCCCCCATGACCACTACGGCCGGCATTACGTCCAGGCGCTCTTGCAGGCTGGACGTGACCAGGCGGGGCAATATCTGCTGTGCCATACCCTGAATGATATCCATTCACACTATGAATGATATCCATGCACGACAGAAAGGGCAACTGCTGCCCGGCCGTGCCGGCAACGTGAAAGGTCCAACGGATGCGGAGGCAACTGCGGGCTGGAGATGCTGCGCCGCTCATCGCTGGCGCGCAATGCCCAATTCACGTTGCGCCGGACGGTTGTCGTCTATGTGACGGGAATGGTGGGACCGTGTCATGCGGACGGACCAAACGGCCGGCACGCATACCGTTGCGCGCCGTGCCGGGATTTGTTCCCGGATCCGGCAGGGACAGTCAGGTCACCGGATGAGGGCCGAGGCACCGAACACGACCGGGAAATCGATGCAGTGGGTGCGACCGGCTGTGCCTGTAACGTAGCAAGCTCCCACCGCGGGAGCGCAGACAACGGTTACCGCACCAAGTCGTGTCAGGCAGTCCGGTCTCCACCGCACCCCGCCGGGACTATGCCAGCCTCCGGCGGGACAGTTCCCGGCGGGGAGGCTTCCGTTCTGCCGCCGCAGGGCGCACAAAATTCAGAAGGAAGACAACGGGAGAATGAGAAATCTGCGCTTGGGGTTTGGGTGATCAAGACCAGATCCGCGAACGCTGACTCTCTGCTCTGCCCTGTTCCTGGGCTGCCCAACAGTTCATCGGGGCCGCACGGCCATTGCAGTCCGGCAGCCGACAGCCAAGCACAGATCCGGAAGAGAGGGTATCCACGGTTTGCCGAAGGCGGTCTGACTATCGGACCTCCCGGAAAGATGCCGCGCGGTGCCGCCTGCTCCTGAGCCTGCATCCCGCCTGCCCAGATCCGGAAACAGCGGCAGTACGGGGGGAACTGGACAGGAAGCGCGCGAGGGCACAGAGGGATCGTTGGCAAACGGCCCGGTTCGATTAGGCCTGCGGTCCTGTCGGGATCGGCAACCGGGCAAACACATCCATGGCCAGACCGGAACGATCCAAACCGGCCGGGGAGGCGGCCTCCAGCCTGACCAGGGCATGGGCGGCCGCAGCGATCATGGCGGCGTTGTCCGTGCAGTACTTGAGCGGGGGGATGCGCAGGGGCACCTGAAGCGGGCCAAAGCGCTCGGTTGCTTCCTGGCGCAGCCGCTGATTGGCGCTGACGCCACCGCAAATGCACACAGATCGGGCCTCGTGGGTCTGGACCGCGTCCACGGTCCTGTCCAGCAGGCTGGTTACCACCCGGGCCTGAAAGGCGGCGGCCAAGTCGGCTACGGTCCGTTCCGTTCCAGTTGGCGGGTCGCCCGATGCCGGGAGGCCGGCTTTCCGCGCCCGGTGCAGCATATCGGTCTTGAGGCCGGAAAAGCTGAAATCGAAACGATGGGACCGGTCACCCTGCAGGGGGCGGGGTAGGTCATGCTGCCGGGGATCGCCCGACAGGGCGGCCCGTTCCACGACAGGTCCCCCCGGGAACCCCAGACCCAGCAGGCGCGCTACCTTGTCAAAGGCCTCGCCGGCGGCATCGTCCAGGGTGCTGCCCAGCACCTGAAACTGGCCATGCGCCGCCATCAGTACCAGTTCGGTGTGGCCCCCGGACACGATGAGGAACACGATCGGAAAGGCGAGATCGCGCCAGGAACAGCCCACCGCGCTGTCATCGTCCAGCCACAGGCTGTAGATATGTCCCACCAGATGGTTGACCCCGACAAGCGGGACGGCGCTGGCGAGGGCCAAGCCCTTGGCGGCATTGACGCCTACCATCAGGCTGCCCACCAGGCCCGGACCGTGCGTAACGGCAATGAGGTCCAGATCGGCGACAGCGGTGATATCGGCTTCCCGCAACGCGGTGGCGATCACGCCGTCGATCGCCAGGACATGCTGGCGACTGGCGACTTCGGGGTATATGCCGCCGAACCGGGCATGGAGTTCCATCTG
Source organism: Caldilineaceae bacterium (assembly GCA_963664185.2). Taxonomy (GTDB): domain Bacteria; phylum Chloroflexota; class Anaerolineae; order Caldilineales; family Caldilineaceae; genus Bin34. The sequence goes on along the minus strand of CAXXOQ010000016.1, from coordinate 5,075 downwards.
GGAAGCCACGACGCTGGAGAGCACCCGGTGACCGTCGGCCACCACGGCCGCCGCGGTTTCGTCACAGCTGGTTTCAAGGGCCAGGATGCGCACGCTGCCATACCGGTGGGGTGTCAGGCCAGGGCTTCGGCCGCGGAAACACGCCGTTGCCCGGAGGGCACGGGCTGGGCCGCGACAATCTCGGGTTCCGGTTCCCCGGCTTCCACCATGCGGCGCAACAGACGCTGGCGCAGGACATCGGCGGCCTCCCGATGGGACTCCAGGCCGATCAGGTTGGTCAGTTCATAGGGATCGAAGGCCAGATCATACAGTTCGGATTCCACATACCGATCGGCCTGGGCGACTTGACCACCGGCGAGGTCCGGGGCTTCGACACAGTATTTCCAGCGTCGGGTGCGCACCGCCCGGGCCACCTGGGATTCGCTGATCTGGACAAAGACCTCTTCGGGCCACGCGGCCGCTGTCCGGTTCTGCAACAGGGGCATCAGGGAGCGTCCCTGCATCGGGTCCGGTACCGGCAGGCCGGCGGCTTCCAGCAAGGTGGGAGGAAGGTCCACCAGGCTGATCAGTTCGTCCACCCGGCCTCCCTGATCGAAACCCGGTCCGGACAGGGCCGTGGGCAGGCGGATGGACGCTTCGTGACAGGAGCGCTTGTACTCGCCGTTGCGGGTCTTGAAATGGCAACCGTGATCCGTGGTGTAAAGCAGGATGGTATTGTCCAGCAGGTCCAGGCTGCGCAAGGCGTCGCGCAACCGTCCCAGAGCTTCATCCAGACGTTTCACCATGCCGTAATAGCCCCCCAGATGCTGCTGGGTGGAACCGCCCAGCGCGGCCAGGTCGGGCGGTGTCCAGCGCCCCGCGTACCGTTCCCGGTACCCATGGGGCGGCGGATAGTCATCCAGATGATTCTGGTGATGGGGCTCAATATAGGAAAGGAACAGGAAAAAGGGCTGTGCCCGATGGGCGTCGATGTAGCGTATGGCGGCATCGGTCTGGGCGTCCACCCGGTAACCGGGCATTTTGACGGCCTGGCCATCGTTGTCGTACATGACGCAGTCATAGGCATCCGAGGTGAATTCCAGCGTATTGGAAGCCAGCCAGTAGTCATAGCCGCCCCGCTGTTCCACCGGTACCGGGCCCGGTGTCGCGGTACGCGCCAGATGCCATTTGCCAATATAGGCAGTGTCATAGCCAGCCTGGCCGAAACTGTGGGCCAGGGTATGCGCATCGGAGGCCAGGGGAATGCCATTGCGCCAGCAGCCGGTGGCCGTGGCGTAAAGACCGGTCTGCAGGCAGGAACGGGCGGGACCACAGACGGGCTGGCAGGTGAAGGTATGGGACAGGTGGGTGCCAGCCATCGCCATGTCATCAAAGTTGGACGTCAGGTCAAGCGGGTTGCCATGCAAGCCTGAGGTGTCCCAGCGCTGCTGGTCGGTGAAGAACACTATGACATTGGGGCGTGGCATCTCTTCTGTCTCCATGGATTGGGCCGGCATTCGCCTCACGTAATCAGGTCCTGTTAGGATGCTGTGCGGTCAGGCAGCAACCTTCCCTGTCCCGTCCCTGATACCGGATCCGTCCGGTTTGGCCGAAACCGCCATTGATACAATTAACCATTTCCCATTATAATCGTTGTGTACGCAAGCCTCCAGGGAACCCAGATGAACAGTTCGATTCCGAATCGTCTCCGATTCGGCCGCAGAGCCGAATCCGGGTACCCCCTGCCAAGCATTGTCGTGACAGGTTCTTTTTCTTTTCTCGCAGTTTGATTTGGAGAGCATGAATTATGGCAAAGATACAACTGGGCCAAAGGATACTTCCGTTGCTGGCGCTGGCCCTCATGGGGTTGTTGCTGGCGGCGTGTGCACCCTCCGTGCCGGATGCGGCGCAGGCCCCCTCGGGAGGCGAGGGCGCCGCCGCGGAAGCGACCTTGGAGGGCAAGGTCCTGACCATCCTCTACTGGCAGGCTTCCTCCCTGCCGGGACCCTATCTGTCAGGAGGGACCAAGGATCAGGACTCAGGTGCCATCACGCTGGAGCCGCTGGCCAATTACAATCCGGACGGCAATCTGGTGCCCAGGCTGGCCACCGAGATCCCCACCCTGGAAAATGGCGGCCTCGCGGAAGATGGCATGTCCATTACCTGGACCCTGAAGGAAGGAGTGAAATGGTCAGATGGCAGTGACCTGACGGCCGATGACGTGGTCTTTACCTGGGAATACTGCACCCACCCGGAAACCGGGTGTGTGGCGATCGACATCTTCGATGGCGTCGTCAATGTGGAAGCCCTGGATGATCGGACCGTCAAGATTTCCTTCGAGTCCTTCACGCCCTATCCGTACAATCCGTTTGTCACGGGCCAGGGGCCCATCATCCAGCGCGCCCAGTTTGCTGACTGTGTGGGCGCGGCGGCCCAAACCTGCAACGAGCAGAATCTCATGCCCCATGGCACAGGCCCCTACCGCCTGACCGAGTTCAAGGTCAACGATGTGGCCGTCTACGAACGCAACCCGCACTATCACGGCGAACCGGCCTACTTTGACCATGTCGTTTTCAAGGGCGGAGGTGACGCCGCCTCGGCCGCCCGGGCGGTACTGGAAACCGGGGAAGCCCACTATGCCTGGAATCTGCAGGTGGAACCCCAAATCCTGTTGGACATGGAAGCCAAGGGCAAGGGTGAGATTATCAACGCTTTCGGGGGATACGTGGAACGGATTCTGGTCAACCAGACCAATCCCGATCCGGCACTGGGGGATGATCGCGCCGAATACCTGGATGGCACCAATCCCCATCCCTTCCTGGTAGGCACCGTCGTGCCGCAGGCCATGTCCATGGCCATTGACCGCTCGGTCATTGCGACCAACCTGTACGGTTTTGCGGGGCAGCCCACCTGCAATGTGATTCCCGGACCCAGTTTCTATGTCTCCACGGCCAATGATGACTGCCTGGTGCAGGACATCGATGGTGCCAACGCCCTGCTGGATGAAGCCGGCATTGTGGATTCCGATGGCGATGGTGTCCGCGAATACGATGGCATGCCGCTGGTGGTACGCTACCAGACCTCCACCAATACGGTACGCCAGAAGACACAGGCCCTGATCAAGCAGTGGTGGGGGGACATCGGCATTGAAACCGAACTCCTGAACCATGACGCCGGCGTCTTCTTCGGCGGCGATCCCAACAGTCCGGACACGTACCAGAAATTCTACACCGACGTGCAGATGTATACGACGGGACCGGCCATCGATCCCCAGCAGCATCTGTCCCAGTGGCAGTGCGAGTACATTCCGGAACGGGCCAACACCTGGGCCGGAGGCAACATCTTCCGTGGCTGTGACGCGGAATACGATGCGCTGTTCGCGGAACTGGTGAAGACACCGGTGGGACCGGAACGGGAACGCATTGTCAAGGCTCTCAACGACATGAATGTCCAGAAGAGTTTCCAGATCCCGCTCGTGCACCGGGGTACGGTTTCGGCCAAGGCCAACAATGTCATCAACATTCACATCAACGGTTGGGACACCGAGATGTGGAACGTCGCAGATTGGGCCCTGAGCGAGTAACTTCGGGCCTGCTGTTTCATGGACCGGGGGGAAGGGCACACGCTGCTTTCCCCCGGCTTCTTTCTTCTCCGGTCACCTCGTGAGCAATTACCTGATACGGCGGCTTCTCACCGCCGTGCCCACGTTGCTGGCCATCAGCTTTGTGATTTTCAGTATCCTGGATCTGGCACCGGGGGATCCCACCGGGGCCCTGCCCGAGACGATTCGGCCCGAGGTGCGCCAGATGATCCGGGAAGCCATGGGCCTGGACAGGCCCATGCATATCAAGTACCTGCTGTGGCTGCGCCAGTTCTTCATCAATGAACCGCTGGCCCTGCTGGAACAGGCGCTGGGCATTGAGATTGGCAATTCGGAAGCGCGTCTGCGCGTCACTTCCTGGGGCAGCCGGGGCACCCCGGTATTCGATCTGATTCTGCAGCGGGTGCCGCAAACCCTCTGGGTGGTGGGTATGGCGTATGTGGTCTCGGTGCTGATCGCCATCCCGGTGGGCGTGATATCGGCCGTGCGGCAGTATTCGGTGTTTGATCAGCTGGGCACCCTGTTCTCGCTGATTGGCTACTCGGTTCCCACCTTCTTCACCGGCCTGATCCTGATCATTATTTTCAGCGTGAATCTGAACTGGCTGCCCTCCATCTACGATACCAATCTCCGGGTGGTGGACTGGTCCAGCCTGATGGCCCAGCTCCGGCAGATGGCGATGCCCGTGGCGGTCCTGGCCTTTTTCCAGACGGCGTCCCTGGTGCGTTTCACCCGCTCCGCCATGCTGGACAACCTGACGCAGGACTATGTGCGCACGGTACGGGCCAAGGGGTACCGGGAACGGTACATTGTCATCCGGCATATCATGCGCAACAGCCTGATTCCGGTGGTGACCCTGGTCGCGCTGGGCATACCCACCATCTTCGGCGGGGCGATCATTACCGAGCAGATATTCCGCGTCAATGGCCTGGGCGCCCTGCTGATCAGTTCCATCCAGGTCAACGACATTCCCCTGATCCAGACCGTGACCTTCATCTTCGCCGTCCTGATTGTGTTTTTCAATCTGATGGCAGACATAATCTACGGCTTTCTGGATCCCCGCATCCGGTACACTTGAGGCCTGTCGGGACTCTATCCATCGGTCACCCTTCGGAGTACCATGTCTGTCCAGGAAGCATCATCCGTACCGCCCCTTGTCCAGGCTACATCCCTGCGGGCGCCCCGGACCCTGTGGGGGGATGTGGTCCGGCGTTTTGTGCGTCACAAGCTGGCGGTTGTCGGCCTGGTTCTCCTCCTGACTCTGATCCTGGCCATCCTGGTGGGCCCCCTGGTGCATCGGGTGGAACCCGATTACATTGATATCGCCGTGGCCAACAAGAACCCTTCGGTGGAGTTTCCCATGGGGACCGATGATCTGGGCCGGGACACTCTGGCCCGCAACCTGTACGGGGGACGCATCTCGCTCGCGGTCGGGGTGGTCGCCATGCTGGTCGCCATCATTTTCGGCACCCTGGTCGGCTTGCTCTCGGGGTAC
>CAXXOQ010000015.1:0-8152 GCA_963664185.2 Caldilineaceae bacterium | reverse complement strand
TCATGGCCGCGTGTGAGGGCATGGACGCCATCATCAACTGCTCAGTCTTGCGCATGGACCCTGTGGATGCCTTCCGGGTAAGCGCAGTGGGCGCCTACAACATGGCCCGGGCTGCCGTTCATCATGGCATCCGCCGCTTTGTTCAGACAGGACCACTGCTGCAACTGGTGCATGGTCACGGCAGTCACCTGTGGGATTATCAGGTGCCTGTGGAGGCTCCGAGCCGTCCCTACGAGTCCCTGTATTTCCTGTCCAAATATCTGGGACAGGAGATTCTGCGGGTGTTTGCCGAATACCACGATCTGGAGGTCGCGGTCATGCTCTTCTGGGAACTCGTCAATCCGGCCCATCCCGACCATAAACCTCCCTTCTTCGTATCCTGGCCGGACTCGGGCAGGGCCCTGCGCCGGGCACTGGAAGTACCAGCCTTGCCCACGCCGTTTGAGGAATTCAACGTCAGTGTGGACCTGCCGCACGGCAAGTTCGATCACAGCAAAATCCGACGCGTGCTGGGTTGGCAGCCTCTGGATAACCTCGATCATTTCTGGCAGGATCCAGCCTGACCGGTCCCATTTCGGTTGTCCCTGCAAGTTCCACAACCTGCCTGGGGAAGGCCTGTCCCGTGGGCCATGTCCCGCCGCCAGGACTTCACCTCCCTGATGTCCTGGCGAAACAGACGAAATCCTGAATCGGCCTGCTCAGCCGCTATCGCGTGACTGTATCAAGTCCATTCCCGTTCTATGCTGCGTCCCAGAATACAGAACTGTTCCAGTTCATACACACAGCCATTGGCGGGCCGTGATGCAGGCGAAACCCAGAAGACAATGTGAGAGGCCACCTGTTCCGGAGTCAGCAGCTTTCCGGTGGGGGCAAACTCCCGAGGTACCTTCTGGTACCAGTCTGCGGGCAAGCCCTCGGCGATCTTCAAGGCAATCTCATTCGGGGATGTGCACCAGCCTACATTGAGCTGGTTGACACGGATCTTCTCCTCGGCCAGGGCATTGGCCATGTTGCGGGTCATGGTTTGCAGCCCACCCTTGGTGGCGGAATAGGGTAGCAAGTCCCCCTGGCCCGACCAGGCATTCACAGAACCAATGTTGACCACAGTCCCTTCGCCCTGCTTACGGAAATGCCTGACGGCTTCCCGGATCACCAGCAGGGGGGCGCGCAGGTTGACATGGTAGTGACGATCAAAGGTCTCCGCATCCGTTTCGTCCAGAGTCGCCCGTGAGGTATCGGCCCCATTGTTCACCACCCCGTCAATGCGCCCAAATGCCTCCACCGTAGCCTCCACCGTACGGGCACAGAGTTCCGGATCTGCCAGATTCCCTATGACGTAGCGGGTCTTGTCGCCCAATTCGTCACACAACGCTCTGGCGGCGCCTTCCCGGCGCCCGTGAATCATGACCGAGGCGCCCTGGGCTACACAGGCACGTGCTGTTGCTTCCCCAATACCGGTCGTAGATCCCGTTATGAGCACTACCTGTCCTTCAAGCAACATGGCCCGTCTCCTTTCGCTTCCATACTTGCGCAATGCAGATCGCCAGAGCGCGGGTCAGGGAACCGGGATGCGCCTGACCCTTCCCTGTTATGTCAAAAGCTGTACCATGCGCGGTGGTGGTCACGGGAACCGGCAGTCCCGCCGCCAGGGTGACTCCACGTTCAAAGCCCAGCAGTTTCATGGCAATCTGGCCCTGATCATGGTACATGGTGACTACGCCACCAAACTCCCCCTGGCGGGCGCGGACGAAGACCGTATCCGGCGAAACCGGCCCCGTTACCGGAATGCCCTGAGCCCGCGCCTGGGCGATAGCCGGCTCCAGCACTTCCGCTTCCTCGTCGCCAAAGAGACCATTGTCCCCCGCATGGGGATTAAGGCCCGCCACCGCCAAGTCACGGCAGGCCGTATCCATGGCGTTCAGCACGGAGTCCAGACGCTGAATGGCTTCCAGTACGCCCAGCGGCGTGATTTGGCGGGACACTTCCGCCAGGGGAATGTGCGAGGTTACCCGGGCCGTGCAGAGCTCATCCAGTACATTGATTTCGCTACCGGGTTTGGCAGAGCCAAACAGCGCACTCAGCAAACCCATATCGTCAGTATGCGTTGACCCGCCAAGCTGCAGTGAAGCCTTGTTCATCGGGGCATATGTGAACCCCTGCCATTGGCCCTGTTGCACGCGCGCCACAGCTTCCCTGAGACTCTGCAGGCAATAACGGCCTGCCACCGGGGAAGTCTGTCCCACCGCCGGCAGTTCCTCGTCCCAGTCTGCAAGGGGCCGCAGGGCGACCGCAGCCAAACGGGCAACGCCATTGTCTCCTGCACCCAGGACCGGCAGTTTGGGGTCGGGCACCGATGCCTGTGCCAATCCCCGGGCCCAAACGGCCGGTGCGCCCAGAACTTCCAGGCGCACACGATCATCGGCATGCCGGGCGATCAGCCTGGCCCCGACTTCGGGACCAATGCCGCTCGGGTCGCCCAGCAGCAAGCCAACCGCAGGGACTCCGTCCGTCAATTCAGGACCCAGGGACTGGTCATGTGTCCGGGTTCGGCAAATGACAGGGGCAATTCGTCCACGATCTCCAGACGCGGATGGGCCTCGATCTCGGCCCGCAGGCTGGGACTGGCATAGAAATCATCCAGCACCAGCGTGTTGCTGATGAAGACCATGCGGGCTTCCTCCGGCGGCTTGGCACAGCCCCGCAGAGACACATGCAGCGACTTTTCATCGGTGGGCATGGTGATGGGCAGGCTGACCCGGTACATGCCGAAGATACCCGAGGTGATGGCATTGGTGTAGGTCGCTACCCAGTCGATCTTTTCCGCTACCCGGGCCGTCGTGATGTTGGCCAGCCCCAGACCCGCTACATTGCCATGGGTCTGTTCGGTGAGATCCAGCACGGTAATGACCGCCACATCCACATTCCCGAACGCCTCCGGCTGCCTGGGGATCATGAGTCGGCTCACGATATTCGTGTCCATGCCCGTACCGCTGATATTCTTGCCCATTTCCTTCACCACCAGCACGTCAATGGCCGGAAACGGAAGACTGGCCATCAGATCCTTGGCCTCCTGCAGCAGGGACGCCTCGCGCTCCATACCCACTTCCTGGCAGGAGAGAAACTCGATCCGGGCGGTCTCGTCGTAGGCATTCTCCACCGCACACAGGGCACCCACCAGATTCGTTTCGGTTTCATAAATCCGGGCGGCCGGGGCCAGGTATCGCTGAAAGAACTCACCGCCGCCGGCATGCATAATGGAAGCCCCATGCTGCTTGCCCAACCCAATGACACACATCTTCGAGGGACCGCTCTCCAGATGTCCCCGGAAATCCGTGTGCGGCTTGATGCGGCTGACCAGCACACAATGATCCGCCGCCATGGATTCCTGTCCCTGATACAGGACCGGTCCATCCGGAATCTGGCCTATGGGGTCCACCTCCATCGTGGCCCGAATCTCACATCCGGCACTGTCTTCGGTAACGCCCAGTTGGGCCAGCATTTCCTTCTGGCCTTCGGCTGTGGCACCGCCATGGCTGCCCATGGCCGGGAAAACAAAGGGACGGAATCCGTTAGCCTGCAGCCAGTCCACACTCGCCCGCACCAGGGTCGGCAGGTTGGCTATGCCGCGGCTGCCGGCCCCTACGCCGACCACCGCACCCGGTTTCATGGCGTCCCGAATGCCGCTCTCGGTCCAGGCTTCGTGGACCCGCGCGGCAATATCGGGCACCTTGAACGTATTGAACGTCTGGTGTACCTGCAATACACGCGCAGGCAAAGGCGCCGGAAAATCGAGTTCCTGAATCTGTTCCATCAATTTCATTTTGCATTTCTCCCTGTGCCAAAATTGGAGTTCCTTACGGACTGCACTATCTCTTGCATCAGGCCCGCGAAGTCATCGGTGGCCGCCGTGAAGGCGTCACTGGCAATCACGAGCGGGGCGCCAAACACCACAATGTCAGCGCCCATGTGCAGGGTGGCGATGGCCTGTTCCACGCTGAGGCCGCCTACGGCCTGCACCGGAATGGAAACCGCCTGCACCACGGCTTCAAGATCTTCCAGGGGTGTGCGTTCGGGTTCCAGATTGCGTTCGTCAAAGCCCGTATGGACGATGATGTAATCCACGCCCAGTTCCTCCGCCCGGCGTGCCCTGCCCGGCTTGTCCGGACACAGCATGACGTCGCACATGACCTGTTTGCCGTACTGTCGGGCCATTTCCACCTGGGCGATGATACTGGCATCGTGCGCCTGGCCCATGACCACCACCATATCGGCCCCGGCCTGAAACATCATCTCCCCTTCCAGGCCCGCCCCGTCCATGGTCTTGAGGTCGGCCACCAGGGGGACACCGGGAAATGCCTGGCGCAGGGCCCGGATGCCATGCAGACCCTCGGCCAGGATCAGGGGCGTACCGGCTTCCAGCCAGTCCACGCCGGCATCGTGCGCTGCATGCGCCATGTCCAGCGCCTCCGGAATGGTGGTGACATCCAGGGAAACCTGGATCAGGGGAGTGGAGGGCGAATCACGCATGGCAGTTCCCGAATCCGAAGTTGCGGCAGTTCAATTCCACGACAGCACCGACTTGACGCTGAGCCCTGACTCCATCCGCTCGAACGCCAACTCCCATTCGTCCAGGGGATACATGCCGCCAATCACCGGGGCCAGATTGATCTGGCCTCCGTTCATGAGGGTCAGGACACGTTCCCAGGTCGAGAACGTATGGCTGAATGTCCCCTGCAGGGTCACAGCCTTGGCCACCAGGGGATCCAGATTGAAATCCAGGGGCTGGGGTCCCCAGCCAATCTTGGTAATCTGGCCGTTCGGCCGTACCAGTTCCATGCCCTGCTGCAAGGCGCGGCTTACCCCGGTGCAGTCCACCACCAGATCAGCGCCGGCGCCGTCCCCCAGGGACCGGACCAGCTCTACCGGGTCATCTTCCTCCACGTTGAGCACGTAGTCGGCCCCCAGTTCCTCGGCCACGGCCATGCGGTGGGTATCCGCACTGGTACCCAACACGATCAGCGTGCCGGCGCCCTGAATGCGGGCCACCTGGAGGGCCATAATGCCAATGGGGCCAGGCCCCTGAATCACCACCAGATCGCCCGGTCGCATCGTGGTCTTTTCCACCAGCGCGTTATAGGCTACGCAGCCTGGCTCGGTAAGCGCCGCCTGGGCATAGCTCACCCCGGCGGGCACCCGGTGCAGGATTTCCGGGCGCGCCACGACATAGTCCGTGAAGGCACCATCCGCCAGCGCACCAAAGCCCAAGCGCTGGGGACACAAATTGTAGGCACCGCCCAGACAATAGGAACAGAGACCACAGACTTCCGCCGCCGTTTCCACGGCGACCCGGTCCCCCGGGCTGAATCCGGTGATCTGACTGCCTACTTCCACGATTTCGCCACTGAATTCGTGGCCCAGGATCAGGGGCAGGACAATTTCCCAACTCTGATGGTTGCGCCACATATGGACATCGCTGCCGCACACGCCCGCCGCCCGGACGCCCACTACCACCCGGTCGTCCGGGCAATGGGGCTCGTCATAGGACCGAATTTCGACCTCCCCGTCTCCAAACCCGAATTTGACCAATGCATCCATCTGTTTCCCCCTCCCGGGTCAGGCCGCAAAGTATTTCGCCCGCATCTGCTTCAGGAAATCGACGCTCCGCTTCATTTCGTCCATGCCGCTCATGCCATCCTCAATGCTGACCCAGCCGGAAAAGCCGGCGCCGGACAATCGCTGGAAGATGGCATCATAGTCGTTCAGGCCCTCGCCGGTGACGCCATGCTGCAGATCGTCCAGATAGCCGATGGAGCCGTCGGCGCTGCGGAGATCCGCCAGGGTGGCCCCATCGGCCAGATAGCGATCACTGGCATGCATCGTCACCACCCGATCCAGTACGGCGTCCAGCAGGACGACGGGATCATCGCCGGCCACCAGGGCATTGGACGGATCATACTGGACTCCGAACCACGCCGAGTCCGGCACCATGTGCAGCACCTGCAGAAATACCTCCATCTTCTGGGCAAATTCGGGGTAGTGCCAATACCCGTCCTTGTAATGGTTTTCGATGACCAGCACAATGTCCAGTTCTTCGGCCAGGGGCAATACTTCCGCATAGCAGGCGGCTACACGTTCCAGCCCCTCGGCCAGGGACAGATCGGGATAGCGCTGGCCGGTCAGAATCCGGCAGGCACTGCCCTGGCCGCCCAGGTGACGGGTCACCTCCATCATCCGGACCTGGTGGGCGATGGCTTTCTGGCGCATGTCCGCATCCGGGTGCGTGAAGTCCGCCGAGACACACAGCATGGGCATGGCGTAATCACCGGCACACAAGGCTTCGCCGATCGAGTCGAGGTAGGCGGGTTCCAGGCTTTCGAAGAATCCCTCGTACAGTTCCAGGCCCTCCACCTGCAGGACATGGGCCCTGGCAATCCAGTCGAACACATTCATGGTGCGATGCACACAAATGTCATCCAGATAGCACTTGGGAAAGGCGGCAATCTTCATCGTGGGATTTCCGTCATCATCAGGGATCAGGGTTCCAGAATGACCTTGATCAGATCCAGATCGCCCTTGGCCAAGCCGTCAATGATCGCTGGCCCTGCGGCCAGGGGGGCGATTTGTTCAATCAGGGGATCCACCTGGATCAGGCCTGAGGCAATGGCCTGGATCACCCGCTCAAACTCGTCCTGGAAGCCGTAGGTACCGGCAATGGTCAGTTCCCGGGTCACGACTTCCTGCATGTTCAGGTCGATCATGAGATCGCTGTTGCCAATCCAGGTGATGTGCCCCCCGACCCGCACCATGGCATGGGCCTGCTGCACGGACTTGGCCAGGCCTACGGCCTCAATCGCCACATCGGCCCCGGCATTGCCCGTCATCGTCATTACCCGGGCGATCGGGTCCTGTTCGCGAATGTTGATGACTTCGTCCGCACCTGCCGCCTGGGCCATGGCCAGTCGATGATCACTCATGTCCGTGACCACAATGGTGCCGGCGCCGGCCAGCCTGGCGCAGAGCAGGGTCAGCAGGCCGATGGTGCCGGCACCGACTATGACGACGGTGTCCATCAGGGCCACGGGTGTGCGGGGACAGGGCATGCATGGCAATGGACAGGGGCTCGCACATGGCCGCCTGATGCCAGCTCATGTGAGGGGGTTTGGGATAGAGCATGGACTTGTGCACCACGGCGACATCCGCGTACGCGCCCGGTGCATTCACGCCCACTACTGTCCGGTTCCCGATGCCATCGTAGGGAAACATGGGCGAAACGATGACTTCATCCTCTTCTTCCACCCCCGCCACGTTCGCCCCAAAGGCCGACACCGTACCACTGAATTCATGTCCCATAATCATGGGAGGTGTGCGCCGGCCGGTGCTGCCGGTATAGCCGTGGACATCGGAACCACAGATTCCTACTGCCCTGACATCGACAAGGACCTCATCCGGACCCGGGACAGGGACCGGTGTCTCGTGCAACTCCATGTGCCAGGGTGCAGTGTACAGCAGTGATTTCATAGCCTTCCCATTCTTCTGTGTCAATACCTGGAGGCAACCGGAGTGGACTCAGGCCCGCTTGCAGGCTCAAGAACAATTATGCACCCTGTACCCGACTTTGCGCATTCCACACTTGTGGGTCACGCTGCTGACAGTGCCTGCCGTCTCGTTCGCGCCAGCCGACATCTGCAGGCTTCCGCCCGGGCACACCAGCTCCCGAAACTATCAGGAGGGAACACGGATGTCTGCCCTGACCTTCGCAGAACCGAAGGCATTGTCTCTGGCCCGACAGAAATGAAGTTGCATGCACAGGTACGGGTGCCGTGGGCGCGGAATTCTGTACATCGTCAGACCTGACTGTCACCCGGCAGCCGCCGTTCCATGGCGCATAGCCTACTATAATGGATCCCATGCGATTCTTTAACACAGCGGGACCTTGCCGTCCCGACCGCCATTATATGCTGCCCGCCACAGAGCGGCTGGAAGAGTTTGGCCTCGGTCTGCTGGTGGCGCAACAAGCCTATTTCGTGCTTCATGCTCCACGCCAAACCGGCAAGACCACGGCCATGGTGGAATGGGCGCGCCAGTTGACGGCCACCGGCCAGCAAATCTGTGTTTGCGTTTCCGTAGAGGTAGGGGCCGCCTTTCCCGATGA
>CAXXOQ010000014.1:0-30134 GCA_963664185.2 Caldilineaceae bacterium | reverse complement strand
ACAATATTTCGCTGCTCTTCAGTGTATTGGCGGCGCCGGACTGGGCGCGGGAATCCAACTTTGACCCGCAACCGGTAGGCCCTCCGGCGGACTATGCCACCTTCGCCCGGTTTGTGGGCAAATTGGCCAGCCGGTACTGCGGCCGTTCGCTCAAGGCCATTGAAATCTGGAACGAACAGAACCTCCATTACGAATGGGGCAATTTGCCCCTGCGCCCCGCGGATTATGTGCGCATGTTGCGGCTGGCGTCCGAGAGCATCAAGCGGGAATGCCCGTCCATGCTGGTCGTCAGCGGGGCCCTGACCCCCACGGGCACCAACCAGGCACCGCAATCCCGGGGCGGGACGGCGGCGATGGACGATGTGGAGTACTTGCGCCAGATGCTGCAGCAGGGGGCGTTGAACTACGTTGATGCGGTAGGCTCCCACCCCAGCGGGTATAACGTGCCGCCCTATGCCACCGTGGAAAATTACTGTTCCATCCTGGCCCAGACCGGATACGCCAATTTCGGCTCCGGCTGTGACTCGGGCAATCCGCACCGCTCCTTCAGTTTCCAGAGCACCATGCTCAGCTACCGCAACCTGACAGCGCAATACGACGCGTCCAAACCCATTTGGCCCACGGAATTTGGCTGGGCCGTGAATGCCTCCGGGCAAACCTACCCGGGATATGGCTATGCCCTGGACAACAACTACCAGGAACAGGCAGAATGGACGGTGCAGGCCTACACGATCATGAAAGATTGGGGGCTGGGTGGCCGCCCCTATCCTGTGGAACCTCAATTTCCGTGTCATTGCCCCTGGCACCGAAAGGGAACAGTGGGGCATCGTCAATGCCGACTGGTCTCCGCTGCCGGTCTATGATCGCCTGAAGGCCATGCCCAAATAGCCGCCCATCGCTTGTTCGCCTGTTTCACATCCGACTTTTTCCCCAGGAAGGCCCTGCACTCCATCATGCTACTTCATCCCATCCCTTCCCGTTTTGGATTTTGGCTGGTCCTGGCCTGTACCGTGCTGGTCCTGGCCGGCTGCAGCCGGCCGCCGGCCGCCTCGGAAGAACCATCAGCGGCCGCGGTACAGGCCCCCACCCCCACGTCACTGCCACCGACGGCTGCGCCCGTGCTGGCTACCACGCGCTTTGACATCCAGGCGGTGGCGGGGCCCGCGTACATCTTTCCTCTGGTGGCCCGGGTCCCCGGCGGCACAACGGTCACGATTGCCGGCCGCAATGCCAATGGGGCCTGGCTACAGGCCGACCTGAATGGCACGCCGGCCTGGATTGCCCACTGGGCCCTGGTCTATGGCGACGATGCCGCCACCTTGCCCGAAGTCCTTTCGGATGCGCCCTTTCCCCAGGAAATGCGGAAGGAAGTACAGCCCGGCTCCACCCCTCCCATTACCTTCGGTTATGGTTTGCAGGCGCACATGATCGGTACCAACATTGAGGAGATCATGTTCGCTACCCGGGATTTGGGCTTCAATTGGCTCAAGCAGCAGGTCCGGTGGAATATCACGGAACCGGAACCGGATCGCTATCACATGCGCGAGCTGGACCTGATTGTGGAACGGGCAACCTACAGCGATATCAACCTGCTGTTCAGCGTGGTGACCACGCCCGACTGGGCCCGCGAAGCCAATTTCGTGGGCACGGTGGATGGCCCTCCGGCCGATCCCCAGACCCTGGCCCGCTTCATGGGATCGCTGGCTTCCCGGTACTGTGGCACTTCGCTCAAGGCCATTGAGGTCTGGAACGAACAGAATCTCCATTACGAATGGGGCAATTTGCCTCTGGTGGCGGCGGACTACGTGGCGCTCCTGGCCCCTGCGGCCACCGCCATTCGCCAGGCATGTCCCTCCATGTACATCATCAGCGGGGCTCTCACCCCTGCGGGCAGTGTGCCCAACATTGCCGTAGACGACTTCATCTATCTGGAAGAGATGCTCAAGGCGGGCATGGCCCACCATGTGGACGCCATCGGGGCCCATCCCAGTGGCTACAATGTGCCCGCCCAAACGGAGTGGCAGGACGCCTGTGCCGCCATTATCCAGTTCGGCAACTCCTTCAACGGGGCCTGTGACAGTCCGCATCATTCCTGGAGTTTCCGCTCCACGATGGAAGGCTATCGCTCCATTGCCCAACAGTACGGGGTATCGTTGCCCATTTGGCCCACCGAATTTGGCTGGGCCGCCGGTGGCGCCTACCACGAGGCCTACGGCTACGCCAATGACAATGACTTTGAGGAGCAGGCCCTCTGGACCCGGCAAGCCTTCGAGCTGATGCGGGATTGGGGATGGGCGGGACCTCCCATCCTGTGGAATCTGAATTTCCGCGTCATTGCCGACCAGACGGAACGGGCGCAATGGGGCATCGTCACCAATGACTGGTCCCCGTTGCCGGTGTACGCGGAACTCAAGGCCATGCCCAAGTGAACTTCCCGGTTCAGGCGGGCGGCGTCATCAGGTTGAAGAGAATCCAGATCCCCGTTTCCAGGGCTTCTGTCACCAAACCAAACAAATCCTCGCTGGCCAGGACGGCTTCCGCATAGGCTTGGGGAAAGTGGCGGGCGGTGCGCTGTACGAGCAGGGCACCGCACAGCGCCGTCAACAGAATGAACCCAAACACGGCCCGCAGCCCGCGGAAGGACAGATACGGATGCACCCTGGTTTCCCAGGTCGTGGAGGCTTGCCCCATTTTGGGGTTCCTGATCAGGGACACAGGATATGGACCTTGTAGTATGATATGTTTCAACATCGTCCAGTGATGATATTATAGCAGTAGGGGTGAGTAGCTCAGCTGGTTAGAGCGCACGGTTCACATCCGTGAGGTCGGGGGTTCAAGTCCCTCCTCGCCCACCTGACAGATTGCCCTCCATTCACGCCCACCCCTTGCTTCGTGTGCCGGAGGGCATTGCAGGCTTGACAGACGGCACATCCGTTTCCTTGTGGTTCTATTGCGCAGATCTTATGGCTCCGACATCGCAGCAGTATGCGGAACTGACCCGCTTGCTGGATCAGTTTGAAAACACCGAAATCAGTCTGGCCCGTCTGGAGGAACTCTGCGCACAGACCGATCTGGATCTTTACCTGGAAGACCGGCTTTTCGTCTGGCTCATGGAGGCCCTGCATGAGCGGGGCATTCTGCTGTCCGATGCGGACCACCAAGCCCGACCCGGACATGGCCTCGGACAATACGGCGATGGAGGATATCCAGCAGGATATTGAGGCCATCGTGTCCCTCCAGGAGAACGAGGAGGACCGGCTGCTCAACGAGGCGGAAACCAAGCAGCTCCTGGTGGCTGTCAAGGAAGGCATGGCGGCCATGGAGACCCTGGAGCACGATCCCGCCTCCCCCCAGCGGGAAGAACTGGAACTGCTGGTCCTGAAAAAAACCGAAGCCGAAACCACCCTGCTTACACGCAACCGCGGTCTGGTCAAGAGCATCAGCCTGCAGTTCCAGTCCTCCCTGCATTCCCTGACCATGAATGACCTGGAACAGGAAGGCAACATGGGTTTCCTGCGGGCCATCAGCAAGTTTGACCTCAACCGCACGACACGCCTTTCCACCTATGCCGTGTACTGGATTCGCCAGGCCATCCAGCAGGCCATTGCCAGCCAGGATCTCACGATTCGCCTGCCGGTGCACAAGCGCAACGAGATCCGGCAATACCGGATGGCGGTCGAGGCCCTCCGGGACGCGGCAGGCCGGGAACCCACGATCCGCGAGATTGCCCTGAAATTGCTGGCCACCGATGGTGAATACCAGGCCCATGTGGCCCGTCTGCAGGACCAGAGCCAGCAGGTGCATCCGCTGGATCGGGAAGTGCTGCATCGTATGGAAGAACACGTGAAACAGCTCCAGTCGTATCGCCAGCAATATCCCACCAGTCTGGACCAGTACATGGATGTGGATGAACCGGACCGCTACGAGATCCTGACCGATGAAAACGTGCTCTCGCCCGAGAACATGATGCTCAAGAAGGACCTGATAGGCAATGTGGAGGAACTGGTGTCCGGCCTGAAGGAACCGGAACAGACGGTCATGCGGCTGCGCTTCGGTTTTGGGGGGCAACGCCCCCTCAAGTATTCGGAAATCGCCGCGGAACTCAACCAGAATCCGGACATGGTCGATCGGAACAACCACCAGATGTATACGGGGCCCAAGGTGAAGAACATCGAGGCCCAGGCACGCCGTGCCCTGTCCCGGCAGCAAAGGGCCAACAATCTGTCCCCGGAGGAATAGAGGATGGACAGCCGGCGCCTTCCCGGACCGTAACCCAGGGGGACCATCTTGCCGGCCGTCATGGCCCGACCTGCTTGCATGCCTGCTCCCGGCAGGCGCCTTCCGCACCGGACAATGAGGTTCACATGCGCTATATCCAGTTGGGCAACACCGATCTCAGGGTATCTGTCTTCGCTCTGGGCTGCTGGCCCTTTATGGGGGGTGATGTCTGGGGACATCAGAAACTGGAGGATTCGCTGGCCACGGTCGATGCTGCCCTGGAGGCCGGCATCAATGTGTTTGATACCGCCCTTGGCTATGGCGACGGCGATTCGGAGAGGGTACTGGGCCAGGCGCTGCAGGGACGACGGCAGCAGGCGATCATTGCCACCAAGCTGGGAGGCGCCCAGACCCATCCGGACCGGATCCGCCAGACCTGCCAGGCAAGTCTGGCGAATCTCCAGACCGACTACATCGATCTCTACCAAATCCACTGGCCCAGCTGGTCCATACCGGTCGCCGATACGGTCGGGGCGCTGCAGGAACTGAAAACCCTGGGCTGGATCCGGCACTTTGCGGTCTGCAACTACGGCCCGCAGGATTTTGCGGCCATTTGTGAACAGGCATCCATCCCTTCCAACCAGCTGCCCTACAGCCTGCTGTGGCGGGCCATTGAACATCAGATTCAGCCTCTGTGCGAGGCCCGGCAGGCCGGGATCATTTGCTACAGCCCGCTCATGCAGGGCCTGTTGACCGGCCGCTACAGCGCGGCGGAGGAAGTGCCCCCTGGTCTCGCCCGCACGCGGCTGTATGCGCGGAGTCGGCCCCTGGCCGAACACAATGATCCGGGATGCGAGAAGCTGGTCATGGATATACTCCGTGACATCCGGGACATTGCGGATAACCTGGAGCTCTCCATGGCCACCCTCTCCCTGGCCTGGGTCCTGCAGCAACCTGGGGTAGCCGCCATTCTGGTGGGGGCCCGAACCCCTGCGGAACTGGCCTGGAATCTTCCCGTCCTGGATGCCCGCATCCCGGACGATGCCCTGGCCGCCCTGGACAGGGTCACCCAACCCGTCAAGGACTATCTGGGCACCAATCCCGACATGTGGTTCAGCCGGAGCCGCATGCGCTGAAACCATCTTGCCATGCGGTACGCGTCATGACCATACCCATCCAGATCACCGTTGCGGACCTGGTGCTGAAAGGTGTACTGAATGACACCGCCTCGGCCGAGGCCCTGGTCCAGGCCTTGCCTGTCACGGGTCACGGGTCGCGGTGGGGGCAGGAAATCTATTTTGCGGCCCCCGTAGCAGTCAACACCGATGACCCCCAAGCCGAGATGGTGGAAGTCGGCACCCTGGCCTATTGGCCCCCGGGGGACGCCATATGCCTCTTCTGGGGACCTACTCCCGCCAGTTCCGACCAGCGGCCATGTGCGGCCAGCCCCGTCATCCTGCTGGGGCAATTCCAGATCGATGCCGAGGCCCTGAACCGGGTGCCAAACGGCGCTGCAATTCGGATCGAAGCGCTGGCCTGACACCCGGCAGGGCCGTCAACACCAGGGGTTGGCCTAGCGAGCCAAGGCGTGCAGCAGGCGGCAAAAGGCCGTCTGGCTGCGCCGAAAACTGGCCAGCCGGAAAAACTCGTTCGGCGAATGGGCCTGCTCGTCCGGCAAGCCAAAACCGAAATTGACCGTGTATATCCCCAGGTGGTCCCGAAAGGCGCCGCATATGGGAATGCTGCCCCCGGCACGGGTGAAATACGGCTCTTGCCCATAAAGGTCGCGTAACACGGTCCGCGCTGCCTCATTGCCCCAGTGGTCCCTGGGTATCGTATAGGGCTTGCCATTCATGGTCAGGTAATCGATGGTAACTTCCACGCCTGCCGGCGCATGCATCTCGACATGGCGTTGCAGAAGACGGCGGATGGTGGCAGGGTCCTGTTGGGCCACCAGCCGACAGGTGATTTTGGCATGGGCCATGCTGGGCAATACCGTCTTGATGCCTTCCTGCTGGAAACCGCCCCAGATACCATTGACTTCCAGTGTGGGGCGGTGCCAGGTACGCTCCCGGGTGGAGTAGCCTTCCTCGCCATAGACGGCAGCAATGCCCAAATCCTCGCGGTATTCGTCCTCGTCAAAGGGAATCCTGGCCGTATCCCGGCGTTCGGCCTCCGTCATGGGCACGACTTCGTCGTAGAAGCCGGCCACTGCCACCGAACCATCCGCGTTGTGCATGTCGGCCAGCAGGGCGGACAGGACATGAATGGGATTTTGCACAGCGCCGCCGTAGCTGCCGGAATGCAAATCGCGGGACGGGCCCCGAACATTGATCTGAATCCCGCAGACCCCCCGCAGGGACAGCGTCAGGGAAGGCGTATCGGCGCTCCATTGGCCGCCATCCGAACTCACCGCCAGATCGCTGGCGAAACTGTCCTTTGCCTGGGCCAGGAAATCACTGATCTGGGGACTGCCAATTTCCTCCTGGCCCTCAAAGCAGAACTTGACGTTGACCGGTAACCGGCCCGCCGTCTGCAACATGCTTTCCAGGGCCACAATAGGGGCCAGCATATTGCCCTTGTTGTCCGAAGCGCCCCGGCCCACAACCCTGTTCCCGTCGATCCATGGCTCAAACGGGGGCCGGGTCCAGAGATCCAGGGGATCCACGGGCTGGACATCAAAGTGGCCATATATGAGAATCACAGGTTGATCCCCCGCATGCAGCCAGTCTCCGTACACTACCGGATGACCGCCGGTTTCCATGATCCGGACATGTTCCATACCGGCCTGCTGCAACCTGTTGACGACCCAGGCCGCAGCCTGTCGTACATCGTCGGCATGTTCCGGCAGAGCCGAAATGCTGGGTATGCGCACGAAATCCAGGAGTTCTGCCGTGTATTGCGCCTGCTGTGTATCTGCATGCTGGTCAAAATTCATGGTGCTTGCCCTGTCGCTGGTCCCATCCTTGAAGGGTTCCGAATGCCAGACCCGGAACCCGATAACCCTATACCATCCCCGTCTCCCAAGAAAAAACGGGCGCTGTCCGGTACGAACAGCGCCCGCGGCTTGGACCTGATTGCTGGCGGCTTTACTTGGGAATCGCCTTGAGGGCGGTATAGGCCGGCAGGGGATTCCAGGAGGAGTCCACAATGCCCCACTGGGCCCTTTCCGTCCGGTCGGCCACCACGCGGAAATTCAGGTTCCACAGGAAGGCAGGCCCTGCCCATTGCCAGTTTGACATCATCCGGTACGCCTCCACGGTCCAGGTCGCCTGTTCCTGGAAACTGTTGTCATCGGCGTAGCCATAGGCGTCATGGTATCGGCCGCCGGCCGCCCAGCCGAATTCCGTCGCCACGATCTTGAGATGTCCGGCACCATTCGCCACCGCAATCTGCCGGTAACCTTCCATGGTGGAGCGGAAACTCCAGGAATGGTGCGGTGTGTCACAGGCACCGTTGAAGGAATTGCCTGTAGTGCGGATCGTCTGGCAAGCCTCCTGCCAGGTGACCTGGGGCGGTACATTGTAGCCACTGGGGTGGGCCCCGATGGCGTCCACATAATTGGCCATGCCCGCCGCCAGCATCTGGCGCAGGTAGGTGAAGTCATCCACCGCGAGGTTGCCGTTGTCCCCGGCCGGGGTCAAGGCCCCGGAAATGACATACATGGAAGGACAGGCCTGCTTGATGGCGGCCGAAGCTACGCGGAGCAACGCCACGTAATCGCTGGCCACGAGGGGACGATTGCCCCATTCATAATGCAGGTTCTGTTCATTCCAGACTTCAATCGCCTTCAGGGAACTGCCACAATAGCGCCCCGCCAGGGCCCCCACATAGGAAGCAAAGGTATTGTTGTCCACGGGCGGACCGTGCTCGACCGCCCCCGCCTCGCGGGCCCAGCCCGGCGCCGCCACGACGCTGAACAGGAGATGGACATTGGCCTGACTGGCCCGTTGGGTCAGATCATCCAGTTCCGCCCACTGCCGATTGCCCGGACTGGGTTCCATGTGTTCCCAGCGTACCTGTTGCTTCAGCCAGGTGAAACCCAGATCGTTCACATGCTGGAGTACCGGCCGGGCATTGTGGCTGCCCAGCGCATGGGCCTGAATGCCATAGGCGAAATCCAGGGTGGCCGCCGATGCCGGCGGCGGGGTGGAAGGCACAGGCGTCGGCACGGGGGTGGGCGCAGGTGCGGCCGCGGGCGGCGGCGTATCGGCCGTTACCTTCTGCCAGCGCAGGGCGATGGAAGCCCGTTCGGTCCGTTCGTAGTACTCTACGCGGACCCGATGGGTACCTGCCGTCAGGGGCACATCGGCAAAGTAGGTGCTGGCCGCCTGATCGTACCAGGCCGCCTTGACCAATTGATCATCTACGAACAGCCGCACCCCATCATCCACGATGACGGTAAACCGGTAGGTGCCTGCTTCAAAGGCGAAGTTGCCCTGGAAGCGGGCGCTGAACTCATCGGTGTTCACCCCCGTCCCTGGCGATCGCAGTCCCCAGTCGTGGCTCAGGGGTGCGGCCACGGTCTGGGTCAGAACCGGTGATCCCTGCAACTGCATATTGTTGTAGTACGTTGCCGTAAAGGCGGCAGCGGGGGGTGGGGCCGACACGGGCGGAATCGTGCCCCCGGCGGGAATGATCAAGACCTGACCGACAGACAGCAGGTTCGGATTCGTGATGCCGTTAGCCTGGATCAGGGCATCCATGGAGACCCCATGGGCCAAGGCGATACGGAACAGATTGTCACCGGCCTTGACGGTATAGGTCCCGGCCGGAGTCGGTGCCGTAACGGGCGTTGTGGCAGCACTTTCATGGGGAATGCACAGCGACTGGCCAATCTGCAAGAGATGGATGTTGACGATGCCGTTGGCACTGGCAATCGCCGCCACGGACACATCATACTGGACGGAAATGGCCAGGAGACCTTCCCCGGCACTGACAATATGGGTATGGGCACATTGCGACCCTCCGTCTCCCGGGGCAGTCGTGGAGGCCGCGGGAATACGCAACACCTGGCCGACATAGATGAGATCCCCGGTCAGGTTGTTGAGTGTCTGGATGGCATTCACCGTGGTGCCGTAACGGATGGCAATGGAAAACAGCGTGTCGCCTGTAGACACCACATGCTGGGTAGTGCCCTGGCTTTGGTTGATCGTACGCGCTTCCGCCTGGTGCACGGTCAGGAGCGATACCCCCAATAACAGTACGGCAAACAGGATCCGCAACGGAATTCTATGACGCAGTAGAACATCAGCCATGCCATTCACCTCTTTCATGTAATCCGGCTGATCAACGGGCAACTTCTGGCTGGGGACTATTCTGCATGCCAATTTGCCCGAATCATTGCTGGTCCACAGCCCCGGCGGATCCAGCAAGGCCAGACAGCACAGAACCAGAGCGCAGCAACCCCCTCACTCATATAAGACGAACCAGGCAGGGATTCGTTGCGGTCCGGAAGGGAGAAGGAGTGCACTTTCCGGCCACGGCCTTTTTCCGCTATGATGGGAATGACCTTGTCCCTGTCTTTCCCCATGGCCTATGCACATCACTGCGATTGAAACTGTTGTTGTGAACGCCCAGATGCGGAACTGGGTTTTTGTCAAGGTGGAAACCAGCCTGTCCGGCCTGTATGGGTGGGGAGAAGCCTCCCTGGAATGGAAGACCCGCAGCGTGGTGGGGGCCATTGCGGATTTCGCCCCCATGCTGATAGGGGAGGATCCCCGCCGGATCGAATTCCTCTACCAGAAGATGTACCGGCAGTCCTTCTGGCGTCTGGGCGTGATCGGCATGTCCGCCCTGTCCGGGATTGAACAGGCCCTGTGGGATATCAAGGGCAAGGATCTGGGCCAGCCTGTCTACCAGTTGCTGGGCGGCCGGGTGCGGGATCGGGTGCGCATGTACACCCATCTGGGGGGCGGCGACATGGCAGCGGTCTATGCCACCCAGCATCAGGAGGACGCCGCGGAATCCTTCGCCGCGAAGGCGCAGGCCGTAGTGGCCCGTGGCTACACCGCGGTCAAGGTGTTGCTGACGCCCTTTACCGAATCCCTGAATCCGGTCCGGGACTATGATCAGGCCGCCCATACCATGGCTGTCATCCGCGAAGCGGTTGGGGATGATGTCGACATCATGGTGGATTGCCATGGTCGGCATTTTCCGGCCAACGCCGTGGAATTCTGCCGTGTGCTCGCGCCCCAGTCGGCCTTTCTTCATTGAAGAACCGGTACCCCCCGGAAAACGTGGAAGCCATGGCGCAGGTCAAGGCGGCCAGTCCAGTACCTATAGCTACTGGCGAACGTCTCACCTCGCGCTTTGGATTCCGCGAGGTATTCCAGCTCCAGGCCTGCCATGTCATTCAGCCGGATTTATGCCACTGTGGCGGTCTTTGGGAAGCCAAGAAGATCGCGGCCATGGCCGAAACCTGCTACATGGGTGTGGCCCCCCACAATCCTCTGGGCCCGGTGGCCAATGCCGCCGCCTTGCACTTCGCCTTGAGCACCCCCAATTTCCTGATCCAGGAAGACATGCTCACGGATGTGCCCTGGCGCTGGGATGTCGTACAACATGACCTGGAAACCCAGGACGGCTATTGGCTTCCCGTGGATACGCCCGGTCTGGGGATTGAAGTCAACGAAGAAGAGGGCCGCCAAACATCCCTTTCAGCAGGAAGTGCTGGCGCAACTGGATGCCCGGGCCCCGGATGGTGCCATTCTGGACTGGTAGAGCCACCCGGATGCGGGATTCATGCCAACTTTAGCGGGAAGCCGTATCCCGACCGATGGCTGCCCACGGGACCCTGACGCCGTTGTTCTGCCCTGCTGGCCAGAAGCTCCAAAACCGGTGGTGAGGGGAAGGGGCTGGATGACAACACGGTCTCGGCCGTGTGGGGCTTGCGCTCTGTCTTGCTCTGTTGCCACGGGCTGTGGGTGGCGGGGGAACTCTCACGGGGCATGACTTACGATGGCGGGCGGTTTGCACAGTTGCGCGCCGGCCGCGGCTTCTTTGGCTGCCTTCAGAGTACCTTTTGTCCCGGGTAAACAGCGCCCGTACAGGCAGGTACGAAAACTCCGGAAACATCTCCTGCCTACAACTCCCATTTTTCGAATTCCCGCCAGTCCAGCCTGGGCCGCCAGCCCAGCAGACGTTGCGCCTTGCGGATATCGAATGCACTGGCATATGGATTGGCCTGGAAATATCCTCTGTCCCGGACGGGTGGGCACGTGCCAAACACTGTCTGCATTACATCCAGGGTAGGAGCGGAAAAAAACGTGTTGCGGGCCGACAGGAAGAATGCCTCAAAGGGCGTCTCTCCTTCGGGAGCAAACTGGTAACGCACCGCGGCGGCACAGGCCCGGGCCACATCGCGCACGGCAATGTGCCCTCCCAGCCTGTCCTTGGCGGGCAGATGCGCCAATTCGGATCCCTGGCGTGCCTGATCCACAATCTGCCGGGCGGCTTCCGCCGTTCGCTGCAGCCATACCGCTGTGTAGCGGAGCGAAATGACCTGCAGGCCAAAAGCCTTGGCGTAGTTGACCCCGATCCGTTCTCCCAGATACTTGGACAGGCTGTAGGTCTCATGGGGCCGCAATTCATGCGCCTCATCAATGGGCAGATACCGTGGCGTCAGCAGGACATGATGGATGCCCAGTCCGGTGCTCGACTCGCTGCCGCCATATATGACACGGGGTATACCTGCCAGACGTGCCGCTTCAAACACATTGTAGGACATGGTCGTATTCCGACTCATGATCACCTCTGGCGCATGGTCCCCGAAAGGATCCGGGATGGCCGCCAGATGGATGATCTGGTCACAGTCTTCCACAGCTCGGCAGGTGTCAGACAGGATGGTCAGATCCACTGGGCGGAACGGCAGGTTCTGTCTGGCCGGCACCACATCCAGACTCACGGCCTCATGGCCTTCCTGCCACAATTCATCGCAGACATAACGCCCAATCGCTCCGCTCCCACCAGTAACACCAATACGCATAGGTCGACTCCCTTGAGGTCTATTGTGCGGGTCCTTCCAGAAATCAATGGTGCCATACCTTTGGGCCGTGGCGAACCTGATGCCTGCCTCCTGTACCACAGACACACCGGAGCCGGGTCCATCCGGGACAGATAGCCGTGGTGCCGGGAAGGACAGCAACAGGCTCGCAGCGCCCGGTGCAGGTATATGCATGAGACGATGCAGGTGACAGCAGACAACACCGGATGCGGAGACAGGCATGCCTGTCCAACCGGCATTTGGGGGCTGATTGCACAGATTCGTACACCTTGCTATACTCATGTTTTACCCTTGAATCGATTGGCCGCAGTCTTCGGCCAGCCGGTCCTGGCATTGGGCCAAGCCCATTGGGGCACGGTGTGGGCGTGGGTCGGCACCGTACCCGTCCCCCGCTGGCCAGCCGGCAGTTGGGCCAAGGGCACACCAGTGAAAGCGGGTGCCGGGGCGCAAGACCGTCCCTCTCCCCAAACGCAGAGAGCGGGACCGGATTTCCCTTTGCCTTCCGGATTGAGTACTGGAGATCGCAGTGAAGGAACTTCCTGGCATGCAAACCATCAAAGCCGCTGTTTGTTATGAATATGGTGCTCCCCTGGTCATCGAGGACGTAAATCTGGAACCACCGGGACCCGATGAAGTCAAGATTGCCATGCAGGCATGTGCCATCTGTCACAGCGATATCCACATCGTGAACGGGGAATGGCACTATGAAGCCCCTCTCATCGCAGGGCATGAAGCCGCGGGCACAATTGCCGCCCTGGGCACCAACGTGTCCGGTTACGAGGTGGGCGATCGGGTAGTGGTATCCCTGCTCTGGTCCTGTCATCATTGCCGTCACTGCCTGGAAGGGGAACCCTATCTGTGCATTGGCGACTACCCGCTGGAACAGTATTCGAAGCTTACCAACCGGGAGGGCCAGGAATTGAATCGTGCCCTCCGCGTGGCCGGATTTGCCGAATATGCCGTTGTACACAGGACACAGATCGTGAAAGTGCCGACGGACATTCCCCATAGCCTCCGCCGCCTTGCTGGCCTGTGGCGTCGTAACCGGACTGGGGGCAGTGGTGAACACGGCAGGCTTCCGGTTTGGGCGGGCGGTGGCGGTGATCGGCTGCGGAGGCGTGGGCCTCAACACGGTCCAGGGCGCCCTGCTGGCGGGGGCTACCCAAGTCATTGGCGTGGATGTGGAACCCTACAAGCTGGAAATGGCCCAGGCCTTTGGTGCTACGCACCTGATAGATGCCCGTGAGACAAATCCGGTCCAGGCTGTCCTGGAATTGTCGGCGGGAGGGGTCGATTATGTGTTTGTCGTTGCCGGCGTTCCCCATCTGCTGGAAGAGGCTTCCGAAATGATCTGCAAGGGGGGGCGTGTCATCCAGGTAGGTATGCCGCCCCTGCACGAGACTTTCGCGTTTCCCGGTCAGCGTTTTATGGGCCAGCGTTCCCTCAAGGGGAGTTCCATGGGCGGGACCAATTTCCAGCGGGACGTGCCCCGCCTCATGCAGCTCTACCAGCAGGGACGCCTCAAGTTGGACGAGCTGATCACCCGTACCTATCCTCTCGACCGCATCAATGAAGCGATCGCGGACACCGCGAACGGTACCACCCTGCGCAATGTCATAACATTCTGAAAGGGGCCTGCCTGTCCCACACCTGCCGGAGGATTTCCCGCTGGTGGGTCCACTGGGGCTTCGCGGGAAACCCGGAAGGAGGAAAGGCAAATGTCTCGCTGGGCAGTTGGCGCGAGGTCAGCAATGCCCAGAGCCCGGGAAGGCCCAAAGCGGCTGCCGGGAACAGCACGACCAGGCAGAGCGCCAATTGATGCAGGAGAGACTACCATCGGACCCGCAGCAAAGACCCGAAAGCCGATCCGCCAAGGTCCCCATGCCTGAAGGGCAATCTGCAACCGGCTGACCCTTTTCGCAAGCGCCAGAATTCCGGCCGTGCGGGCTGGCACCCGGGACCGGGATCCCAACATGCACTCTGGCCGCCAGAGATATTTCCTTACAATAGGGAACGATACTTCCAAGCTGTGGCGGCATGGCCGCAGTGGCTTGCCCAAACACAGGAGCAGGACCATGCCCCGGAAACCATTACGCACAGGAGTCATTGGATGTGGCATGATTGCCCAGGTGATGCATATTCCCCATTTGCTTTCTCTGCCTGACCTGTTCGCCATCGAGGCACTTTGCGATCTGTCGCCGCAGACTGTCCGGGCCGTGTCCCTGAAGTTCGGCATTCCCCGGACCTTCCTGGATGTGGACGCGATGCTGGAAGGTGTGGATCTGGATGCCGTCCTGATTCTCACGCCCTACCATTACCCGGCGGCCATGCAGGCGCTCAGGGCTGGCGTGCATGTCTTTGTGGAAAAACCCATGTGCGTAAACCCTGTCGAGGGAGCAGAGATGGTGGAGACAGCGCGGGCCCAGGGCGTGACAGGGCAAGTGGGATACCACAAACCCTATGATCCCGGTTACGTCATGGGAGCCGCCATGGTACAGGCCTTGCCAGCCATTCACATGGCCACCATGCACATCGCCCACGGTCCCAATGATCCCTTCCTGGAACATCATGCGATCATGCGCTTCCAGGACGCTGACCCCGGGCAGCTGCAAGCGGTGGGACATGATATGCACCAGGCCCAGAGACAGGCCATCGGCACCCAACCTCCGCACCTGGCGCGGGCCTATGGCAGCTTGCTGGGCGGAGGATGCCACCAGCTGTCCATTATGCGGGGATGTCTGGGCCAGGTACAGGCAGTGCTCAGCACCGAAGTATGGAACGAAGGTCGCGCGCTCACCTCGGTGCTGCAGTTTGCAGGTGGTGTCCGATGCATCTTCTCGTCGGTCTTCATGCCGGACATTCGGTTGTTCAATGAAACCTTCACCGCGTACGGTGACAGCGAATCCATTGCCATACGCTTCCCCTCTCCCTTCCTTCCTGAGCAACGCAGCGACCACGGTCACCCGCTGTGGCATGGATCAGGCACGTTTCTTCGAGACCGAATATACGGCCGACTACACCGAGGCCTTCCGCAATGAACTGGTGCACTTTCATCGGTGTGTCGTTTCGGGTGAGACTCCCCGGACCCCACTGGAACACGGATTGGAAGATACGGAGGTCATGATAGAGATCATCCGGCGCGCGCCGGATTTCCAGGAGAATGCCGTCGTCTGACGCGCCGGAAGCCACGGATACAAGTGCCGGTTGCCGCATCTGCAACACGACACTGCAACCGCACGCCATGAAACCTGCATGCATTTCATGGCCCCACACCTTGCGGACGAGGTTTGGGACGTGTGCGGGCCACAGGAGTCTCCGGCCTTCCTGTCCCTGGGGAGGGTAGCCAAGCTTCCGCGGTCGGCATTGCCGCCGTCAGGGTTCGGTCCCACCTGCTACCAGCCATCCTGTATCCCGGGTCGCCCCGCACTACGGCACCGCTGTCCGCCTGGTGGTTCAGGTTGTACAGATTTCCGACACAGCAGGCCTATGCCTGACCACAACTCCACCGCCGGGGATTCCCGAATCCCCGGGCACGCCTGCGTGGTGCCCGGGCTTTCTGGCTCCCGCGGCACTTGCCGCGGGAGCCTGTACTATCATGGATTGCCGGCAGGACCAACGGCCTGTCAACCGGGCGTTGCGGCCTGTCGGTCCAGACCCTGCTGGGCCTCTTCCTGGACGCGTTGGGCCTCAGCATCGTCCGGGTTCTGGGACAGGGCCCGTGCACAATCTGCCAGCGCATCCGCGTAGCAACCCAGCTGAAGCCTGGTCTCTCCGCGGATGCGGTAGGCTTCGGGAACTTCGGGGTCCAGGGCCAGCGCCTGTTCGCAGTCCGCCAGTGCTTCCTCGTAGCGGTCCAGCTTGAGCTTGGCATCTGCCCGGTTGACGTAGGCGATGGCAAGGTTGGGATCCAGGGCCAGTGCCTGTTCACAGTCTGCCAGCGCTTCGGCATACTGACCCAGGTGGTACCGGATGACTGACCGGTTCACATAGGCATCTACATTGTCAGGTTCCAGGCGCACGGCCCGATCATAGTCCGCCAGCGCATCCTCATTGCGGCCCATCAGGCGCAGGCAGACGCCCCGGTCCGCATAGATCCCGCCGTTTTCGGGTTCCAGGTGCAGGGCCTGATCATAATCCGCGAGTGCTGCCTTGTGCAGGCCCAGCTTTTCCCTGGCAATCGCCCGGTGTCGGTAGGGCCAGGGCAGGTCGGGGTCCAGGCGCAGAACAAAATCACAGTCTGCGATCACGTCTTCGTAGTGTTCCAGCTGGTAGTTGGCAAGCGCGCGGGCCATAAATACCATGACGTTTTCGGGTTCCCGGCGCAGGACCTGCGCATAGTCTTTCAGGGCCGCCTCATGGCGGCCCAACTGATCCTTGATAAACCCCCGGCGGAAGTAGGTCCGGGGGTTGTCGGGATCCAGCAGTTGCGCCCGGTTATAGTCCGCCAGGGCCGCTTTTTCCTGTCCCAGACTGAACTTGGCTTCACCGCGTTCGCAGTAAGCCGTAACGTCATTGGGCTCCAGGTGCAGGGCCTGATCAAAGTCCGCAATTGCCTCCTCGTGGCAATCCAGATATCTTTTGGCTATGCCCCGGTTACGGTACCCCGAAGCCACCTGGGGATCCCGATGCAAACCCTTGTCATAGTCCACAATCGCGGCTTGATACCGCTCCAGACCGAGCTGGGCATCCGCCCGGTAGAAGTAGGTCGCGGCCTGGCTGGGGTCCAGGCGCAGGGCCCGCTCCAGGTCTGGCAGCGCTTCCCGGGAGCGACCCTGCAGGTGTTTGGCATATCCCCGATTGCTGTAGGCGCGGGCGTTGCGGGGATCCCGGCGCAGGGCCTGATTGAAGTCCGCAATCGCCGCCTCGTGGCGATCCAGTGCGAGTTTGGCACTTCCCCGGTAAAAGTAGGCCTCGGCATCGCCGGGATCCCGGTGCAGAACCTGATCAAAGTCGGCCAGTGCGGCCTCAAAGTGGCCCAGCTGGAGCCGGAGCTCTCCCCGGTCGCGGTAAACCTCGACGCGGTCGGGGTCCAGGCCAAGGACTTGATCATAGTCCGCCACCGCGGCTTCATAGCGCAGCAGAAGGGCATGGGTATGGGCGCGGTTGACGTAGACCTCGGTAAATTTGGGGTTCAGACCCAGAGCCTGCTCATAGTCTGCCAGGGCCGCTTCGTAGCGATGCAGGGCACGATGGGCATTGCCCCGGTTGTAGTAGGCAGCGGCATGGTGGGGATCCAGGCGTACAGCCTGATCATGGCTCTGGAACGCTTCTTCATGGCGGCCCAGGGTACTGTAGACCGTACCCCGGTTGAGGCAAGCCAAGAAATGATTGGGATCCCGCCGCAGGGCCTGATCGAAATCGGCGATCGCCGCCTCGTGCCGGCCCAGCCGGAAGTTGCCATAGCCCCGGTCGAAGTAGGCTTTCACACTGTCAGGATTGCGGCGCAGGACCTGATCATAGTCCGCCACCGCCTCCTTGCTACGACCCAGCTTGAGCTTGGCTTCGCCCCGACCGCCGTAGGCCCCGACATCGTCGGGTTTCAGGATCAGGGCCCGATCATAGTCGGCGATGGCCTCCTCGTCACGATCCAGCTGGAGCTTGGCATTGCCGCGCTCGCGGTAGGTCCAGGCATCGTCGGGTTCCAGGTCCAGCGCCTGATCAAAGTCGCCAATGGCTTCCTCATAGCGCCCCAGGTGATTCCGGGCACTGCCCCGGTTGCGGTAGCCCGTGGCCACGCGGGGATCCCGCTGCAAAGCCTGATTGCAGTCCGCAATGGCTTCCTCATAGCGCCCCAGATGATTCTTGGCGCTGGCCCGGTTGCAGTAGACCAGGGCACGGTCAAGGTTCAGGCGCAAGGCCTGGTCAAAGTCGGCAATGGCCGCCTCGTGACGATTCAGCTCATGTTTGGCACACCCCCGATAGAAGTAGGAATCGCTGTCGTCAGGATCCAGGCGCAGGGCCTCCTCCAGGTCGGCGTGTGCTTCCGGGTAGCGTCCCAGCTTCATTTGGGCAAATCCCCGGTTGCGGTAGGCCAAGGCAAGGTTGGGATCCAGGCGCAGAGCCTGATCGTAGACCTGCACGGCCTCTGCAAACTGACCGTCTGTGATATGGGTATCACCTTGCTCTAACAGGATGTCGAAGATCATGGCATTCGGATTGTGTGCGTGATGTGGATGCGGGGAACCGCTAAATCGATTCTAGCTCTCTCGCGGAATGAAAGGGTGACCGCACAGGGGATTGCAGTTGCCTCCATGGTGCGGGAGCTGGGCAGATTCAGGGCCATCCCGTCCAAAGGATACAGGGATTCCCTGTGGAGCAGATACGCGATGCATGCGCCATGGGTATGCAAGGCCGCCGCAGAACCTTCGGATCCGCATGGGGACGGGGGAGCGGACAACCGCTCCGGTGTGGCGTTGACCGATCTGGCCAGAACATGATGCGGCATCAGCCTGGACCGGAACGGGCCATGGATCCATAGAGGGCAGAAGCGGGAGTATACGACGATTCCTGCCCAACCCCAAGGGTCTCTCTGGGCTTTGGGGTATCGATTCCCGTATCCATGACATGGAACACAATCCTGCTTGCCAGGTGGCCCGGATCCGCTGTCCGGGCTTCTCTGGATGTCGTCCCGGAGGCCCCTGGCTCCTGCCCGGTTCATGTATGCCACGGCATCGTCGGGAGACAGACGTCGGGCTGTGTCCAGCGTGAAAGCGACCCTTTCCCATGCCCTATCCCTGACCAGAGAAACGCTCTGCCCATACAGAAATGGGATATTCCTGGCATTCACCTCCCGGGAGTGACCGGGATGGATGACGGCATGCGTCCCTGTACTCCGGATCTGCAACCCCAAGTATACAGGGAAACGCCTCAGGCATGGATGCCGTGCGCAGGGAGTGGCGCAGAGCGTGGCGGAAGCGGCGGCACTGTCTGGAATACACGATCGGACCCCGCGGTGCCGGGGGCATGCCGTGTGGGCCTCAGGCGGAATCGGTTCCGCCAAGTTCACGTCCTTGTCGTATAATTGTGCCGTATGCCCCCAAGCAACCGCAACCACCGCAACAGAAAGTCTGGCAGTCCCTGGAGGTAATCCTGTGGAAAACGTGCAAACAAGGAAAGATGGCCTGAGCGACGGCATGCCTCGCGATGCGCGGGGCTTCTGGCAACCGGAGCGGGGTACCGCACCCCCCAATCCCTTTTTCACGTGGCCGCTCAAGCCAAAACCGATCCTGAAGTGGATCTTCGACTATCTGTACCCCTGGAATCTCATCTATATGGGCATTGCCACCCTGACCTGGCTCTATCTGCAGCCTGATCTCGCGCGCGCGGTGGACTTTCGCTGGGACTGGATACTGGAAGTCTTCGTGCGCAACCAGGTGATGCTTATCCTCATCGTGAGCGCATGGCACTTCCGGCTGTGGGCTACCAAGTCCCAGGGGTATCAGTACAAGTACACCTCGGACTGGATGGCCAAGGGCAAACGCCAGTTCCTCTGGGGCAATCAGCTTCGCGACAACATATTCTGGAGCTGTGTCAGTGGTGGTACGATCTGGACAGCCTACGAGGTTCTGATGCTGTGGGCTTATGCCAACGAGATCATTCCCTACGTGGATCCGCGCCAGCAACCGGTCTATTTCGCCCTTATCCTTGTGGCCATTCCCTTGTGGCGGCTGTTCCATTTCTATTGGGTACATCGTCTCCTGCATTGGCCACCTCTCTACAAGGCCGGGCACTATCTCCATCACAAGAACATCAATATCGGTCCATGGTCCGGGCTGGCCATGCATCCTCTGGAGCATGTCCTCTACTTTAGCAGTATCCTGATTCACTGGGTGGTGCCCTCCCATCCCATTCATATGATCCTGAATGCCCAGCATGCTGCCTTCACGCCGGCCCAGGGTCATGCGGGGTTTGAAACGGTGATGGTAAAGGGGGAGAAAGGCCTCCCGGCGGGATCGTACTTCCACCAGTTGCATCACCGCTATTTCGAGTGCAATTACGGGGAACCCGATTTTCCTTTCGACCAATGGTTCGGTACCAGCCACGACGGTTCCCCGGAGGCCCACGAAGCCATGCGGACGAAGAGACGGGCGGTACACCAGGTCTGACACAGCCGCCCTGCCCATGGAACCGGCCTGCCTGGCGGCAAGGCCGGTTGCTGGGCCTTTTCCTGTTGGACCGTATGGCCCCTTTGTGGTCCATGCGGGCGCAGGGCCCTGTTCCCCGTGGGCGCAGGGATAAGGAATCAGGCTGAAGCGCTGTCCCGGGACGTGCGGCTTCCATCCCCGTGCCCCCTGGCATCGGGTGTGGCAAACCCACCTGCTGTGTCTGAAGTTGCGGGCCCGGGATCAGCCCTTGATTCCCGTCAGCGCAATCCCGCGCACGAAGTACCGTTGCAGCACCAGGAAGATCACAAGGACAGGCAAGGTTACCAGGACGGAACCCGCCATCAATTGGGGCCAGCTGGTATGCCACTGCTGCCGGGCCAGGGCTGTGCCCAGCTGGACTGTGAACAGATGTTTGCGGTCCAGGAAGATGAAGGGACCAAAGAACTCATTCCAGGAGGCCATGAAGCCAAACACGCCCAGGGTGGCCAAGGCCGGTTTCATGAGCGGGAGGGCAATGCGCAAATAGATGCCCAGGGAACTGCATCCGTCCATTCGGGCCGCATCCTCCAGTTCCATCGGCAGGGACAGCATGAACTGGCGCAGCAGAAACGTGCCGTAGGCAGACCCCAGCATGGCCGGCACAATCAGGGGCCAATGGGTGTTCACCCACCCGATGCGGTGCATGACGATGTAGAGGGGGATCACCGTTACCGCGTAGGGCACCATCATGGTCGCCAGCACCAGGGCAAAAATGGTGTTCTTGCCCCGGAAGGGCAGCCGGGCAAACCCGAACGCCGCCAGGGAAGACGTGATCAGCTGGCCAAATACGCTCAGAAAGGAAATCTTGATGCTGTTGAGAAAGAAAAGGCCAAAAGGCTGTTGGGTAAACAGATCCTGATAGAACTGTAACGTCGGTTCCTCCGGCCACCATGTGGGCGGCGATTGCAACGCTTCGAACTCGGTCTTGAACGACGTGGCCACCATCCACCAGAAGGGGGCCAGCGTCGAGAGCGCCAGCAGCACCAGCAGGCAGTGCAGAATGAGGCGTCCCAACGGCGAAGCCGCCTCTGGTACCCTTGGATTACGCAGGACTGCCATCAACTTTCATCCGTCCGTGCAGGTTGCCGCCAGGGAAGGCCCAACCTAATAGTGTACCCAGATGCGGGCAAACCGGACCTGAACCATGGTGATGGCAAATATGATCACCGCCAGAATCCAGGCCATGGCTGAGGCATAGCCCATTTTCGAACTGCCGAATGCCGTCTGCCACAGGTAGTAGATGTAAACGTTGGTGGAATTTATGGGGCCGCCATTGGTCATCACGTAGATCAGGCCGAAGGTCTGGAACGTCCCGATCACGCTGACGATCAGGATAAAGAAAATGGTGGGTGTCAGGAGCGGAATCGTAATGCGCAGGAAACGGGCCAGTGCATTGGCCCCATCGATCTTGGCCGCTTCGTAATAGTGTTCCGATATCCCCTGCAAACCCGCCAGATACAGGATCATGTTGTAGCCCAGGCCTTGCCAGACCGTAACCATCGCCACCGCCGGCATGGCCCACCGCGGATCGATGAGCCAGCCCGGTCCATCAATCCCTACCCAGGAGAGCACATAATTGATCAGGCCGAACTCGCTGTCATACAGCCAGCGAAACATCAGACCCACGGCCACGACGGACGTGACCACGGGCAGAAAGAAGGCCACACGGTACAGCGACCGGGCCCGCAGGGGCCGATCCAGCAGCACGGCCAGCAACAGCGGAATGACTACAGAAGGCGGAATGAGGTAGGCGGCATAACGAAACGTATTGCCCAGCACCTTCCAGAACAGCAGGTCACGGCTGACCAGTTTGCTGTAATTGTGCCAGCCCACGGCCTCCGCGGGACTTACCATATCCCACCGGTGAAAGCTCATGAACAGCGAGGCGCCGATGGGCAGGACGATGAACGCCGCGATCCCCAGCAGGAGCGGCGCGATGAAAAAATAGCCTTCGATCTGCTTCCAGGGAATGCGGAACCGGCGTCTTCCCGGATCCTGTACGTGGTGCAGAGCCCTTTCAGCCATTTCGTGCCGTCATCATGCAATGGGGGAATCCACCTGAAGTGTGGGGGAGCTGTGCCAGCAACGCACCCTCCGGGGACTGGCGACAGTCAGTGCCAGTCCCCGGAGGCCGCGAACAACCCATACCCGTTCAACCCCCGCACCTTGTCGGCTGCGGGGCGAAAGGCTAATACTGTTCTTCGGAAGCCTCCGCCAAAATGGCTTCCATCTGTTGCTGCACGGTATCCAGCGCCTCAGAGGCGGTGACCTGTCCCAGGAAGGCCGCCTCATAGTGCGGGAGCACGGCCGTACCCAGCAGCTCATTGTGATTCGTGCCCAGCGAGTCGTTGGCCGCCAGATCGGAGTCGAAAGCCACATCGAGGAAGACTTCGCCGCCCCGTGCCACCATGTCGTCGGTCAGGAAACCGTCAGGACGGCCCGAGGGAATGGAAAAGCCGGTTTCCCCCAGCACGAGAGCGCCGGAACCAATGGACATGTGCTTCAGGAACGCGAACGCCTTGTCGGGATGTTCTGTGCCCTCCACAATGCCAAACCCGGATGTCCACATCATGGTGGTGTTGGGACCGCCCTCGAAGGCAACCGGATTCCGCACGACATGCCAATCCAGTTTGTCCTGGTTCTGCAACAGCAGCACCGTATCAATCGTGGTGCCCATCCACATGGCCAACCGGCCTGATACCTGACGGGAACCGGAACTCTCCGTCTGCAATTGCTCGGGGGAAGGGGCTACACCATGGACCAGAATGGCGTCTATCAGCCATTGCATCGCTTCCTTGTTCCGGTCATCGTTCGCCGTTGGTGCCGTGAGATCCCAGTTCCACCGGTCAAAGAGGCCGGGGCCTTCGTTGGCCCAGAACCAGTGTTCCGTGGACCAGGGTTTGGTGTGCACGCCCAAACCGAATATCTGTTCCTGACCCTCACCCGAGTTGAGTTCCTGGGCCGTGGCCAGGCAGTCCGCCCAGGTCCAGCCTTCGGTCGGATAATCCACACCCATGGCGTCGAAAACGCCCCGGTTGTAAATCGTGGCATGGGTTACATAGTCCTTGGGCATGCCATACAGGGCGCCGTCCACACGGTAGAGATCCAGCAGGGGCGGTGGCACTGGATCCGAGTCATAATCGGCGTCTGCATCCAGGAAGGGCTGCAGATCGAGCAGAATGCCTTTCTTGCTCCATGTCCGTGGCGGACCGTAGGTGGCCACAATGGCGACATCGGGCGGGTCCCCTGCCGCAATGCGCGCATTGACCTTGGCCAGCATTTCCGGCCAGCTGCCGAGGGTCGGGCTCACCAGCAGATCCACATCGGGTTCTATGTCCTTGAACTTGCCAAAGGCCTCCGAGTGGACATCGTCCAGTTCATAGCCAAGATATTCCAATTGAATGGTCTCGATGCCAGGCTCTCCATCCGTAGTGGCGGGGGGTGCTACCTGGCAAGCTGCCACCAGGGCAGACACCCCCGTCAATCCTGCAAGCTGCAGGAAACGCCGGCGTCCCAAGCGTAGTTCAGCCATCATCTTCCTCCTTGATGCAAGGGCAACAGATCGGGAATGGCCCAGATCTGCCGTTTGCTTGGTGGATGCAATCTGTCTGAATCATAGTCCAATGCGGGCCAGATCCAAACTCCTTGCCCTGGAAGCATGGCCAGGAAACGCCAGGGACATACACCGGCTGGCGCGCAGCCCCGTCTGGCGCCATGTTGGGCGCGGAGACGGTGGTTGTTCCGCCCAGGCTGGACTTGTGCTCTTTGGCCTTGCTGTCGGCAGGCCCTCCCATCCCGGCACGGGGCAGCTCTGTGAGGCTGCCCCATGCCGGAGCGAGGTTCATGATACGATTCACGCATTCCCTGTTACCTTCCAGCAGTTGGGGCACCAAGAAACTCATGAAGACCGTATCCATCACCGGGGAGCGATCCTGCGAAATCAACACTTTGCCCGATCCCACCCCCGTGGACGACTGGGCCGTCATCCAGGTGCAGACAACCCCTATCTGTACCGAATACAAGATGTACCAAAACGGTTATTGCCTGGCTTCGGTCGGCCATGAAGCCGCGGGGGAAATTGTGGCCACCGGTCGCTCTGGTCGTCTCCGGATCGGGGACCGGGTCCTGGCCCTGCCCCTGATGGCGTGCGGCACCTGCGAATACTGCATGGACGGTGACTACATCTATTGCCAGGTACGCCGGGACCATGACGGATACACGGGCACCTATGCCCAGTATCACCTCAAGCCCGACTGGATGTGTTACCGCATTCCCGAAGACATCCCGCTGGATCACGGTGCCCTGGGGGTGTGTGGCCTGGGTCCCTCCTTTGGCGGACTGCAGCGCCTCAACGTCACTGCTTTTGACACCCTGCTGATTACAGGTATGGGGCCCGTGGGTCTGGGCGGTGTCATCAACGCCAAGCACCGGGGTGCGTGTGTGATTGCCGTGGAGTCCCATCCCTATCGCCAGAGACTGGCCCAGACCCTGGGGGCCGATCATGTACTGGATCCCACGGCGGACGACATTCTGGAGGAGATTCAGGACTTGACCCAGGGCCAGGGGGTGTCCAAGGCCCTGGACTGTTCCGGCAACCCGCGGGCGCATCGTCTTTGCATAGATGCCACCCGCCGCCTGGGCCAGGTCGCCTTCGTCGGGGAATGCTCCGAAGACACCGTTTTGCGCATCTCGCCGGATATGATCCGCAAGGGGCTCACCCTGATGGGTTCCTGGAACTACAATCTGGGCGACATCGGGCTGCTGATGCAGGTTATTCGGGCGGAAAGCGCCAAGCTGTCTGCGTTCATTACCCATCGTTTTCCCCTGGACCGCGTGCAGGATGCCTGGGAACTGCAGATGACCGGCAATTGTGGCAAGATTCTGCTCAAGCCCTGGGAGGAGTGAGAATGACCCAATACCGCTGTGCTATCGTTGGTGTAAGTGGCGGCCGTGCCAACGGGCATGCCGAGGCCTTTGTCCACATGCCCCGCGGCCAACTGGTGGCCATATCCACACGCACCCAAGCCAACCTGGACCGTTTCGGCGACAAGTGGAACGTGGCTGCCCGCTTTACGGACTACGACCGGATGTTTCGGGACGTGCAGCCGGACGTCGTCTTTGTCAATACCCCTCCCGATGTAAGGCTGGAAGTGCTGCAATCTGCCGAGGACCGGGGCATACGGGGCCTGATTGTCGAAAAACCCCTGGCCATGCAGGCAGAGGACTACCAGGAACTCTGTCGCTTTGCCCAGTCGGCAAGGCTTAAGGTGGCCATCAATCACCAGTTGCATTTCCATCCCCGGCGTCTGCAGCTGCAGGCCATGGTCCGGCAGGGAGCTATCGGCACCATTCAGGAGATACGTGCCAGCGCACGCATGAACATGGCGTACCAGGGCACCCATGTCCTGCAGGCTATTCAGGCCTTTCAGCCTTCACCGCCCCAGGAAGTGCATACGGACCTGATGCAGGGGGCCGAGGGCCTGCAGGTCAATCCCAGGATGCATCTCGCCCCCGATGCGTGTGCCGCCCGCATCTCCTTTGCGGATGGATCCCACGCCCTGCTGCAATGTGGCGTCAATGCGCCTGCGAATGACCCGGCGGATGATCGCATCAGTCACCACAAGCAGATTGGCGTCACGGGTGCCACAGGCTCCGTACACTGGTCCATGACCTCGTGGGCCACCGTGATCCAGGGCCACAGAACCAGCGGCCAGCATGTCTACCATGAAGAGGACATTCTGGGACAGGCCAACATGAGCGAAGCCATGTTTGACTGGCTGGAAGATGATCACGCGGTGCATCCCTTGCATCTGGACGCGGCCTTGCAGGATTTCCGCCTGATGCTGGCCATGTACATGAGTGGCCTGTCGGGACGTCCCGTTAGCATGGCCGATCCACCGCAACCGAATTTGCTGGAGGCAATGCGCACCCAACTGGCCTAGTGGCGGGCGGGCCCAGGACATGGCCGGGCTGGTGGGCAACGGATCATAATCCCGGCACCGGGAACACCCGTGGGGAGCCATGCGGGAACGGGCATTTGCCGCAACGCCGCCAGGCCCCGTCGACGAAGGTCTTCAGTACGGCAGGCGCGACCGCTTGGGGCTTGCCGTTATCGGTACCGGATCAAGCCGGATGGTGGTTCTTGCAGTATCATGAAGAGAAATCCCAGGGACACAGGCTGAAGCATGGCGGGTAGTGGTCGGGAGGCCAGGGTCCAACAGGAAGCCGGCCGCAACCGGCACCGGACAACGCCGGACATGTTCCGTACCCGCCACCTGCGTGCCGCCACCTTGTTTTGGCAGTCGGAGAGAAAGATCACATGCTGGATACCTATCGTGAAGATCATGGCGGATGTCTGTCTGACGAGCAGATTCACTTTTACGACGTAGAGGGCTACCTCATCATTCGCAATTTCCTGGATGATGAAGACTTGCGTCCCACCATAGAAGCCATGGAACGCAAGGTGGATGTGATCGCCCACGACCTTCTGGCATACGGGAAGATTGACGACCTGATGGCCGATCAACCTTTCGAGCGCAGACTGGCGGAACTGTTCCGGGACCTGACCG
Organism: Caldilineaceae bacterium; assembly: GCA_963664185.2. Lineage (GTDB taxonomy): Bacteria > Chloroflexota > Anaerolineae > Caldilineales > Caldilineaceae > Bin34. The sequence goes on along the minus strand of CAXXOQ010000014.1, from coordinate 3,198 downwards.
ACGAGGATTTCCTGAAATTCGGTCGGGGCTGGCGCGATCGCGATCCCGGCTACTACGAGATCATGGCCAATCCCAAGATCCTGGATGCCATTGAATCCCTGATAGGGCCGGAGATCTTTTCCAACCCGGTGTACAATACCCGGCCCAAGGTGCCGCGCGTGGCCGCGGGCGCTGTACCCTGGCATCAGGACAAGTCGTACTGGCCGGATTCCAACGCCAATCCGGTGATCACCGTGTGGATACCCTTTGTCGAGGCCAACCTTGAGAACGGCTGCCTGTTTTTCATGCCTCGCACCCACCGGCAACGGGTGAAATCGTGGCACAAGGAATCCTATTCGGGCACAGGGTTTCTGGAGATCGACAGCGAGCACATCCCGGCAGGTCGGGAACCCATTCCCCTGCTGGTGGACACCGGTGATATTGTCCTGTTCAATGATCGCTGCATTCACATGTCCAAGGTCAATCACTCCGATACTGTGCGCTGGAGCCTGGATCTGCGCTACCAGCCCACAGACCAGGATCCGATGCTGGGTCATGGCGTCGGTTTCCTGGCCCGCAGCCAGCTTTATCCGGAACGTGTAGCAACCCGGGACGACTGGATCGCTTTGCGGATGGAGAGGGCAACACCAGCACTGGCATCTGCTGGCAGGGCCTAACCCCCGGGCGCTGGTATTTGTATCAGGAACTCCGTCACTTTGAGCCAGGGGCTTAGTACTACAACGAAGTTTTGATCGGTTATACTTGGGGGACAGGAAGACAGACGGGAGCGATGGCATGTCCCCTACGCACGAAACAGTGCCCTCGCGGGTGATCACGAAGGCCGATGTGGCCGCGTTGCGCCAAGACCTGGCGGCCTATCACGCGATCTATGCGCCGTTGTTCCAGCGCCGGGAACAGCGGGAACAAGCGCGGTTCTACCTGGAAGGTCTGCTGTCCGACGAACGGCGCAAGTCGGTGGAGCGGATGGTACTGCACCTGCGGGGCGCGGACCCCAATGCGGTGCGTACGGCGCAGATGTTTGTGGGGCAGGGCCGCTGGCAGGACAAGGTGATCCTGGCCCGGCACTGGCGGGAAGTCGCCCAGACCCTGGGGACCCCGCACGGGGTCCTCATCGTGGACGGCAGCGACCTGCCCAAGCAGGGCCGTGAGTCGGTGGGGGTGGCACGGCAGTACTGTGGGGAGCTGGGCAAGAAGGCCAACTGTCAGGCGGGGATATTCCTGGGCTATGCCAGTGCGCGGGGCGCCACGCTGATCCACCGGCGGCTGTATCTGCCCCGGCACTGGGTGGAGGATCCCGCCTGGGCAGAGCGCCGGCGGCGCTGCGGAGTGCCTCCCGCCCGGACCTTCCAGACCCAGCCGCAGCTGGCGGCGGCCCTGGTCGCGGACGTGATGGCGGAGGCGTGCCTGCCTGTGCGCTGGGTGACCTGTAACGAGGGCTACGGCCAGGACCTTGCGTTTCTGGATGGTCTGGCGGCGCTGGGGCTGGGGTACCTGGCCGAAGTCCCGCAGACGACCCGGATCTGGTTGTCCCCTCCTGTGCCGGGGCGCCTGTCGGCGCCGGGCCGGCCCCCCGAAGGCCCCCGCGCCGTGGCGGTGCGGGACGTGGTGGCCCAGGTGCCGGCCTCCGCCTGGCAACGGTGTCCGATTACCGCGGGGAGCCAGGGCCCCCTGTGGGCCGACTGCGCCGCCCTGCGGGTGAGGGCGTCCCGGCGCCGGCAACCGGGGCCGGCGGTCTGGCTGTTCCTGCGCCGCCATCCCGACACCCACGTCCTCAAGACCTATCTCGCGCACGGTCCCGCGGACCTGCCCCTGGACACCCTGGTGTGGCTGGCGGGCATGCGCTGGCCTATGGAAACCTGCTTCCAGGAGGGCAGGCAACTGGTGGGACTGGGCGATTATGAGGGGCGCAGCTGGACCGGCTGGCATCATCATATGACCCTCTGTCTGCTGGCCCACTTCTTCCTGGTGCGGCAGAAACTGCGGCGGGGAAAAAAGCCCCGACCCTGACCATACCCCGGATGTATCTGCGGCTGGCCCTGATTTTGCCGTGTCCCCGGGACGACGTGGACCATGTCCTGGCGGTCCTGGACTACCGGGCACTCGCCCACACCGCGGCGGCCCCATCTCTTACCCGCCGCCGGATCCACTGAGACCTGGATTAGAAACTTCGTTGTAGTATTAGGTCCAAGCCACCTTGAGGCGTCTGTGGGCGATACCCAGTTGGACGATTTTTTCTGGTGCATGACGTTCAGGGCCATACGCCTCAAGATGGTCATGTCGTGCGGAACCTGGGTTCCAGGCAACTGGCATCTTTATTCCGCACCCTGATACCAGGTCAGTGCTACAGACGTAACTATCTGGAAAACCGTCTTCTCCCAGCGGTGGTAATGGCGGCACCGGGCCACCTACGGGTAGTGGTGCCGCCAGGCCGTGTACCATCCGGAGCCGGCCGCGCCACAGCAGGTGCCGGGTGTGATTCCACCGATCCAGCCCCATTCTCCCCAGCCACTTGACAGCAACATCATAAAATGCAGTCGCCCTGGGGTGGGAACACGATGGTGCCCCAGGGCGGCCGGGATCTGGGGTATAATGCGGTGGGAGGAAGGATGTGATGGGGCAATTGCACGACGGTCGGTACCGGAAGCTGCATCAGCAGCGTGCGGTCATGCTGGAATGGGCCCGGTACGTCAGCCAGGCGCTGGGCCTGGGGGAGGTGGATCCGGACTCCCTGGATGTCCATACCACGGCCTATACGTCGGACCCTATCCAGACCCGGCTGGCCGACATGGCCTGGCTCTTTCGGACGGAGCGTGCGGTCCGGCTGCTGCTGCTGTCGGAATACCAGTCCACGCGGGATCCGGTCCTGCGTTTGCGTCAGCTGCACTATGCGCTGGGGCAGTTGCTGGCGGGCTATGAAGCCGGCCGGTTTCGGGTGCGGGAGGGGTTGCCGACGCCGGTGCTGCTGTCGCTGTATACGGGCAGCGAGCCCCACGCGCCGAAGCCGGTGTCGGAGTTGCTGGGGGATTCACCGCACCCCCGGGTGCAGCTGGAGGTACCGACCTTCCATTTTGACATGCTGCACATGGCGGCGGACCGGATTCCGGACCGGGCTCTGCTGCACACCCTCTTTGGGGTGGAGCGGGAACTGGAACCCGCGGTGTTGGTGTCGCTGGTGGAGGATTTTGTGGCGCGGTCGGA
>CAXXOQ010000013.1:0-2661 GCA_963664185.2 Caldilineaceae bacterium | reverse complement strand
ATCCAGCCATAGGAAACTTGCCCCATGTTCGAACGATTCGCGGTGATCCTGGCGGCCCTGTTTCTGATCCACGTCCTGGTCGCCGCCGCGGTGTGGGTCGCCGGAGCCATCCTGGAACGGATGCTCGCATAGGCATCCCCCCCGGCCTCACTGGCTGCACAGGAACGCCTACTGCAAGGCCCCCGGGCAAGAAGAAACCGCATCGGGGTTCACAAGGCTCGCGACAGGGCACGCAAAGCACTGGAAACGGAGTAAGTACATGTCATCCCATCCGCATGCCGCCTGCACAAAAGACCGTCGGAGCAGGCGGCAACCCCCGCGAAGTGCCCTGGATCGGCCGCCTGGCCCGCAACGTGCTGCTGTCCATTGCCGTGCTGTTGATCGGCGGCCACGACGTGCCGCAGGGAGCCGCCCTCACCCTCCTCGCCCTGCCCGCTATCATAGGCGCGTCCATCGCCGTGCTCAACAAGATGGCGCAATAAGCACCGAAGGGAAAACTCGGCGGCCAAAGATCGTCAGATTGCGAAGCTCAAGGCGCATCTGGCCCATCTGGAGGCCAACGGCGCAGCCTGTTACTATACCTGCCCTTGAAGGCGGTTTCGATGCTTGGGGCCTTTGGCGCGTGTTGTGCATTGAGACTGCCGCCCCAAAGGCCCCCGGAGCACTGGGGCCCTTGCCTGGGGATACATCTCTACCGGCCGCTGCCCTGCCACACCGCGTGCATGCGCCGGACGGCACGCACCGCGATGGAGATACGCCTTGGCCGCGGACCATCGTGCCGCACTGGCCACATGCGGACGGCCGCGTAGGTTTCGGCGGCACTCGTTCCAGTTCATGAGTGGTCTTGGGATGCGGCGACATTCTCGGCCATTGCCGCGCCCCAGGCAACGTGCCGTTTCAGCCTGTGCCCACATGGCAGGTTTCCGGCCAGCCAGGCCCGACACCCAGGCCGGTCCATCCGGTGGTAGCCGGGCTGGAAAAACAGATTTGGTGTTCATCCCTGTTCTGTGGTACCATACGCATGTAAACACGAAGGCCGCGGTCTGGACACCCCGGCCTTCGCTACCGCCACATGAACTCTGGAGATTCACATGGCCGCTACCCCCCAGTCTACAACCCAAACCACCAAGAAGCAGCACATCTTCAACGACAACGATGGGCAGCGACGCACCTTTTGCGGACGCGACGAGTACGATGTCGAACTCACGGACCTCACGGACCGTGAGTTGGAACAAGCCCCGTATCCCCCCAAGAACATTTGCTGCACATGCTTCAAGGGGTTCCACGCCGGGTGGGGCCTGCCTTGGATGGACCGCCCGGACCGCTACGGTTCGGGCCCATTTACCGACACAGACAGCCTTGAGGATGGTGAGTGATGGACTGGATTTACCATGCGCTTGTCGTTCTGGTAGCGATGGTGCAGTTGGTGGCACTCCCCGTGCTCAAACAGCTGGATCCGCGGACAGCCTTGGCTCTGTTGGAAGTCGCAAGCATCCTGTTCCAACCCGAACGGTATGCCGACGGCTTGCCCGATGCTGTTGTGCGGGCCGTGTCTGCCATCAGCGAAATTCTGAACCCCGCTGAGGAGGGCAGCCATGTCCGGTGAAAGAATTGAAGAGCTGAAGGAAGCCCGTGAGGAACTTCAGGAATCCGTCTACGAGTTCCTGGCCACGCATGGGTTGAACACAGAATACGGCGTCCGTAACGACGATGGGGTATTCGAAAGAGGACCGGCTCGATACCGTCATCTTGACGACGATCTGCGTCTGCAATTCCAAGTATGGAAGCTAACCCAGGCGGTTGAGCTTTTGTGCGAGATTGCCGGGCATTCCGTTATCGAGGGGCAGGCATGAGCAGGCTTTGGGCCTCGTGGTTTTTTGCTGGCAATCGCTGTGGGCAGTGCCAGGTGGGAGGCACAGACCGCGCGGGGATGCACCTGACCATTCCTAGACACACAGAACGGAGACCCTGTACCGCGGGGGATGGGACCGTTTGCAAAGTCTTGTAATGCGCTCCCCCGCACACCGCGGGGATGGACCATGGCACATTCCAGATTCGAACCACCCCGACCCGCGGGGATGGCCCGAATGAAGCCTAAATATTAGGACTACCCTGCCCATGCGGGGATGCACCTTACGCGGTTTACACCATCCTCATTCCCCTGCCCCGGCGGGGAACCTCAACCACAAACCTGGAGGCTGACATGCCCAAGTTGAAATGCGACAGATGCAACTACGTTTGGCCCGACGACCTGCCACATGGCGCGGGCGGCACACCACCAATCGTTGCGATGGGAGACGGCAGCAAGGGGCATGAGTTCGACATTACGATGTGCGAGCCTTGCGCCGATGCTGTGCAGGAACGCGCCCAGGCAACCGTGCAGGGCGTGATTGACCGGCACATGGGCCCGCGTGTGCCTGAACAGGGAAATTCCCAGGGGGGGGGTCGGAACAAGACATTGGGAGAAGTGTTGGAGACCCTAACCCCAGAGGAACGGGAGTGGCTTGAGGCCGAAGGCGAACGCTCTCTGGCGGAACATGACCGACACGAAAGGGAAAGGGTGCGCAGTTATCGTAGGGAAATTCCGTGGGAACCTGAACGGGGATAGACCTGTCAAGTCAGAAAGTGACTGACTGCCCTGCACCGCGGGGATGGACCTCG
>CAXXOQ010000012.1:0-6191 GCA_963664185.2 Caldilineaceae bacterium | reverse complement strand
TAACCGTTGGGACCACCTTTCATCCCTCCCTGCGAAGGGCTCAAGAAGCTCAGCCACCCGGTCCGCCGCATGTCTCTGGTGAACTTCGACATACTGTACACCCGTGTCAACAAGCCGGTCGTTGTCGGCGCCGAGCCAGGAGGCGACCAAACCCTTGCGGTCAGCAACCTGAAACCAGGATGGTGAGGCGAAAAAGCGGTTCCAGATCAGGGAGGCCAGCTTGTCCGAATTCGGACTGTCATTCTGGATGACTTCAAGTTCCGATTCAAGCCATGGGGCCAGCACATCCCATTCGACCTCTTCCGGATCGGACAGGGAAAAGATCCAGGCCACCGCCAGATCCTTCAGGTGCGTCCGGATCTTCGGGTCGGTCAAAAGGGCGTGGAGTTCGCGACCGTACCGTTCGGGGATGCCATCACGGAGATAGGCGAGAACCTGTCTTACCTGGGCCCGGCGAAACAGATGCTGCTCTGATGCCGTCAGGAACGCTGTCAGGGATTCCTCCTGGGCAACGAAACCACGGGCAAAACAGTAGTCGAAAAATGACTCATGTCCGAAACGGTACCGCCGGTCATCGAAGGAAAGTACGCCTTCTGACACCATTTGGTGAAGATAGTCGTTTGGAAAACGGTCCAGTTGTTCCTTCAACACGGCGAGTTGCTGTGAGGCAGTCATTTCATCACACAATACCTGTATGACAGCGTGCCAGCTGTCGGCTAAGGGAGCAGCGCGCTTGTTCACCTTCCGGCGTTTCTCGTCCCAGTAGCGAATCAAACAGATCTTTGGGTGAGGCGAAGGTCAACTGGCAGGCAGGGTTGGGATGAGCGTCAAGAAACAGTTTCAAATTCTGGGGCAGTCGCAACAGGTCCAGTTGCCTTTGGTCAAACGACGCGATGCGGAAATCACTGGTTGCAAGCACTCTCTCCACTTCTTCCGCAGAGAAATCCCCTACCGTGATTTTGCCGTCATCATGGGCCCGCAACCGCCGCAAGCGGTGATCGTTGTCCCAATCAAACTCACGGCAGACCAGCACGACACGAATTGGCACGCTGTCAAACCAGCCCCGGGCTTCGCGCACAAGGTCTTCTACAACATTCAGGATATCGGCGTTGCGTCCCGATGTGGTGGTCACGGCATCCAGCTGGTCAATCACCAGCACAGCCTCACAGGACTTTGTCTCCGCTGCGGCAGCCAACACAAGGGCAGGGGATTCGTCCAGGCCAAGATGTCTGCCCAATTCCTGGGTTGACGCTACGGGATTCATCATGTCCAGCCGAAATGCCAGCGCAATAGGGCTGGCTGCAGAGCGTAGCGCTTCCACAAATTCGATAACACAGCCCGTTTTGCCACTCCCGGCCTTGCCCACAACAAGACAAACCGCTCCCGCGTTGGCATTTTCGTGAACTCTGGCAAGCAGTGACTGTGTTGCGGCACGGGGAACAAGCCTATCCTGAATGAGTTTGCGCCGCGCATCCCGGAGATAGTGGTCTGTTACCTGGGCAACGAGGGCGGGCGCATTCTGTGGTTGCACAAGTTGACGCAGTTGAAAGCCCTTGTGCTTGAGGACAGCAATGAGGTCGTTACGCTGTATGGTCGCGTGAATTGAGTCTTCCACAAGACTCCGCAGGACAGCATAAACCTGATCCGGATGGGTGGGAAACCGTGCCTGCAAGCGTTCCTGTACCTGCTCCCGCATTCCTCTCTCATCCATGGTGCGCACTTCAATACGCCGGAGTATGTCGTAGGCCGTGACCGGATCTGTACGCCAGTGGTCTGTGAGATACCTGAAGTGATTCTGGTTCGTCGTATCCCCAATAAAATCTGACTCAAAATCCGCTGGATTTGTTGCGGCCCTGGCCCGTTCCGTCAGTTCTCTCAATTCAGGCGCATCACTGCCCGAGACAAACACAAATTGTCGGTCCGAATCGCTCCCGAGCTGATCGAACATCGCCTGAAGCAGGCCTTCACTTTGGAGAGAGGCCAGACTCCACTTGCCACTCGGATGACTGCGTTTGGCCTGGTGCAGTTCCTGGCAGTTGCCAACATCAAGCACGAACTCGACTTTGTGGACCCCTGGCACCTCAAGGCGAATGCTCCCGGCCTCTCCATCCAGGATGCGAACAAGCTGCGCAACCGTCCACCAATGCTCATAGCGATTGCCCATTTTGTTGGCGGGGCCACCCGGTAGGGGCATCGCGATATCCGTCCTGTGTGATTTACCCGCCGGTTGTATGCTGCATGCTGTGCCCTGCCCTTACCCACAAGCCAGGCGGGGGGGACACGCCTGCCGCCCAGCGGATAAAACCGTCCGGGAACAGCAAGAGCGTATTGTAATGGCCTTGTCCCCGGATTTCCACCCTCTTGCGCCGGCAAACAGGTTCCCGGCCCCCTTCCGGCGTTGGTAGGCCATGGCAACCTGGACGGTTCCTGTCTGTGGCAGAGCCATGTGCCGTTCCATCTCTCTGCTGGGAAGACCGGCTCCTTGCCAGGCAACTGTCTCCCCCGTCAAACCCTGGATTCGATAGAAGGGATTGCCGGCCAACACGCAGGGACTCGCATCATGGAACGGAGGATGGTTAACCGTTTGGACATGGCTGCTGTGAGGGAGACTTTGTGCACTTTGTCCCATGCCCGCAGATGCGGACTACCGTCCTGGTCAGGCCGTTCTGTCGCGCCTCCAGAACCTGCAGCCTCTGGGAGCGCAACCCGCCTACAGGCCTGTTGCGCCCCTTGTCCATACTGCAGGGGCAAAGTGGCCGGCTTCGTACACCGACGGTAATGGCAGCTCTGGGCCATCCAGGAAGAACACCGTTTCCCGTTCCACCCAGTAGCGGTGCGTAAAGGGATGCTCCGAAGGCACACCGGCCGCAGTACCTACCGGACTACCTCCCGGCTCAGGCCAACCCCAGCCTGCGGGACGGTGGGAAAGCTGCCGGATGACCAGGGGAACTCTTCTTGTGCGAGAGCTCTGGCGGGGAGCGTAGTCGGACGGGGTGTGGCGCAGGCCACAGAGGCAGAACCGGATGTTGTCTTTCGTGGCCAGCATGGCACCAGATGGCACCACTTGCGCTGGAGGCCGGGGGAGTGCACGGGGGTATCTGCCATCCTGCGCGCCCATGCGGCATGACAGGCAAGGGATCGGCAGTGTGGCCCAGCCCCAAGCCATGCCCGTCCCCAGGCAGGCCTGCATAACGCTTGGCCTCCAGCGCTGTGCCCTGGTCCGGGCGGTGAGGACCCACTGGCGCGTTGAACATTGCGATGGGGAAGCCGGAAGTCAGCCAGTCCAACTGTGAAATGCTCCCTACCACGGGCTGCTGCCATCACATCAGGCGGGTCCTGTAGCAGGTCTTGGCTTGGTTGTACTTTTACTGCTCTCATCAAAGGCAAGCCATGGCTGTTGCTGCCAACATCCACAGAGCAAGTGGCAAGCACTACAACTGTAGTATTAACCTGAATGTTCTGTCTACCGTTTAGACTGCCGTTGCCTGGTCCTTCTCCATTGTCCCGTGGTCCAGTGGGGCACGCATTGCGTCATACAGCTTCAGAAGATGCTCTATCCGTTCGCGCTCCGACACGAAACCCCTGGCTCGGTAGAGACGATCCACGGCGCGGTCAAGAGCCTGGTGGGCCCGGCGCAGGTTGGCAGGCATAAGATCTGGATCATAAAGATCAGCAAGGGTCGAATCAGGATGTCCTGCACGTGCGCTCAACACGGCCTGGGCGTGAGGATCCAGTTTCGTCAACTCCATTTCGGTGGGTGGCAGAGGGAATGTGTTGTAAATGACACCTATGCCATACGAGTAATCACTCTTGAGTCGCCCGCCCACGCAACGTACCCATGCCATATGCATTGCAGAAGTTAGCAACGCGAATTGCCATAGTGCGGCATTCTCCAATACACGTATCTTGTTGCTTGGAATTACGGGTGGTTCCAGCCAGCCAATTGGCACGTACTCCCGTCGCTCAGAGCTGACTTCGGGAATGACCAGAAACGGTGCGGTGGGAATAACGTTGACATGATAGCTGGTCGGTGTCGTTGCCAGCGCCTGTGTAGGCTTGCTTTGGCTTTGCAGACGATACGCGCGAACAGTGGCAATCCTCTCCCGCACCTTGGGCAAGGATCGCAAGGCTGTAGGCGAGGCTTCATGCAGGGCCAGGATCCAGCGCTCGCCCCCCTGCAGGTATTCCCTGGCTCCCATGTAGGGACGAAGAAACTGTGCGGCCTCCGGTTCTGCTGCCAGCAAGTCCCTCCGTTCTGCCACATTGAAGATATAGTGGCCCCCATCAATGGGTTTGGATCCAATGATCAACTGGGGCAATCCATTGATGGGTCGGCTCTCTTCCCGCACCGTTTGCTGGGGATTGTGCAACCCGCTCGCATCAAACAGATAGGGCGACAGTGCCCTGGAACGTGTTTCCTCTGGGTCGCCGTTGGGGTTGGGATAAGAAAACAGGAGTTTCTCGTCCCGGGCGTGCTCCTGGCGGTCCCAGACCCAGAATGATGACATGCACATGGGCCTTGCCGCGCGCGTCGGAGCCCCAGGCAAAGGTGCTGTGGGCAAAGGCAATCTCCAGGCCGCAGCGTCCAAACAGAATGGGAAACAACTGGGCAACCTGTTGTCCCTGCGTGATGGAATTGGTGGAAACCAGACCAATCCGCACGTGATTGCCCTTTTGGGCTGCCTGAGCGGCATATGCGCCAGCCTTGATGAACCAGGCTGCGACATAATCCAGGGTCCCGGTCCTGCCCAGATCCGCGATCCGGCGCACCTGGGTCCGCTGGGCTGCTGACTGGAATTTGGCGCCCACAAAGGGTGGATTGCCCAGCACGGCCGAACATCTCTCAGGAGGCAGGGCCTCGGTCCAGTCCATTTCCAGGGCATCTCCCTGCACAATGTGCGGCGCAGTGTGCAGCGGTATGCGGGCATAGGTCTGGCCGAACTCCAGGCTCAGCCGATTGTTCATGATGTGATCCATCATCCAGAGCGCGGTTTCCGCAATCCGGACAGGAAACGCCCCAAGTTCAATGCCATAAAACTGATCCACATCCACGCGGGACAGGGTCGTGACATCCAGTGTCTGTTGCAGTGTACCGTCTGGCTGACGATAGAGTTCGCGCAACACTTCAATTTCCAGCAACCGCAGTTCCCGGTAGGCGATAATCAGAAAATTGCCGCAACCGCAGGCCGGATCGAGAAAGGTCATGGCGCCGAGGCGCTGGTGAAAATCCTGCAAGGCGGTTTGCCGTCCCCGCCGGCGTATCCTGATCCGTGCGAACTCCGCCTTGAGATCATCCAGAAACAGAGGCCGGATCACCTTCAGGATGTTTTGCTCCGTCGTGTAGTGCGCGCCCTGGGCGCGGCGGGTGGCGGGATCCATGACGGACTGGAAGAGGGCCCCAAAGATCGCGGGCGAGATGCTTGACCAGTCGAAGTGACAGGCATCCAGCAGGCGCGCACGCATAGCCATCGTGAAAGACGGAATGCGAAGCGCCTCCCGGAACAGATCACCGTTGACATAGGGAAATCGGGCCAGATCCCCGTCCAGGTTGGACAGCCGTGCATCTTCCGGCGTATTCAGCACCTGAAACAGATGCATGAGCAAACCGCCCAGATCGGAACCGTCAGGCCGGGTATGCTCTTCCAGAAAATCCAGGAAGATGTCACGCGGCTCGAAAATGCCGGTATCGTCTGCAAAGAGACAGAAGACAATCCGGACCAGAAAACGTTCCAGATCCTGTCCCTGGTATCCCGCTTCCTCCAGGGCATCACGCAGCAGCCCAACCTTCTCGGCAGCCTCGATATTGACCGGATCCTGATCCCGGAACTGGCGGCGCTGTATCCCCAGGATGAACCCGAACGCCTCCACGTGGGCGGGCAGATCGGCCAGCGGGAACTGGATGCATTCCCTCAGGTCAAGATCATGAAGCTCAAAGTGCTGGAAGTCGCTGACCAGAATATAGCGGGGACGCTGGAACTCGGGCAATGCATCAAAATACGCACCCGCCTGTTCGTACGCCTGGGAGAGGTTATGACCGGCGCTCTTCTGTTCCACCAGCAGCACGCCCGGCCAGAACAGATCAATGAAGCCGGCCCGATTGTCCAGTTTCTGTACATGCTTCTCATAGCGCGCGACGGAGCGGCGGCGGACGCCAAAGATCTGGAAGAACTCGTTGTAGAAGCTCTGCGTCT
>CAXXOQ010000011.1:0-12883 GCA_963664185.2 Caldilineaceae bacterium | reverse complement strand
ATCGATCAGTTGCTCCACCACCAGCGCCGCACTGTCATCCATATACACGGTTTCGGAAAAGTCGAGAATAACGACTTCATGTTGCTGGATATCCAGACTGATCATGTTGATCAGCTTGATCGAGGAGGCTACCGTGAAGCTCCCCCGCAGCCTGAGCAAACCCGATTGTGCCGCAAAGGCATCCGTTTCCGGAGCGCTTTCCGGAGTACCCAGAAAAGCCTGGTCAAGCAAGGGTACCGAGATTACGCTGTCCAGTTCCATACGCTCAAACTGCCGGGCACTGGCCATCCCGGCCGCAATCAGGCCAATCGCCACCGCGGTCACCAGGTCGAGAAACACGGTGAGCGCCAGTGTGATCACCATGACTACCAGATGTTCCCGCTGTACATGCAGGATGCGGGCGAGAAATCGCCAATCGATAATGTCCCACCCCACCTTCATCAGGATGCCGGCCAGCACGGCGTGAGGGATCGCTTCCACATATTCCCCCAGCCCCAGCACCAGGGCCAACAGAATGGCGGCCCGCAGGGCTCCGGAGACAGGCGTGCGGCCTCCGGCCCGGATGTTTACGACGGTGCCCATAGTGGCGCCAGCGCCTGGCAACCCGCCAAGCAGCCCGGCTACCGCGTTGCCGATGCCCTGACCTATCAGTTCCTGGTTGGGGTGGTGACGCGTGCGCGTCATGGAATCCGCTACCAGCGAGGTAAGCAGACTGTCAATGGAGCCCAGCAGGGCAATGGTTACGGCGGGCTGCACGGCGCGCACCAGCACCCGGGCCGAGAAATCCGGCAGCTGCAGAGTCGGCAAACCCGTGGGCACTTCCCCAATCACCGGCGTGCCCCGCAGCCAGAGGACTCCCAACAGGGTTCCGACAATCAGGGCCGCCAAGGTCGGCGGCATAAGCCTCCGGGCCTGCATGGGCCAGAACACCCCGACAATCAGGGTCGCCGCCGCAATCGCCAATGCATTGAAATTGACGTTGGCGACGGCCTCCGGCCAGGCCCGAATCGCCCCCCATGGGCCCTCCCGTGACGACGGGCGCCCCCAGGAAGGGCAAAGTCTGGATCAGGATAATGATGACGCCGATACCGGACATGAAGCCGGATATCACGGAATACGGGGTAAAGGCGACGAAACGGCCGATGCGCAAAACGCCCAGCAGTATCTGGATCAGGCCCGCCATGATGGCGATCGTGAAGGCTTCGGGGAGACTCTGGGCATGGCTGGTGACGATCACGGCCATGGCCACCGCCATAGGCCCCGTGGGCCCCGAAATCTGCGAACGGGTTCCCCCAAACACAGCGGCAAAGAAGCCCACCGCAATGGCCCCGTATAGCCCGGCCAGGGCACCCAGACCGGAAGCCACACCAAAAGCCAGCGAAACGGGCAGTCCCACCACGGCCGAGGTGATGCCACCGAACAGATCGCCCCGGAATGTCCTTTAAATCGTATTGCATGGCAGCAAACAACTACCAAGACAGGGAAAGCATTGTTGGGGGCAAATGATATTGTGTGATGTGACACTATTATAACTGCAGGAAGGGAAGATTCGCCGAAACCATTATTTGGCTGCCCTGGGCAACCGCCAAGCGGAAAAGCAGGAGAGCAAGGGCAAAATATCGGCTTGGATCCCGTTTCCACCCGGCAGTGACCATGCATTTCTCGCCCTCTATGCGCTTGCCAATATGGGTCCAGGACATTGGAGTTACCCGCAAGGTACGTCACCGGTTGTCAGACATCCTGTGCTTGTATCGGGGGTGGACACCTTGGTGAGTACAGAGGAATTGGGCAAAGACCACGAGGCCTGGTTCACCCCGTGGCTTGAGCTGCCCCACAGGATCCGGAGGCCGTGGCAACAAGGCTGACTCATTGGCTGCAGGATCTGTACCGTGCGCTACCGGGAGCAGTGGGGCGCGCGGGACAGCAAGACCTGGCACCGGTCCTATGATGCGGAGAGGAACATGTCGGTACTGCACACAGCAAACGCCTGGCTACGACCCAAGGCCTGCCCCTGGACCAGGTGGTAGATGGCACGCAGGACATCACCGCGTTGCCCAGTCTGCTGGCAATCAGGGAGTGTCAGGTGACAATCGTCGCATTGGGATGCCCAAAGGCGATGGACCGTGCGCTCCGAAACCAGAAGACCGATTCTCTTTTGGCTATCAGACCAAATCTGCCTGCCTTGCATGATGTCCTGCCAGAGACGTTGGCCCGGAAACGAACGGAGGATGGGGTCGCGCGTCCCTTATGCCATCGTCCAGACCATGAATGGAGGCTACGAACGGGAGGAGACCCGCACGGCCCATTGTGCTCGGGGATCCGGAGTCCTGCGTTACGTAGGTCCAAAGGATGCCTGGTCCGACCTGCGGAGCTGGGTGGATGTGGAGGCTCTTCAGTGCCAAGGCGATTAGGTTACGGCCACCGCCTACTACTGCATCTCCAGCCATCTACCCCAGGCCGTACCACTACTGGCGGCGGCGCGGGACCACTGGGACATTGAGACTTCCTTGCACAGGGAGCTGTCGCTTGCCAAGGGGAGGAAAGTCATCTGCACCTGCGGGACACGTGTCCCGCAACATGGCCGTCGTATGGCGTCCGGCCAACTTCCTGCTGAGCTGCGATACCTAAACCCAAAGCCACATGGGAATCGAAGACCCGCGGCTCAAGGCGGATTACAATCTGGCCCATAGGGAGAAAATCCTCCTTTCACAGCGAACTTTGCGGTTGCCTTGACTCTGATATCACCCAAGTCATAAATAGCCAGATGCTATATTAAAATGAAGAATGACAGAATAGACGCAAAGGCAATGCTATGGGATTTCTTCAAGGTAGCAAGAAGCCAGAAAACCAAGATACTGAAGAGCCAAAGAAGAGATACACCTTCTTTGGTGAAATGTACGTCACGGCGGAAGACATTTTTCATAGTCAAAAGAGAAAAGACACTATTAAAAGAGTGAACGAGGTCCTTAAGGAAATGAGGGAATCTGAAGAATCAAAGGTCTGGCTCTGACAGACAGGCATAGCCCTGGGGCAGACGGCCGTGGTGGATGCCATTTCCGGGCCAACTGGCGAATATCCTAGAAATTTGCGATACAGTGTATCCGAAGATGCGTATGAGCAGTGCCTTGTCCACCGTCTGGACAAGGCAGAAGCCCGTATGTCCAGGCTGGAACAGGATGTGGTCACGCTACAGGTAGATGCCAGCGAAGTGAAGGGCAGTACCACCACCATGATACGAATGGGTACGGGAGTGATCTTCCTGGGCATCCTGAAAGTCATTGGGTTGCTGAACGGCAGCTGAACGCTGCCCGCGGATCCCGCCCCCTCATCCCTTTTTGTATTCCCTGCCAGACATGCCCGGCAGGGGCCAGATCATGTTCCAGTGTACCGGTGCCGTCCATGGCCACACACTTTCCCCAGAGGCACAGGCGCGCTCCGGGATATCCGGTACCGCACGGAGGTTCTTGCGGCGCCGATTGCCGGGCAGCACAGCTGATCCTGTGTCTCCCGGGACACCCGGCATGCGGCGCTACACGCCTGGCCCCGGGCCCCTTTGCATACCCGATCGCCCGCACTGCCTGCGGGGTCCAGTTCCCCTGTGGCCCGATGCAGTTGCAGTAGACGCTTGGTGGAACCGGGTTATGGCCTGTCCCTTGACCTTCTGACCCTTCATGGCCACTACCCTGGCCCGAGGCACCCCAGGGCGGTGCCATGCCACGCTAACGGTGTACACGCAACATCTGATTTCCGCCCCGTTGAAACTCATACGCCACCGGTTCAACGGTAGCCTGGAATCCCTGTGAGCGGCAGGATTCCACGACTCCCTGCACATGGGGTGATGGCAAGCCCCCTATCTGCAACAGGGGAAAAATGCGGGCCTCGGGTGCTATACGCATCATCTCCTGTATGGCCCTTATGTGGAAATCCAGATCAAATTCCTGGCTGTACAGGAAAAGAAAATGGGACGAGAGGGCCAGATCAAAGGCAGCATCGGGAAACGGCAGATGCGGCAAGGAGGCATCCACATACCGTCCTTCCGCCTGGCCCTGGGGATAATCGGCCAGAAATCGCTGCAGGGCCTCCATCCGGCGCTGCCCCAAGGCAGGAATGGAGGGCACATGGGTCCAGACGAAATCCTCCCGGTTCTGGCGCACCTGCGCCATCATTTCATCAAAGATTGCTTCCCCCCGCTTCTTGATGGCCGCAGCCGACAGGGCGTACAGGGGATCGGCGGAGATAACGGCATGGCCCTGGGCCGTCATCTCGGCATTGAAGCTGGCGGGACCGTCGCCGCACCCCACGATGCGGCCCAGCATATCCGCCTCCGTCAGGCTGAACATGGCCTGGTATTCTGCCATGATGCGGCCCCAGGGGACTACCCGATCAATCGCGAAGGGCATCGGTCCTGTTTCCTCTGACCATCAGACCATCCCTGGTACTTGCCGCACGGGCGAATTCCTGCTGCGGATCAGACCCACCACCGACAGAGGCCTGTCTCATACTACACGATACCGCAAGCCTGGCGAACCACCAGAACCGTACCCGAGGCACAGCCCGCCCTAGCCTTTCATCCCGGTCAGGGTAATGCCCTCAATGAACTGGCGTTGGGCAAAAAAGAACACCACCACAATCGGTACGGTAACCAGGGTCGCTGCGGCCATCATCAGGTCCCACTGGGTGCGATACTGTCCCCGGAAAGCTGCCAGTCCCACCGAAAGGGTGTACTTGTCCCCATCCGTCAGATAGATCAGCGGACCCAGAAAGTCATTCCAGACAAAGAGAAAGGTAAACAGGGCCACGGTCACCAGGGCTGATTTGGCCAGGGGCAACACAATCCGGGCATAGATCTGCAGTTCCGAGGCGCCGTCAATCTTGGCGGCGTTGGACAGATCCGCCGGGATCGTCATGAAGAATTGGCGCAAGAGAAAAATAAAGAAGGCATTGCCCAGAAAGTCCGGCACGATCAGAGGCTTGAAGCTGTTGACCCAGCCCAGTTTGCTGAATATCAGGTACCGAGGAATCAGGGTGACCGGATAGGGGATCATCATGACTGCCAGGGTCACAATGAACCAGAAATCCCGGCCCCACCAGCGAAGTCGGGCGAAAGAATAGGCGACCAGGGAACATGACAGCAGAATGCCCATTGTTGACATCAACGCGTAATACAGGCTGTTGCGCGTGAACAGCATGTAGTGGAACGAGGGATTCTGCCAGGCCCGCAGATAGTTTTCCCACATGATCGGCTGGGGCAGCCAGATCAGCGGGTACACAAAGATCTGGTCCTTCGGTTTCAGGGATGTGCTTAACATCCACGCCAAGGGCAACAGAAACGCACAGGCCGTCAACACCAGGGTGCTGAGCACCACCACGCGGACGGCCAGGTTTTGGGCGCGCAAGCCCATCTGGAGGCGGGATCGGTCAAAGGGTGTGACGGGCACTTGCACGGTGGAGTGTCCCCCGGGATTTAGGGTCGGGCTCGGTCAAACTCGTAGTACACCCAGTGCCGCGATGTGGCCATTACGATCGCGGTCAGCGCCAGAATGATGGCAAAGAGAACCAGCGCGAGGGCCGAGGCATAGCCCATCTTGAAAAACTTGAAGGCCTGATTCCACAGGTAATACACGTAAAACAGGGTAGACCATACGGGACCCCCTTCCGAGATGATGTACACCTGGGCAAAAATCTGGAAGGCGGCAATGATGCCTACCACCAGATTGAAGAAGATGGTGGGCGAGAGCATGGGCAACGTTATGGAACGGAATTTGCGTCCCATCGTGGCGCCATCGATTTCCGCCGCTTCATACAGGTGCGCCGGGATCGCCTGCAGGCCGGCCAGAAATATAATCGTGGTAGGTCCGATACTCCACAGGCTCATCAGGATGAAGGCGGGTTTCGACCAGTTGGGACTGGTGAGCCACGGGGGCCGGAACAGGCCCAGGCGCCCCAGCAAATCATTGATCAGGCCAAACTCCGGATGGAGCAACCAGGCCCAGACCACAGACGCGGCGACCACCGGCACGATGGAAGGCAGGAAGAAGACCGAACGGAAGAACCAGGCAAAGGAGACGGTCTGATTGAGCAACAGTGCCAGCCAGAGGGCCAGAGTCAGGGACAGGGGCACGGAGAACGCGGCATAAAACACCGTGTTGTACAGCGCCTTGAAGAACAGCTTGTCCGCGATCATCTCCCCGAAGTTTTCCCAACCCACGGGGCGGGGAGGCTGGATTACGGTGTATTCGGTGAAACTGTAATAGACCGCGGAGCCCACCGGATAGGCGGTCAACAGCAACAGACTCAACAGCCAGGGCGCCGCAAAGGCATAGCCTGTCAGGTGTTCCTTCATGCGGCGAGTCAGCATGACGTCATGCCTCAAATGCCTCTACCGTCCTGCGCTGGTCATGATGATCTGCCCTTGCCTGACACGGCATGGTCCCGGGAACCCGCGCGGGAGGGGGCATCAGGGCAGCCACAGCGATCATGGGCTTTCCGCGGACCGCGACAGCGCCCCATGCCTGCCCGGGGATGGGTGGCTTCCGCCATCCGGCGCCGGAGCGGGTCTTGTCTGGCCTGTACCTGCCCGGATGTCCGGGCAGGTACAGGCCTCACTTGCTGAGGCCCATTATGGCTAGGACAGGGCGTCGTCCAACTCCTTCTGGGTCAATTCCTGGGCTTCCGTCAGGGCTTCGACAGGGGTCTGCAATCCGCGCACGACATTGTCACGGGCATTGTTCAAGGTCTGTCGCCAGAAATTGCGTACGGGCATCTTGGGTTCATACCGGCCATAGTTGAGCGCGTCGTTGTAGGTCTTCCAGTTGGCCCGGTTCGCGTCGTTGTCGGGCAGGGCATCCGGGAAGATTTCCGTCTGGTCCTTGCGGGACACCATGTCCGCGGCAAAGGGTACCCACTGGGCAATGCCATCAATGGCCATGAAGGTGCAGAATTCAAAGGCTGCATCCGGATTGGGACTGCCCAGGGGCAGCACACAGGCGGATCCCTGGTTGATGGTGGAATTGCTGGCCCCATCGCGGTAGGGCAGAGGCCACACCGTGTAATTCAGGTCCGGGGCATATTCTTCCTTCGCCGACATGGACCAGCTGCCCTTGAACGTGATGCCAAAACGGTTCTGCAGGAACGGATCGTCCGCCGTGTCGCCCCCGCCCAGGCCTTGCCGGAAACGTTCGATCACTTCGCCATCATAGGTCTGGGCATACTGCTGTATCCACGCAAAGGCCGCCACGTTCTCATCGGTCACCGCTGTAATCTGGCGGTTTTCCTCGTCGTACCAGCGGCCGCCTGAAAGCCAACCCAGGATGTCCACCCGCGCGACCCAGGGGAAGAAGCCAATGCGCTCATAGCCACTGTCGGCATCGCCAATCGTCAGGGCCTCGGCCCACTGATCCACTTCCGACCAGGTCTCCGGCGGGCTGGACGGATCCAGGCCCGCTTCCACCGAGGCATCCGTGTTGAGCCAGGCGGCATAGGTGCCGGATTCGAAGGGCAAGGCATACGTGGCCCCGTCCCACACCACTTCGGTGAGTGCCACATCGAACCAGTCATCCAGATTTACGCGCTCCGAACTGGCAATATAGTCATCCAGCGCCTGCACACCGCCACGAACGGCGAATTCAATGGTGGTACCGCGACCGATGATCGTGAAATCCGGGGGCTCGCCGGCCGGTATCGCGGTCAGCAACTTGACGTCAAGTTCGCCCCACGGCACGATGAGCATCTCCACATGGATATCGGATTGACTGGCATTGAAGTTATCCACAATCTGGCCCTGGAATTCGCCCCAGCGGTCCGCCCAGAACGTCCAATAGGCGATTTGCTGGGGTTCCGTTCCGACCGCCGCTTCTTCCCCGGTGGGAGCCGCGGCGGGAGGAGCACAGGCCGCCAAGAGAACGCCCGCCGAAACCACTCCCGTATATTGCAAGAACGTCCGTCGCGAAAACTTTGTGTTCATGGCCTTCTCCTTGTTCCATGAGACAACATGACCGCATTCCGGGCTTCCTGTTGCGTCCCTGGACCAACCATGATGTATCCAACGCGGTACGAACAGACGGAACCTGCGGGATGTGTCAATCCTAATGGGGAGGCGGCAATAATGCAAGCCCGTTTTGCCGGCCGCCGGTGGCCAAGCCTTGGGACTGACTTGATCCCCTGTGTTGTCCCTGAGACCATGTTTGCCATGAAGACAAGGCACAGCGCGGAACTTCCTCTGGATGGATCTGTCTCGATTGTCCGCTGACCTTGGGTCTGGTTGACCTGTCATCCGTATTGCGCCATTTCTTTCTGTCTGCAACGTATAGCAAGAGCACAGGCACGCATTGGCCCCGTCCCAGGGCATCGCAACCCCTCCCTTCCCGAAAGCGCCTTCCAATGTTGCTGGCAGGAGGCAACACAAATCTCATCAAGAGGCCAGAGCCCGATCACAGGTGTCCGGATGGCCAAAGATGGTCATGAAACGCGCGACCAGATCTTCCCAGTGAACCGACCAGCCTACCCCGGTCTCGGGATCTGGAGGAATAGGCGGTGGAAGGCAAAGGTCAACCATGACGGCTCCTTCAAGGCAGGCGAAGCCAAGCGATTCCAGGATCCTCATTTAAAATATAATTGTATTGTTGTTCAGGTAGGGATGTTATATCTTTGGGTAGCTTGCAAAGAAACTCTTGCTCCCCGCCGACAATGAGTCTGTACCCGAAAAACTCCAAGCGAGTTACTGACTGATTTACAGAATATCTCAGTGCTCGTTCCGCCCATACTTGGATTGCTGACCATAGGCTGCGCCAGAGCATGCAAGTGATTTGATGTCCTGTGGCTTCCCAACGATTACTGTCCTCGGACCACCAGCACTTAGCCAATCCTGCGGTCTGTGTTATAGTACCTTTGCGTCTAGGTGGAGTCGCCAAGCGTCTCCTCTCGGGGCTTAAAACCCCGATCCTGGTCGCTTTTTTTGTAGGGGTCTTTATGCATCTTTGCTACATCGACGAATCAGGCACACCTGACATGCCAGGAAACACTTCCCACTACGTCCTGGCGGGGATCTCAGTTCCAGATGAATACTGGAAGCAACACCATGGGCAACTCGAAAGTATCAAGCGGCGCTATAGCCTGGAAGAAGCAGAGATTCATGTCGTGTGGATGATGAGACCTTAATTGAGAAGATATGAAGCATTCGAGACTGGCCCCAAGCATGAGTGATCATTGCCATCCGGCAAGCCTGTAGGGACCGGACATCAAGACGGAAGATCGGAGCGTTCCCCAATGGGCTATGCGGTTGAACTTTACTTTGACCCCGGCAGTGACCTCGCGGTGAGCAGGATTTGGAGCGGAATCGCCGATGTGTTCGGCTTGTCCACGATGTTGACCAGCGGTGGGAGACCTCACGTCTCGCTCGCTGTGTATACCGACGATTTGGACTGTCGCAGCTTCCCCCAGGAGTTGTTCGCGTTTGCCCAGTCATTGGCCCCCTTCGAGTTCCAGTTGGGCAGCGTGGGCACATTTCCGACTGAAGAGGGCGTGGTCTTCCTGGCGCCTGTGGTGACCAGCGAGTTGCTCGCCTTGCACGAGCGGTTTCACACAACCTTTTCCCGGTATGGAGGCTGCGCCTCCGCCTACTACCTTCCCGGGCACTGGGTACCGCATTGCACCGTGGCAACCAATCTGGAAGACGCGGAGATGGGTAAGGTGGTCCAACACTGCTGGAAGCATTTCCGGCCGATACAGGGACGATTTCAGACAATCGGACTGATTGAGTTTCGTCCGGTAACAGAGTTGGTGACCTTCAAGCTCGGATCGACAGAAACTGTATCGTGACAGGGGATTTCAACCGGGCTTGAATGCCAAGCGGCGAGAACACCGGCGCGCGAGAATCACCGGGAACTGCCCGCCGCCTTGGGTCATGAAATCCAGGAGGATCATGTCGTCTCCTGCCGTGACCAGGGCAACCCCTGGATGAGGGGCTCTATGCGATCTGGCAGGGGCTGTTAACCCGCGCGAATCCCGTCGGTGTCGTCCCTCAAGTCTACCCCTGTGTCCCCTCTGGAGCCGACGCGAAACCCGCCACGGGCCATTCCCCCTGTGGGTATCCTATGGATGTGGCATACGGGCGCGATCTGCCAGTGCGCTGCAGGGCGTGGGGCACCTTCGTCCGCAAAGGGGAGACTACGCCTGGGATCGCTACCGCGGCGGGGGCATCCAGATCCCCCCTGCATTGAAGGCGGCGGGAAACCGGTGGCCCTTCAGTTTTTCCGATCATCCCGGGTCACCCACTATGCCCAGGACGGGATGCAGGGGGGCAGGGCGTTGACCTGTATATCCCCTAGCGTTCCCGCTGTGTCACATACAGATCGTAGGGCGATCCCTTCCAGCTGTCCTCTGTGCCTATGTCATCCCGGGTGCGATGCAGCCAGGCAACCAGGCGTTCTTTCATGCGCCGCAGCACATGCCTGTAGCCGAGGTCCTCGGCCAGGTTGCGCAATTCCCCCGGATCACTGGCTACATCATACAGTTCATCCTCCGCCCCGGGATTGTACACATACTTCCAGCTGCGGGTACGCACCATGCGCTGCGTAAACAGGGCCGACTCATACCCATGGAATTCGGCAAACACGTCATCGGGCCAGTCGGCAGGAGTTTCACCGCGCAGCAGGGGCACCAGGGAGCGGCCATCCAGGGTGGGGGGTGCCTCCACGCCCCCCCATTCCAGCAAGGTAGGCGTCAAGTCCACGAGATTGACAAAGGCGTCGCAATGGCCTCCGCCTGGCGTGATCCCGGGCCCACGCATGATCAGCGGGATGCGATAGGTCTCATCGTACATGTACATGCCCTTGTTGAACAGCCGGTGGCTGCCCACCATGTCCCCATGATCGCTGGCAAAGATCACCACGGTGTTGGCGGCCAGCCCCAGGGCCTCCAGCCGTGCCAGCACGCGCTGAATCTGATCATCAATGAACGTGCAATAGCCCCAGTAATGGGCAATCACCCGCTGCCAGTCGGGCCACGTCAAATGACTGGCGTTCCAGCGCAGCATTTCCTTCTGTTGAATGAGCGGCTTGCCTGCGAAGGTCTCGTCAAAGTTGCTCCAGCGTGCCACGGCAGCCGGGTCATACATGGTGTCGTAGGGCGCAGGCACACTGTAGGGGAAATGGGGACCAAAGAAGGACGTGAAGATCATGAACGGCTGGTCCCGCGTCGCCTGCTCTTCCAGCAGGGCAATCGTCCGGTCTGCCGCCCACACTTCCTGCAACTGTCCCCCCGGCAGCTGGGAGCGACCGCAGAAAGGGGCCGATCCCCCCCATTCCAGCCGTTGCACTTCCCGGGCCCGGTCCGCTTTCAGCCCCCGAGCCTTCATCTCCCGGCCATATTGCGAGTCCGCGGCGAAGGACCGAAACCCCCAATGGGATGGATTGTCCTCGGCCGGGAGATGCCACTTGCCTACATGATGCACGTCGTAGCCGTTGCGATCCAGCAGCTGGGAATACCCCACCTGATCCAGCAACTGCCGGTCAAAGACCCCATTGAAGTTGCCCATGTTGGCCAACAGGCCATGGTTATGGGCATACCGTCCCGTCAGCAGGGAGGCACGGGCGGGAGAACAAAGGGAGGTGGGGGTAAAGGCATGCGAAAATCGCATGCCCCCGGCCGCCAGTCCATCCAGAGCGGGTGTCTGTACCACAGGAGCGCCGTTGCAACCGACGGCATCGTAACGGTATTGATCCGCAAACAGAAAGAGGATATTGGGTGAGGTGTTGTTCATCGTGATGGAGGCTTCCGGCAGATTCTGGATAAGTCTTGGCGGGGAGCAAAGGCCGTCCTGCGGATCCCGTCAGCTGGGGAGGCTGGCGTCAGCCCTTGATCCCGGTGAAGACAATGCCCTGAATGAAGCGCTTCTGCGCCACGGTAAACAGGACCAGCAGGGGCACCATACTGAGGAACGACGCGGCCATGAGCAGGTGCAGCTGGGGCAACACCCCTTCCGATCCCTGAAAGAATTGCAGGGCCAGGGCCAGGGTCCGTTTGGACGGTGTATTGAGGAAGATCAGGGGTTCCAGAAAATCGTTCCAGCGGGCCCGGAATTCAAAGATGGCGACAATGGCCAGGGCGGGCATGGAGAGAGGCAGAATGATCCGGTAGAACACCTGCAGCGAATTGCAGCCGTCCATGCGCGCCGCATCTTCCAGTTCAAAGGAAATGGTCATGAAGAACTGGCGCAGGAGAAAGACGTAGAAGGGACCCAGGAAGAAGGCCGGGACCACTAGCGGCTTGAATGTGTCAATCCAGCGCAGTTTGCTGAACAGGATGAACTGGGGAATCAGCGTGACCTGGCTGGGCAGCATCATGGTGCTGAGCAGGATGATAAAGATGACATCCCGGCCCCGCGCCCGCAAGCGGGCAAAGCCATAGGCCGCCAGCGAACTGGCGATCAGCTTGCCCACGATCGCACCCACGCTGACAAAGACACTGTTGCCCACATAGGTCCAGAAGGGCCAGAAGGTCATGACCTCGCGGTAGTTGTTCCACTGAATCGGTTCCGGAATCCATTGGGGAGGAAAGAGATAGACATCCATCTGCTGCTTCAGGGAGGTGGATATCATCCAGAAAAAAGGTATGCATATGACCACCGCCCCCAATACCAGCAGCAGGTACGTCACGAAATGTTCCAGACGCAGGGCGGTGGTCCTGCTCGTGCCTTGGGCCACAGACACGGCTATTCCTTCTGGCGTTCCTGATAAAACACCCACATGGGCGAGGACTTGAATACCAGCAGGGTCAGGATCAGCACAATCACCAGCAGAACCCAGGCCATGGCGGATGCATAGCCCATGTACAGGTACTCAAACGCATTCTCATACAGATAGTAGTTGTAGAACAGGGGTGGAGA
>CAXXOQ010000010.1:0-21184 GCA_963664185.2 Caldilineaceae bacterium | reverse complement strand
CGCACCGGGGGCAAGTCGGCCAAAATCAGCAACTGATTGAAAATGCCGTAACGGGCATTGAACATGCCAAAGAATATAATCGAAACCGCGACCAGCGGCACCACGGAAGGGACATAGAAGATGGTACGGAACGTACCCAGGGCCGTGATCCGCATGTTCAGAAGAATGGCAATGGCGAAGGCCACGACCAAGCGTGCGGGCACGCTCATGGCCAAGTAATAGATGGTGTTGCCCAAGCTCTTCATGAACAGGGGGTCCAGGGAAAAGATTTCGGTGAAGTTTCCGCCCCCTACCCAATCCGGTGTACTCGTCGAAACGGAATAGTCGGTCAAACTCAGGTAGAGATTCGTGACAAACGGAATCAGGTCAAACCAAAGGGCAGACACAATCCAGGGCAGGATAAAGGCATACCCCACCCACAAACCGCGATACCTGTGCAAGACAATCTGAATACGGGCAAGCATGGTGTTGTCTCAGCCGATACCTTCTGTTTGCGCTGTGTTCAGTTTCCGGTGGCTGCCCCAAGGCTTCATGGATCTGGCAGGGCAGGCCTTGTCCCGCTCCCGGTCATGGCGCATACCACAGTCTCTGTATCTTCGGTCTCGTGCCATACCTGCCTGAACCAGATATGGCATCCATGCCGCAACTGATACACAGGGAACCATACAGCGCCCAACCTAGCCGGCAAGGGATCGCGAGCAGGCGTATCCATGTCATGTTCCCTGGTCATGAGGATCGAGATCCTCATGACCAGGGCCCCATGCTTTGCCGATTGGCTGACAATCGGCAGGGACAACGGACAGGCGCTCGCGTTCGGTCCCCGGCAATTTAACCGGCCCAGAACTCGTCCAGGATGCGCTGCGCTTCCTCAGCCCCTTTGGCCAGAGCATCCGCTGGGGTCTCAACCCCGAAATACGCCTCATCTACGGTCGTACCGACCACGTCGCTGATACGGCTCTGTACGGGCGTCACCGGAATGCTGACATCGGTCGCCAGGGAGTTCAAAACCACATCCCAGTACGGATTGCTGTCGTAATAGGCAGAATTCTGATTGCACTGCTGCACCGGCGAGGGACGTCCCTGATTGAACAGGAACAGGCAGCCCCCCTGCTCATGGGTACCAAAGAACTCGAGATACTGATAGGCGGCATCCTTTTGGTCCTGGGGTGTGGAAGTGGGGATTACATAACCCCAGGAACCGGCCAGGCCGGCAATGCCCGCATGGGTTGCCCCTTCCGTCTCGGCATTGTACGGCATCTGGGCACAACCCCATGTGCTGGTATCCGCCCACATGTCCGGATCGGTAGCCTGCAAGTGGCCAAACTGCCAAACCCCGGTGAACAGCATGCCCAGTTTCTCGTTGTAGAAAGGGTGATCCGCCGAGGTGTCACTGGTACCGGCAAAGAACTCGTTGGTATTGTCCACACCCCCATTGATCTCGTTGGTCCCATTGACCATCCACTCCAGGGTCTGGACTCCCAGGGAGTCCGCAAACTGAATGGTGCGGGCATCATCCGACACAAACGCACCGGCATTGGTATAGAGCCAGCGGCCAAAGCTAACCGCCCCGCCACCATAGGCGGCCCCCAGTGTAATCAGGCCCAGGTCATCCTTTTCGGTGATCGCGCGATTGGCCTCATCCATCTCCTGCCACGTGGTGGGCGGACTTTCCGGATCCAGCCCGGCTGCCGCAAATACAGTCTTGTTGTAGAAGTATTGGCCTGTATTGCCACCGCCCGTCGGCAGCGGGAAGGAATAGAGCTGGCCCTGCCAACGCTGGTTGTTGATCTCGCCCGAATAGAAAATGGCATCTGGATCAATGCCTGAAGCCTGCACATAGTCGTCAATGGGAACGATCAGGTTTTCGTGGGCAAACTGATAGGTCTCCACCCGTTGGGTCATGATCAGGGCAGGCGGGTTGTTGCTGGCCACGGCGGTCGCGGCCCGCTCGGCGCGTCCATCCCAGGGCTGGACAGAGTTGTTGACTTGCACCGCACTGTTCATGTCATGGAAATTGGCGATCACCTCGTCCATGAGGGCTTCGCGATGGGAGCCCCACCAGTTCATGAACTCGATCTCGATCCGTTCCGCGGCCGGTGCGGCGCCTTCCGCAGGCATGGCCGCGTCGGTGGCCGGCGCTTCCGGTGCGGCACAAGCCGCTAGCAGGCCCGCCGCGGAAAGACCAGAAATCTGCAAAAATCGACGTCTCGAAAGTGTGTTAGCCATAACCTCTCATTGCTCCTTACGTCCAGAATGAAATTACGCTTTGCGCAGATGCAACCTTGGATTTTCCCGTCTTGCCGGGGCACGTGACAAGCTATGTGGAGTGGCATTGGCAGATTGGTACCCCACCCCCGGAAATGCAGGGGTTGGCGGGCATGAAAACGTGTTGCCAAGGCAGGTCTTATTGTACCATAGCGCGAGCAACTCCCTGTAACAGCAGGATGGGGTGTTTCCATGCCACGGCACGGCTATCCCCACTTGCGCCGGAGAAGCGGGAAAGGTAACCGGTTTTGTTGACCTGTCAAATCCGGATCCCTTATAATCTGAGTCGGATTCATGCTAATGATCCGATTATTTCATACGGATTCTGACGACTCTTGATCGACTCCGAATTTATCGCGTATCTGATCGCCCACGCCGGCAACGGTTCCGGGCGCCTTCCCCCACTGGCCCAAATCAGCGCAGAAACCCATTTGGGCATCGGTAAACTGCGGGAGCAAATGGCCGTAGCGCGTGCCCTGGGGCTCATTGAAGCATCGCCCAAGCGCGGCATAGTGTGCTTGCGGTACGATTTCCTGCCGGCGGTGCGCATGAGCCTGGAGGCAGGGATTGCGCTGGACGAAGCCTGCTTTCAGGACTTTGCCGAGCTGCGTTCGCGTCTGGAGGTTACATTCTGGGCGGACGCCGTGACTTCCCTGAATGCCCAGGATCTGGATCGTCTCGTGGCGCTTTGCCAGACTGCCACCCACAAGCTGGAATCCGAGTTCGTGGAGATTCCGCATGCCGAGCACAGAGAGTTTCACCTCCACATTTTCGCCAAACTGGGCAACCCCTTTGTGCTGGCATTGCTGACAGCTTACTGGGATGCCTACCAGATCGTGGCCCCCAAGTATTACGAAGAACTGGATCACTTGCGGCGGATTTGGCGTTTCCATCAGGCCATTACGGACGCCCTGCAGACTGGTGATGTGGAAAAGAGTCGCTCACTGCACCTTGAGCATATGCGACTGCTGGAACTTCGGCCAAGACAGACCAGGACGCTGGCTGCACACGCTGCAGCCGATACCCCCGCCACCCCGGTGGAATCTCTCACCGGATGATGCATCCGTACCCTTCTTTGTACAGGAGCGTTATTGCCTAATGGTACAAGTGCAGACCTTTGCCCCGGACGAATGGGCCACCGCAAAACTGATTGTCAACGATTTTTCGTTTACCGTTGCCACGCCCAACGGTACCGGTAGCCAGACCAGTAACCTGGTATTGTTGCGCACCCTCTTCAACATGGGCATTCCGGTAACGGGCAAGAATATCTTTCCCAGCAATATCCAGGGATTGCCCACGTGGTATTCCATTCGCCTTTCACAGGATGGGTATTTGGCCCGCCGCGAAGGAACGGAGATTGTGGTGTGCATGAACCCTGCCACAGCGGCGGAAGACATGGCACGCATGGAGCCAGGCGGGATCGTGCTGCACGATGATGCGATCCCCATTGCCGTGCACCGGGACGATCTGCAATATTTCGCTATGCCCATCAAGGATTTGATGAAGCCCTTCAAGGTGCCCCCGGCCCTGCGCGCCTACGTCAGCAACATGGTGTATGTCGGTGCCCTGGCCTGGTTGCTGGACATCCCGCTGGACGAGATCCGGAAAGCCGTGGAGAGCCAACTGCCGGGCAAGGCCAAGGCGGTCAAATTGAATATGGACGTAATCGAGACCACGCACCAGTGGTGCGGCCAGGAATATGAAAACCATGTTCCCTATCGGGTGGCCCGCATGTCCGGCTACAATGAAGGCAAGATCCTGGTGGAAGGCAATACGGCCGCGGCTTTGGGTTGCGTCTTTGGAGGGGTCAATCTGGTTTCCTGGTACCCCATCACGCCTTCGTCCAGCGTAGCCGATGCCCTCAATGCCGCCTTGCCCCGCTACCGTCTCGATCCCGAATCCGGCAAGCCCACTTTCGCCGTGATCCAGGCCGAAGATGAATTGGCTGCCATTGGCATGGCCATTGGTGCCAGCTGGACCGGAGCCCGGGGCATGACAGCCACCAGCGGACCTGGCATCAGCCTGATGTCCGAATTTATCGGTCTGGCCTATTTTGCCGAGATTCCGGTGGTCGTGTGGGATATCCAGCGCATGGGTCCGAGCACAGGGTTGCCCACGCGCACCAGTCAGGGTGACATTCTCAGTGCGTATACCCTGAGTCACGGGGATTCCCGGCATGTACTCCTGTTCCCCGCCAGTCCCCAGGAATGCTTTGAGTTTGGCCATGTCGCTTTCGACCTGGCAGATCAGTTGCAGACACCGATCCTGGTTTTGAGCGATCTGGACCTGGGCATGAACCTTTGGGTCAGTGAACCGTTTGCGTATCCCACCGCGCCCATCAACCGGGGCAAACGATTGGCGGCAGAGGAACTTGATGCACTGGCGGCCGATTGGGGACGGTACAAGGATCCGGATGGGGACGGCATTGGCTATCGCAGCGTCCCGGGCACCCCTTCCAAGTGGGCGGGCTATTTCACCCGGGGAACCGGGCATGATGAATTTTCCCGCTATACCGAGGATGCGGACAAGTGGGAGGAGAACCTGGCGCGTATCCAGCGCAAGTTCGATACGGCGCGAGACCAGGTACCGGGCCCCATTTTCGAGCAGAACGACGGGACGGCCATCGGCCTCATTTCCGTAGGCAGCAACCATCCTGCCGTGATGGAAGCCCGGGATCGGCTCCGACGCGAAGGCATTGACACGGACTACATGCGGTTGCGGGCACTCCCTATCAACCAAGAGGTCCGCGACTACATCCACAGTCACGAACGATGCCTCGTCATTGAGAACAACGCCGATGGCCAGTTGCATGACATTCTGCGTCTGGAGGTCGATGTTCCCCACACCCAGTTGGTTTCGGCCTGCCGTTGCAACGGCCTGGCCCTGACGGCCCGCTGGATTGTTGCCCAAATCAAACAGATTGCCCACCACTAAGAGCAGGAGCAGACATGGCTGTATCGCGCACCGGAGCAGATCGTCACATGCGGCCGGCGGGCCGGCGCAAAGGTCCGGCCCTCAATGGGCTGGGACTGCCCAAGACCGATTATCGGGGGCGTCCATCGACCTTGTGCAAGGGTTGTGGACATGACAGCATCAGCCAACGGATCATCAACGTAGCCTGGGACCACAATCTGGCACAGCACAATGTGGTCAAGCTGAGTGGCATCGGTTGCAGCAGCAAGACACCCGCCTATTTTCTGGCCGGCAGCCACGGCTTCAACAGCGTACATGGCCGTATGCCTTCGATCAGCACCGGGGTGGCCGTGGGCAACAAGGAACTGGAAATTATCGGTATCAGTG
Source organism: Caldilineaceae bacterium (assembly GCA_963664185.2). Classification (GTDB taxonomy): domain Bacteria; phylum Chloroflexota; class Anaerolineae; order Caldilineales; family Caldilineaceae; genus Bin34. The sequence continues at coordinate 15,619 of CAXXOQ010000010.1, read as the reverse complement.
GCGATGGCGATACGGCCTCCATTGGCATTGGCCAGTTCAAGCATGCGGTCAGACGCAATGTACCGATGACCTACATTGTGGAAAACAACGGCGTCTATGGTCTGACCAAGGGCCAGTTCAGTGCCACCGCCGACTCCGGGCAGCAAATGAAGTACCACGGCGTCAATGAACTGCCCCCGCTGGATATCTGTATTGAAGCCATGGCGGCCAATGCCACGTTGGTGGCCCGGAGCTTTGCCGGGGACCCGAAACAGGTGGAAGCGTTGCTTTCCGTGGCGTTCCGGCACCGGGGAATCGCCGTTCTGGACATTATCAGCCCCTGTGTCACCTTCAACAATCACGCCGAATCGACGAAGAGCTATGCCTGGGGCAAAGCCAACGAATTTATCATCAACGCTGTGGATTGGGTGCCGGCGGCCGAAGCCATTGAGATTGAAGACTACGACGACGAAACCCAGGTCCAGTTGCACGATGGCAGCTGGATTGTGCTCAAGCAGGTGTCGGCCGAACACGATCCTACGGACAGGATTGCGGCCCAGGATCTGCTGGAATCCGCCCGCACCGAATGCAAGTTCATCACGGGCCTGATTTATGTCAATGAAAGCCAGGAAGATCTGGTGGAGATGCTGGACTTGACGGACACGCCCCTGGCCCAGCTTCCGGATCACAAGTTGCGGCCTGGCCCCGAAGTACTGGACACCATCAATCAGTCGTTCATGTTTGGCAGTTGAGGGCTGGGGGCCATCTCCCCCTCCTTCTTGCCGCCAGACGGCCGTGTCCTGTCCGTCCGCAGGCAGGGGCAGGACACGCCTTGACCATACGGCAGTGTCGCCACATCTGAATTCCGTGACCTGGCCGTCACGCCTGTGCCTGATCGGATGCCGATCCCGCCCATGGTGTATCAGGCATCGGCGTAGGCGCCGCGCATCTCGACCGGCAGCATGCGGGCTATCGCCTTCATCACTTCCTCCGTGAGTATCTCGGCTATCTCATAGCTGTCCAGGTCCTGCATGGATTCCTTATTGGTCGGGACGACTTGCAGTGGTTCGCCGTAGCGAATGATGACCTGATCCCGGTGCCAGCGCAATAGCCTTTTTCTGAGATTGATCTTGCGGGCGCCAATGATGGCGACGGGCACAATGGGGGCATTGACCTTCATGGCCAGACGCACAGCCCCGGTTTTCCCTTGCGACAGGGCGGCGAAACGCTTGCCCTCGGGAAACATCCCCAGCACCCGGCCCTGACGCAAATGGGTCAACGCGGTGGCTATGGCCTTGCGATCATTCTCGCCCCGGCGCACCGGAAAGACTCCGGCCCGCCGGAAATACGCGGCCACGAGGGGCTGCCTGAACAACTCCTGTTTGGCCATGAAAAATATCTGCCGGGTACTGGTACACCCCAGGATGATAATGTCGTGACCTGACGTGTGATTGCTGGCCAGAACGACAGGACCACTCTCGGGAATGTTGTGAATGCCCATTACCTTGATGTGATAGAACAGCTTTTGATACACGGACAGAATCACATAGGACAGATTCCAGAAGAACGACGCGCCTCGGGGCAAGAAACGTTTGCGCATAGCGGGGGAGTGGAGAAAGGGCTGAAGTTTCATGTTGACAACGCGCATGCACATTGGCAGCGTGCACAAAGGGATCGAAGACTGCCTGCCATGCCAGACAGGATGGTACCTGTCAGGCATGGCGGGATTATAGCACGCACACCTATATGCCATGGGACCGACACACAAATAAGAACAGGACACAGGAGTTCTCAATCCTTCTGCCATCAGGAATAACTGCGACCCACATGCTACGTTGTGGTAATGGCGGGGCCTCCGTCCCCCGATACGCCCCTTGACTTGCCGTTTGGCGACCCGATTCTCGTCGTGGATCCCCATGGTTGCAGGCAGGCCAATTTGCCTTGGCGGGCATACACGGCCTGGCCATGGGCTGGGAAGACCGGCAGGTTCCAGGCCATGCCCCTGCGTTCAGGGAAGTTTCGGCCCGGGGTTTTGGGTTATCCAGCACATGGGTCTTGCCCGCGGCAGATCCTGAGAACCTGACTGAAAATCATCATAATGCACAAATCCCGTTGTGTACAGTGGTGGAATTCTGTGGATAAACGTACTGTTCTGTGTATGTTGACCAGCGTCATTGCCAGGATTTTGTGCATATTGACAGAGACAGGGAAAGATCCGCCTTTTAGAATGACTCCCATGGTCATTCATCCAGAACCCTGGGAGGCTTCACAAAAATGAATGCAACGTGGCGTAAACGCATTCTCCTGATACTGTTGACATCGGTCTTGCTGGCTGCACTGGCTACGGGATCCGTTTGGGCCGGTGATCCCACCGGTGAGGAATTGATGGCGGCCACTGATGATCCCACCGGCGAGGCCCTGACCTTCGTATGGATGGCCGTCGCGGCCGTTCTGGTCTTCTTCATGCAGGCAGGATTTGGTCTGGTGGAAGCCGGCTTTGCCCAAGCCAAGAACACGGTCAATATCTGGTCGAAGAACTACATGGACTTCTGTATCGGTGGCCTGGCCTATTTCTTCTTTGGCTACGGCATCATGTATGGGACCGACATTGCCGGTATCATCGGCAGTGACGGTTTCCTGCTACTGGGTGATTACTATGATGTAAGTCATGCCAGGGACTGGTTTTTCCAGATGGTCTTTGCCGCGACCGCCGCGACCATCGTTTCCGGGGCCATGTCGGAGCGCACCCGCATTACGGCCTACATGGCCTACAGTTTTCTGCTCAGCGGGATTGTATATCCCTTGAGCGGCCACTGGGTCTGGGGCGGAGGCTGGCTGGCCAATATGGGTTTCCATGATTTCGCAGGATCGGGTGTGGTGCACATGGTAGGCGGATTTGTGGGGCTTGTCGGGGCCAAGATGGTAGGTCCCCGCATAGGGAAATTCAACGCGGATGGCACGCCCAATGCAATGCCTCCCCACAACGCCACCTACATTGTCCTGGGAGGTCTCATTCTCTTTGTCGGCTGGTTTGGCTTCAATGCAGGCAGTACCCTGAGCGGGACGGACCTGCGCCTGAGTGTCATTGCCACCAACACCATGCTGGCGGCCATTGCCGGTTCCACAGTCATGGTCTATTCCAGTCTGGCCCGTACCGGCAAGGTCAGCCTGACGGGCGCCGTGAACGGCTCCCTCGCAGGGCTGGTCGCCATTACGGCGCCTTGTGCCGTAGTGGCCCCCTGGGCGGCTGTCGTCATCGGGGCCTTGGCCGCCTTTGTCCTGAAATGGAGTGAAGGATTCATTGAAAGAACCCTCAAGATTGATGACCCGGTCGGCGCGATCTCGGTTCACGGTACCGTAGGTCTGTTTGGCGTCCTGATGGTGGGCGTCTTTGCCGATGGCACCTATGGTGGCGTTTCCGGTTTGATTGCCGGCAATGTCGCCCAACTCGGCCTGCAGGCGGTGGGTGGCATCGTCATCCTCCTTTGGTCCCTGGTAGGAGGTGCCATCATGTTTGGCCTCATCAAGGTCGGCATTGGTCTGCGTGCTACCGACGAGGAACAGGAAACCGGTCTGGATTTGCCGGAACATGGCATGGAAGCCTATCAGCTGACCTAGCTCTACTTTCCCCAAGGCAGGGGACCTCAAACCCGGGTCGTTCCCGCAGGAACGGCTTCCCCGCGAGACAGTCCGGAGGTTTCTCCGGACTGTCTCCTTGTCGGGCAACATGCGCGCGATAAAGACCTCGCGCAGGCAGACCTGGCCGTCAGGCCAGCCCCCCATTCTTGGATTCCGAACTCTCCATTCTAGAATATCCAGACAGACCGATACATCTGAGACGGAGAGCACATACCATGGCAATGGCAGACAGAATCCAGGCCAATCTTGATTCCCTGCAGGAAAATGGCTACCTGCATATTGAAAATGCCCTGGATGCCGACACGGTGCAACGGTGGAAAGACATTCTCTATGGCATGTATCATCGGGAAGAGTATTGCGGCAGCAACTCCGTGGGCAATGTGTACTTCAATCGGCTGCTGGAGCAGTATCCCGAGCTGGTCAAGCCGATGCTGACGCTGGACAACACCACCTGCTACCTGCGCGCCATTATGGGCAGGCAATGCCAGTTGCGCAGCGTGCGGGCCCATGTCAATCCTGCCGCCTACCGCCAGGAGTGGCACATGGACTTCTACGATTACTATTACCAGTCGGAGAAAGCGGACGCCCTGCATCCCTTGCAGGGACTGTGCATGAACCAGACCTTTTATTTCACGGACAACGCACCAGGCGTGGCCCGCCTGACCTTTCTCAAGGACTATCTCAAGAAACCCATACCGGAGGAACTGGTCCCGCATATGGGTTACACCGATGATCGGGGCAACCGGTTTCAGGTCTGGTGTGACAACCAGGAACATGCGGACCTGTATCCCAAGGCAGGCGATGCCGTAGTCTTCTACAGCCATGTCCCCCATCAGGGCGCCAAGGAAAGGGAAGATCCCAGCGAGGACATTCGGGCCAATCTGGTCTTCCATTTCCAGCAGAATCCCATGTGGCCGGGCATTATGTTCGTCAGTGATCCCCAGCACACCATTGACACGATCAGCTACCGGGAAAGTTTTCCCTTTGCCTGACTCTTGCCCCGGCACGCAGTTGGGTCTATGGGGCCCTCCCTGATTTCCGGGCATGACGCAGCCCCTAACTTCCAGCCCCCGGCAGCAGGCGGATAGATAAGGGATAGGCCTCAATGCAGGTCCACCTGCTTCTTCCGGTCCTGCCTGGTATTGGGCAGAACCACGGGTACCGCCAGAGACACGTGAACTGATCTGTGGCTCCGACCAGGGCTACACGATTGCGCTGGATATCTTCCTGATCCCTGAGGCCAGTTCGGCGAACGTGGACTCTTGCGCACCCAGGCCTAACAGCAGTGCAGTGCGAATGGTTTTTGGATGAGGCTCTCTTGCCTCCAGCACCTCGGTGGGCCATGGGTAGAACCCCCACGGCGCCACATTGAAAGGGTCAATTGGGCTTGTATCCCGAAGTCAGTGCCGGCGGCAGAAAACACATATGGCAGATGGTTGTCAGGCAACGGTTCATCACCGGCAAGAGGTCTGCATAGCCCCGCGTACGCTCCAGGGCGCATGCGGCAGGTGAAAGAGCAGTTGCGCGGTGCCCCACCAACGCCCTGCCCACCACGATTGTGCTCGCGCCTGCCCGCGAAGTGGGTCTAGTCGAGTTTGATTTGGCTTATGACCGCCTTGCGATAGTCACGATTCATGGCCGTAATGAAATCCTGACTGATCTCCTTCGGACAAACCGCGGTACAGGCCCCCACATTGGTGCATCCGCCAAATCCCTCTTCGTCCATCTGGGACACCATGTTGACCACGCGCTGGTACCGTTCGGGCTGCCCTTGGGGCAGGTGTCCCAGGTGACCGATCTTGGCCGCCGTAAACAGCATCGCCGAGCCATTGGGACAGGCGGCGGCACAGGCGCCGCAGCCGATGCAGGCCGCCGCATCCATCGCCGCATCGGCATCGTCCCGGGGCACCGGGATGGAATTGGCTTCCGGTGCTGTGCCCGTGGAAAAGGAGATGTAGCCGCCAGCCTCAATGATGCGATCAAAGGCACTGCGATCGACGACGAGATCCTGCAATACCGGAAAGGGCCCGGCACGCCATGGCTCGATGACAATGGTGTCGCCATCCCGGAAATGGCGCATGTGCAGCTGGCAGGCGGTATGTCCGGGCACCGGACCATGGGCGACGCCGTTGATCAGCATGCCACACATGCCACAGATGCCTTCACGGCAGTCGTGATCAAAGGCCACCGGCAATTCCTTTTGGGCCAGCAACTGTTCGTTGAGCAGATCCAGCATCTCCAGAAACGACGAGTCAGGACTGACATTGTCCAGCGCATACTGCTCGAACGTTCCACTGCTGGATGGGGAACGCTGGCGCCAAATCCGAAGAGTCAATTGCATGACGTTTCCGCCTTATCCTGCTAGGCGTAGCTCCGCTGGGTCAGCGGCACTTCCACGAATTCCAGCGATTCCTTGTGCAGACGTGGCGCCTCTTCTTCCCCCCGGAACTCCCATCCGGCAACATAGCAGAAGGCGTCATCCTGCCGGAGAGCTTCTCCTTCCGGCGTCTGACTTTCCTCCCGGAAATGTCCGCCACAGGATTCCTCCCGATGCAGGGCATCCAGGACCAGGAGCTCGCCCAGTTCTATCAGGTCGGCGACACGTCCGGCCAACTCCAGGTTCTGGTTCAGTTCCGCCACATCGCCAGGCACATAGAGGTCGTGCCAGAACGTCTGCCGGAGTTGGCGGACGTCATGCAAGGTTGCTTCCAGGGACGCCCGGGAACGAGCCATGCCACACCCTTCCCACATAATGTGGCCCAAAGTCCGGTGCAGGGCGGAGGCCGTCTGCTGGCCATTGATGGCCAGCAGTGAAGCCAGCCGCTGTTGCACATCGGCCATGGCCGCTTGCACTTCGGCTGCGCCTTCCTCCACAGGCTCCAGTGGGGTGGCCGCCAGATAATTGCCAATCGTATAGGGGGCAATGAAATACCCATCCGCCAGGCCCTGCATCAGGGCGCTGGCCCCCAGCCGATTCGCACCGTGGTCCGAGAAATTGGCTTCCCCCAATACAAACAGGCCCTGCAGATTGCTTTGCAGATGGTAATCTACCCACAGCCCGCCCATGGTGTAATGCAGGGCCGGGTAGATACGCATGGGGGTGGTATAGGGATCTTCGCCGGTTATGCTGTGATACATGTCAAAGAGATTGCCGTACCGGGCACGAATGACATCCGCCCCCAGCCGGTCCATGGCTTCCTGGAAATCAAGATACACCCCATTCTTGAGTTCCCCCACGCCATACCCCTCGTCTACCACGGTCTTGGCATTCCGGGAGGCGACATCCCGGGGTACCAGATTGCCGAAACTCGGGTATTTCTCCTCCAGAAAGTAATAGCGTTCCGTTTCCGGAATCGCGCTGGGTACGCGCTTCTCATCCTTGTTGCGGGGCACCCAGATCCGTCCATCATTGCGCAGTGACTCACTCATCAGCGTCAACTTCGACTGATGACTTCCCGCGGGGGGAATACAGGTCGGGTGAATCTGGGTATAGCAGGGATTGCCCATGTAGGCGCCCCTCTTGTAGGCGCGCCAGATGGCGGTGGCATTGCAACCCTTCGCATTGGTGGAAAGGTAATACACATTGCTGTATCCGCCCGTCGCCAACACGACTGCATCCCCCAGGACCGGCCGAATGGCCCCGGTGAGGAGATCCCGGACCACGATCCCCCGGGCTACGCCTTCCACCAGAATGAGATCCAGCATTTCCGCCCGGACATGCATCTGGACCTGGCCGCTGGCAATCTGGCGCGCCAGGGATTGATAGGCTCCCAAAAGCAGCTGCTGCCCGGTCTGGCCGCGGGCATAGAAGGTCCGTGAAACCTGCACGCCGCCAAAGGATCGGTTGTCCAGATAGCCGCCATATTCCCGGGCGAACGGTACGCCCTGCGCCACGCACTGGTCAATAATGGCGGTACTGATCTGGGCCAGGCGATAGACATTGGCTTCGCGGGAACGATAGTCGCCTCCCTTCACCGTATCATAAAACAGGCGCCGTATGCTGTCGCCGTCGTTGCGGTAATTCTTGGCCGCATTGATTCCGCCCTGGGCCGCTACACTGTGGGCCCGGCGCGGACTGTCCTGATAGCAAAAACAGGAAATGTTGTATCCTTGCTCCGCCAGGGCCGTGGCCACGGAAGCACCGGCCAATCCCGATCCGACCACGATGACATGATAGTGCCGGCGATTGGCCGGCGCCACCAGCTTCATGTCAAAGCGCAAGTCGTCCCACTTGGACTCAACCGGCCCGGCGGGCACACGGCCATCCAGCTCAGAACCGGTTTGCCAGAGACGGGCAGAATCGTCGCTCATGGTTTCATTTCCGCTACAGCTGGCATGTTCCTTCCCACGGCACAGACTACCGGATCAGACCCGCCAGCACCGACAATGGCACGGTGGCAAAGCCGAGAGGCACCACCACCGCCAACAATGCGGTGCCCACCCGGATCACGCGGTCATACCTGACCGTGCGCCAGCCCATGGTTTGGAAGAAACTCCAGGCACCGTGATACAGATGGAATCCCACGACCACCAGGGCCAAGAGGTACAGGACGAGATGCACAGGATTCTGGAAGCCCGCCACCAGATTCTGATACGGCTCACCGCGGACAAAGTGGGCATTCAGGATGGGCGTGCCCCAGGTAAAATGCGCCAGGTGATACACCAGAAACGCCGCAATAACGGCGCCGCCCCAACGCATGGTAATCGCAGCATAGTTGGCTTCCACGATTTTATAGGTGTTGTACGTCTGGGGCCGGGCCCGCATGGCCATGCGCTTGAGCGTCAAGGCAGCCCACATGTGCAGGCAGAGGGAAACCAGGAACACGATCCGGGCCGCCATCAAGCCGTGTCCGTGGCTCAACAGGGGAGCCCCCAGTTCCCGCAACCCCTCGGCATAATGATTGAACGCAACCGCGCCTCCGAATGCCTTGAGATTGCCGTACATGTGCAATACCAGATACCCAATCCAAATCAGGCCCGTAACAGACATGACGATTTTCTTGCCAATGGAAGACCGGAACAACATAGGGCCCACTTCGGTGGCAGGGGATCAGGGACGCGTCGCCATACGTCACATGTTTTCGATTACGGCCGTGGCAAACTCACTGCACTTCACTTTGGTGGCATCATCCATCAGACGGTGCAGATCGTAGGTCACCGTTTTCTGCGCAAAGGTGCGGCCCATGGCCGCCAGGAGGGAATCCGCCGCCTCATGCCACCCCAAATGGCGCAGCATCATTTCACCGCTCAGAATCATGGACGAAGGATTCACCTGATCCAGGCCAGCGTACTTGGGGGCTGTGCCGTGGGTGGCTTCAAAAATGGCGCATCCCGCCTCGTAATTGATGTTGGCACCCGGGGCAATGCCAATGCCCCCAATCTGCGCCGCCAGGGCATCACTGATGTAATCGCCATTCAGGTTCATCGTGGCGATGACGTCATATTCGTCAGGCCGGGTCAGGATTTGCTGCAGGAAGGCATCCGCAATCGCATCCTTGATGACAAGGCCACCCTTCAGCTGCATCCAGGGACCGCCATCCAGTTCCTGTGCGCCAAATTCATTGGCCGCCGTTTCGTAGCCCCAGGTGCGGAATCCCCCTTCGGTGAACTTCATGATGTTCCCCTTGTGGACAAGGGTCAGATTCCGCCGTCCATTGGCCACCGCATAATTGATGGCAGCTTTCACCAGACGGTGGGAGCCCTCCTGACTGATGGGCTTGATGCCGATACTGGATGTGTCAGGAAAACGGACCTTGTCGGTACCCATGGCAGTGCGCAGGAAATCCACAACCTGCTGCGCCTCGTCCGTTCCCGCCATCCATTCGATGCCGGCATAAATGTCTTCGGTGTTCTCGCGAAACACCACCATGTCCACCAATTCAGGCCTGCGTACAGGACTGGGCACACCGTCAAAGTAGCGTACAGGACGCACGCAGGCATAGAGATCCAGACGCTGCCGCAAGGCCACATTGATGCTGCGGATACCTCCCCCAACCGGTGTCGAAAGGGGCCCTTTGATGGCAACCCGGAATTCCCGAATGGCATCCAGGGTTTCTTCCGGCAACCAGATGGCTTCCCCCCAAACGTCATTGGCGCGCTCGCCGGCAAATACTTCCATCCAGGCAATGGACCTGTCCCCTGCATATGCACTGGTGACCGCAGCATCCAGGACGCGCTGGCAGGCGTGCCAAATATCGGGGCCCGTGCCATCCCCTTCGATATAACAGACAATGGGGCGGTCCGGCACATGCAACTGCCCATTGTCAAGCGTAACCTGTTCCCCTTCGTTGGGCACAACAGTGTATTTTCCAGCCATCTGTTTTCTCATCCCATTCCAGGGTCCAAGTCTCGCGTGTACCAAGGAGCGGCACCGAAGGCGCACCTGTGGGCAAACCATGCCACAGAGTGCCAAGCGATGGGCCACACTTGCCATACAGATGTCATTGATTGTATGAGACAATCCGGGAATTGCATAAAATCGGAACTGGCGGTTTGCTCCTGCAACCTGAAGCCTTGGGCGGTGCAGGGAATCGTGGCAAACCCTGGCAGGAAGGCACCATCATGACGAATCGAATCCATGACTTGCTCACGCAACTCACCCTGGAAGAAAAGGCATCCCTTACCGCCGGCGATAGCCTGTGGCAACTCACGGCAATTCCGCGGGTCGGATTGCCCCCCATGAAAGTGACGGACGGTCCCAACGGCGCCCGGGGCAACATGGAAGGCGGCATGACTTCGGCCTGTTTTCCGGGCGGGGCGGCCCTGGGCGCAACCTGGGATGTGGAACTCATCCAGCGGGTCGGGGAAGAGTTGGCCCGGGAAACCCGGGCCAAGGGCGCCTCGGTCCTGCTGGCACCTACCATCAACATTCACCGCACGCCGCTGAACGGACGCAACTTCGAGTGCTATGCGGAAGATCCATTTCTCACGGGCAAGCTGGCCGCCGCCTATATCCGTGGCCTGCAATCCCAGCAGGTGGCCGCCTGCCCCAAGCACTATGTCTGCAACGATTCGGAATTTCAGCGGATGACGCTGGATGTCCTGGTCGACGAACGCACCCTGCGGGAGATTTATCTGCTGCCCTTTGAAATGGCCGTCAAGGAAGGCGGCGCCTGGGCCGTCATGGCCGCGTACAACATGGTGAACGGGGAATTTGCCGCCGCCAGCTCCTTCCTGTTGCAGCAGGTACTCAAGGGAGAGTGGGGCTTTGACGGTCTGGTCATGTCCGACTGGTTTGGCACCAAGAGTACCGTGGGGTGCTTTGAGGGCGGCCTGGACCTGGAGATGCCCGGCCCTGGTTTCATGTTGGGCCGCACGCTGGCTGACCGCGTGCGGACAGGGGAACTGGCGGAAGACATCCTGAATGACAAGGTCCGCCGGTATCTGCGCCTGGCAGAACGGACAGGTGCTCTGGATCAGGAAGGCATCCCGCCGGAGACATCCCGTGATGATCCCGGCACCCGCGAAATCGCCTATCAGGCCGCAGCGGCCTCTCTGGTATTGCTGAAGAATGACCATGATGTCCTGCCCCTGCCAGCGAAGCAACTGGATTCCCTGGCGGTCATCGGTCCCAACGCACGTATTGGCAGCATCATGGGAGGCGGCAGCGCCATGGTGAACGCCCCCTACCAGTGCCATCCCCTGCAAAGCATCCAGGACCTGGTGGCAGACACCACCGAGATCCGTTTCGAGCAGGGATGTACCAACCACCGCTACTGCCCCATACTGGAAACGGCCATGCTGGGCAGTCAGGACGGCCAGCCCGGTGTTCAGGTAGAGTATTTCAACAATCATGCCCTGGAAGGGGATCCGGTAGCCACCGAGCTGCGGGACTCCACGCAGCTCTTGTGGTTTGGCGGGTTGCCGGACCAGGTTCAACCCGGTTTTTGCGGCCCGCATTACCCTGGAATTCCAGCCGACGGCAAGCGGCGTGCACGAGTTCGGCCTCATCACCGTCGGCCGCGCCCGGATGAAAGTCGGGAGTGATACGGTCATCAACCACTGGGAGGAATTTGAACAAGGCGAAACGTTCTTTGGCATGGGTTCCACGGAGAAGACATTCCGCCGCCATTTTGCCACGGGTACCTCCACTGTCCTTACGCTGGAATTCGCCTGCCAGCCAGGTTCCCCGATTGGTGTTCTTCGTTTGGGGGTAGTACCTCCCTTGCCCGACGACGCCATCGAACGGGCCGCCCGGGCCGCCGCCCAGGCCGATGCTGCCATCGTGGTGGTCGGCCTCAACCAGGACTGGGAAGGCGAGGGGCGTGACCGCTCCCATATGGATCTCAGTGGGCGGCAGGATGAACTGGTGTCTGCCGTAGCAGCCCAAAATGCCCATACGGTCGTCGTGGTCAATGCAGGAGCCCCTGTCTCAATGCCCTGGCTGGATGAGGTAGCGGCGGTACTCTATGCCTGGTATCCGGGACAGGAATTCGGTCGTGCCCTGGCCGACGTCCTGTTTGGTGAGGTCAATCCTGCAGGACGGCTGCCGCTGACCCTGCCCCAGCGCCTGCAGGATACCCCTGGCTATGTGAATTATCCCGGGGAAAGGGGACAGGTGCGGTATGGGGAAGGAATATTTGTCGGCTATCGCCACTATGACGTCCGGGATATGGAGCCGCTGTTCCCCTTTGGCCATGGCTTGTCCTACACCTCTTTTGCCTATTCCAACTTCACGCTCGATGGTGATGTGCACTCGGGCAAGGGTATCCTCCGCGTCGGTGTGGATGTGCGCAATACGGGCCACCTGCCGGGGGACGAGGTCGTCCAGCTGTATGTTGGTCAGCCAGACGCTGCCATCGCCCGTCCGGTCCGGGAACTGAAGGGCTTCCGGCGCCTGCATCTGGGCCCGGAGGAACAGATGCATGTGGAGTTCTCTGTCTCCGGCAGGGATCTGGGCTATTTTGATGTACGTGCCCGGGAATGGAAGGCGGATGCGGGTACCTATCGCCTGGAGGTGGGAGCCTCCTCGCGGGATATTCGCCTGCGGCACGAATATGACCTGGTCCCCGGCTGGCAGGAAAGCCACTTCGCTCCCGATCAGGCCCTCACCCTGGATACACCGCTGCCGCTGGTTATGCTGCGCTGTGGCGAAAGGATGATGGGCGCGATGGGACTTCTGGCCCAAATGCCCCAGGTGATGATGATTTGGGGCTATGCCATGACCGAAGGTCTGTCCCTGCGGGACATGTCCCGTTTCCTCCCCGATACCTTCACGGAGGCCAGGCTGGAAGAATGGGAAGCGTTGCTGGCCCAGGTGTAGCCTCCGTCCTGCTCCCCTTTTGGGGCAGGCAGGACGGAGGCCTGTTGGCTGCTCAGTTTAACCCTGGGTGTCCAACCATTTCTTCATGTACTGGGCACACGCCAGCACCGCCTCGTCTTCGGCCGCCGGGTCGCCGGCATCCATATCCATTTCCATGGCCATGACAAATCGGTCCCGCTGCGCGGCGACTTCCTTGAGTTCGGCGAGCACCGGCGGAAAATCTACATCACCCATGCCAATCGGCACGGAACTGCAAACGCCGTCCACAATGCGGTAATCCCGTACGTGGGCGTGGTAGGTGTAATCCTTGAGCTTGCGGGTGGCGGTCAGCGGATCTTCATCCAGAATGAACCAGTTGCCGGTGTCGTTATGCAAGCCTACGTTGTCGGCGCCCACCTGCTGGAAGATATGGAGAAAGTCGTCACTGGTAAAGAAATCGTAGTTCTCGGTGGTTACCGTCATACCGTAATCCCGCGCCGCTTCCGCCAGCTGGCCGATTTGGTCAATGGCGATACGGATGCGCCCATCGCGCTTCACCCTGCCCCCATAGCCGAAATAGAACAGGCCCAGGGGCGATCCCAGATAATGGGCCACCTCGAGATTCCGAATGCTGTTGGCCAGGGGCGGATCGGCAAAATCGGCATCGGCGTGCAAGCCCAAAGTGCCAATGATCACGGTGGGCACCATGTTCAGATCGGAAAGCCGACTCTTCAGCTCTTTCAGGTAACTGATCTCGGTGCTGGCCAGGGCACCAATCCCGAAGTCTACCCCGATGGGATCGATTTCGTTTTCCCGGGCCACGTGGGCCACCTTGTCCAGCACAATGTCGATCACGGGCTGGTCCTTGACACGACGCAACTGGCGGCGGTAGGAATCCGAAAGGACCCCCAGGGTCAAGCTCATATTGTTCTCCTGCACAGGCATGAAAATGGATTGGGTCAATCGCGCCCAGGGACTAGAGGCCCAGGCGCTGTTTCAGATAGGGAACCTCAATATCGAAGTAGGCTTGCAGCGCATCCGCAGGCACATGCGGTTCCAGGGTGACATAGCCGTCGTAGCGGTCCTCCTGCAGCCGTTGCAGAATGCGCTCCACGTTGAACGCGGAGTCGGGAAGGGGCACATAGCCAATCCAGGCATCGCGCCGGCCCCGCATCAGACCGCCCCGGTAGCAATCCCAGCGCTCATCGTAGTGAATGCCGCCCTTCAGGTGTACGTAACCAATGTAGTCCTTGATTGTCTCGTAAACGTATGGATACGGTTCCTCGTAGGCATGGTAGTAGTTGCAGGGATCGTACTGGGTCTTGAAATGCGGCGAGTTCACGGCTTCCAGCATATCCCGCACATCCAGCGCCAAACCGGACCCGTCATGGGCCTCGTTTTCCAGCACAATCACCACATCCTGGGTGGAGGCATGCTGGGCGGCCGGTTTCATGGCTTCCACAAACAGGTTGGCCGGCATGTGGGCCAGATAGCAGTTCACGACAGGGGCCCCCAGGGCGGCCGCGGCATCAACCGCGCCGATCAGGGCGGCCGTAGCGTTGGCTACACCACCCGAGGCCGTGCAAGTTCGCATGGCGTTGAAGCCCAGCGTGACACAGGCACAATTCATGCCCGCTTCCGCGTACGCTTTCCGGGCCGCGTCGATATCCTTCGCTTCATACCGTTCGCGTTCTTCCGGGGTCTCTCCGCCCACCAGATTCTGGGGCCAGATCTCCATGTCATTCAAGCCATAGGCCTTGACAAACTGCAGGGCTTCAGGCAGGGAATGTTCGCGGGCCAGCATCTGGCCGTTGATTGCCAGTTTCATCAGGATGACTCCTCTTGCAAGTCAGGAACTAATAGGACAATTCAATGATGGATCCCGTGTCTGCCGATTCTTCAATAGCATCCAGAAACATCATGTCCTCCAGGGCCTCCTGGGCCGTAGGCCGATGCTCGGTACCGGTGAGAATCGCGTGGGAGTAATGCTCAATTTCCTTCCAGTAGTTGTTGAAGTGATCCAGCTGGTCCAGGTTCGATTCGAAGTCCAGTTCGTAACCGCTGGCCCTGCAGGTAAGCTGGCCTCCCGGATTCTGGGCGAAGCAGTCGTACACGACGGCTTTGCCTTCCGTGCCCATAATGGCAAAGGTGCTGTCGTTATGGGAATAGCAGGTACTGAGAATCCCGGGGATGCCGTTCTCCATCTGGAACCAGGCCATGGCGGTATCCGGCGCGGGAAAGTCGTGGGCCACTACTGTGGAGAACTGGGCTGACACCCGGGCTACGCGCGAGCCCAGCAGTTCCCGAATCGCAAAGGCCAGATATATGCCGGCATCCAGCAGTGGGCCACCCCGTTTCCCCGTCCAGCGCCAGGATCCTATCTTGTCCAGGGTGTAACCGCGGTAGGCGGAGAAGGAGAAACTCGCACTGACCATGGCAATTTGGCCCAGGGTGCCATTTTCCACGAGCCGCCGGGTTTCCCGGAACGAATCGCCGAAACGGGACATGTAGGCACACATCAGCCGTACATCGTTGGCCTCGCAGGCTGCGATCATTTCCCGGGCTTCGCCCGCATCAATGCACAGCGGCTTCTCACTCAGTACATGCTTCTTCTGGGCTGCGGCCGCCAAAGCTACGGGATGATGCACCGCGTTGGGCAACCCCAGGTATACAACGTCCACCCGGTCATCCTGCAGCAGTTCGTGGTAGTCCGTGTAGGTGGCAACCTGCGTGCCCCATGTCTCCTGGACCAGCGTCAGG
>CAXXOQ010000009.1:0-11525 GCA_963664185.2 Caldilineaceae bacterium | reverse complement strand
CGGATGCGCTCGCCGGTCAGCTCCCGCAGATGCGCCCGGCGCGCCGGGGGGTAGCGCACCATGACCTTGATTTCCTCGCGGCCCCGCTGAATGCGCTGCACCTCCACACCGTGGAAATTGGCACGCAACTGGCCCGTGATAGCCGCCGGGGTGAGACCCGCGGCCTCGCCGGCCGACGTGAGCTCAACCCGGAGATGCCGCTTGCCCGGCACCAGGCTGTCGTGGATCTCGACCACGCCCGGAATCCTCTGCATGAAGGACCGCATCTCCGCCGCGACCTGTTGCAGAACGGCTTCGTCCGCGTGCAGCAGGACGTACGCGACACTCGGTTCCGCGCGCGTCCGTGCGCTCCAGAATTCAATCCTGTCCCAGTGTGCGACCGAGCCCACGTTCCGCCGCCAGGCCCTCAGCACTTCCCCGGACGTGACGCGGCGCCGCGGCGGGTCGTGCAGATGGACGCCAATCCCCGCGATGTGGCTGGCCGTGGTCGGCGATCCCATCAACGGATACTGTGTCGGCTGGCCCACGACGACGGTGACGGAGCGCACGGAGTCCCCCGGTAACTCTTCGTTGACCGCCCTGACTGCGGCCGCCACCGTCTCCGCGACGGCACGCGTCGCCGCCAGGGACGTTCCCTCCGGCATGTGCAGTTCCGCCTGCACATAGCTGCTCGGCGTTTCATCGTCAAGGACGAGTCGCACCAGATCAAACCGCAACAGCAGCACGGCCAGCAGCAGCACCACCACGCCGCCCGTGAGGGTGACGCGGACATGCCGCACCGCCCAGGAGACGGCCGGACCCACCGTCCGCTCATTGAGCTGTTGGATCCACGCGGACACCCGCGCCTGGATAGCGCGCAGCGGCCGCAGGCTCCACCGGCCGGCGTGCCCCAGATGGGCCGGCAGGATGAAGACCGCCTCCGCCAGGGACACGGCCAGGACAAAGAACGCCACCGGGAAAAAGACCCTGACCATCTGGATAAAGCCGGCCGTAATGAAGTAAAAGGGCACGAAGGCCAGGACAGTTGTCGCCGCGGCGATGGTGATCGGACCCACCACGGCCCGGGTGCCGTCGATGGCCGCCGCCAGCGGTCCCTTGCCCCGTTCGCGTTCCGCGGCGATGCTTTCCCCCACTACCAGGGCGTCGTCTACCACCAGGCCGATCATCAGGAACAGGGCCAGCATGGTGCCGGTGTTCATGGTCAGGTTGGCCGGCCCGAAGAACATCAGGGCGCCGGCAAACGCGAGCGGGATGCCCACCGTGATCCACACTGCCTCGCGCAGGTCAAAGACCAGCACCAGCAGCAGGAACACGAGGAGCACCCCCATGACCATCGTGCGGGTCAGATTTGCGAAACGGTCCTGGCGCGGTTGCGCCAGATCGTTCCAGACGCGGACCTCCACATCCCGCGGTGCCCGGTAGCCGGCCAGCCAGCGGCGGACTTCCTCGGCGATCCGCACGATGGAATCCCCTTCGGTAAGGGCCACCCGCACGAACACTGCCGGCACGCCGTCCACGCGGGCGACAACCCTCCCGTCCGCGAACGCGTCGCGGATCGTGGCCACCTCGCCCAGGGTTACGCGGGTGCCATCCAGTTGGGTAATGAGGGGAATGTCCGCAAATTCCGCGCCGAACTCACGCTTGGCGATCGTGTGCAGCACTACCCCGCCGGCCTCGGTGCGCAGTTCGCCGAACGTGAGGTTGACGGAGAAGCGCTGCACCGTGGCGGCCACTTCCGCGAGCGAGAGGCCGTGGCGCCGCAGTTCCTCCTCGCTCAGCTCGATCGAAATCTCCCGGTCCCGCGTGCCGTGCAGATCCACCTGGGATATAGCCCGCTGCAGCAGTTCGTCGCGCACCTCCTCCGCTGCACGCCGCAGGGCATCCTCGTCCAGCACCGCCGACGACACGGACAGGGTCAGCACCTCGCGGTTGAGTCGCAGCAGTTCCACCTTCGGGAGTTCCGCGTTCGCCGGCGGAAAGTTCTCGATGTTGTCCACCGCCTGCTCGACATCGTCCAGGACCTTGTCGGCATGCGCAAAGGTGGTCAGTTCCACCTCGACCGTGCCCAGGCCCTCGGTCGAGGTGGATACGACCCGATCCACCCCCTCGATCCCGATCACGCTCTCCTCAATGCGCCGGACAATGTCCTCCTCCACCTCCCGCGGTGACGCGCCGGATGCAACCACGGTCACCATCACGGTGCGAAAGTCGATCTTGGGATATTCCTCAATGGTGAGCCGAAGTCCCGATGCCACCCCGGCCGCCAGGATGAACACCATGAGCAGATTGGCCGCGACGGGGTTGCCCGCAAAGTAGGCGATCAGGCCCCGGCCGGCGCCCTGGACGCGTTCGGTTGTGTTCATGTTCCGTTCCCCGTCAATCGGCGGCCGCGACGGTCTGCGCCGTGACCTCAAGTCCTTCCCGGGCCCCTGGCAGCGTACCCGCCCAGGTCCCCTCCCCCGCATTGAATGCCTGCACCACCCATCCGGCGGCAGTCTGACCGTACGCCTCCGGTGCGAACAACTACAGGTGGTCCTCCTGGGGCACCATGTGCGGCAGCACAAACACGTCGGCGAAGGCCGGCCCCTCCATTCCGACCTTCACGAACATCCCCGGCTCGGTCAGAGTAACCGGCGACAGGTCGCGTGAAGCCTCACATCCGCCTCTGCTGTGGCCGAGATGGGTGACAGCGTCCAAGACCATTCGCCCGACTGGCGGCGGTGGCGGGGATGTTGCAGATGGAGTCCCGTTTTGCCGCAAAACCTGAGCTCCTCGATCGGGTGACCCACCCAAACAATAGACAGAGATAAATAAATTGTCAATGGTGTGAACACCTTTGGCACTGTTTCAATCTCGTTGATATGGGTTGCAGGCGATCACGGGCCACCACCCTGCCAACGGGTTGTCCGGGTGCCAGTTCGGGCCACGGGCCATCAGGCCCCCGAAGTGGCAGGCACCGGCCGCGGTCTTTAGCCCCCGCGTCAGGCGGGCCCGGGACTTGAAGCGGTCGAACCTGCCCTCGATGCGGTTGGTGGAGGCGGCTACTTTCGGGTTGTGCCGACTGCGCACCAGGTCGTTCCAGCGGGCCACGAGGTGCCACAGCAGCTTGCGCCCCTCTGGGTCCAGCCGCACCCGTCCCTGCACTACCGCCTGTCAAAGTTCCAGCAGGACGGGGCCAACCCCAAGGAACCTCACCAGGATCTGGGCCAACGGCGGGACCGTCAGCCCGTCAGCCGCGATCGGATATCTGGGCCAGCGTCTGGCTGGCTTGAGGCCCCTGGAGGGCTCTGTCCAGAACTGCATAGCCTCATCCACCGGTCCCCATTCCCCCAAACCCTTGCCTGAATGCCATCATATCCTGCTTGGCGATGATCTGCATCTCTGCTACGATGATGAAGCAACTTTGACCGTATCACACATGCCTGTTGCCATCCCTTGATGCGGGAAATCTTTTGGGAGTTATGCAAGGAGATCGTCATGTCTCATTCCTTTACCCGTCGCCAATTTCTGCAGGCCACCGGTACCCTCGCCGCCACCGCGGCCCTGGCCGCCTGTACCGTAGCCGCCCCTGCCGCGGAAGAAGGCACCACAGCCGAAGAACCCATTGAGCTGGTGTTTGTCACGACCTCCTCCAGCGATTCGAGCGCAGTGCTCTACGACCCGATCAAGCAGGCATTCCGTGAGGAAAATCCCCATATTGATATCCGGTTCCTGGGTGTCGTGGGCGCCGGGGGTTGGGGAGGCTACTTTGACAAGCTGAGCGTCATGATCGCCGGCGGCGAGACCGTGGACATGGGCAAGATCCCGACCGAAGGCGGACGTCTGGCTGTGGCCCGTGGCCTGGTCCGGCCCCTGGATGAATTCATTGAAGCCACCCCGGAACTGGATGCATATTTTGAGGATGTATCCCCCGAACTGGCCACGGTATTCACGTACGGCGGCAAGACCTATGGCCTGCCGTATGACTACAACAACATGATGATCTGGTTCAACGTCAACCGCCTGGCGGAGGAAGGCCTGGAGATGCCGCCGGAAGACTGGACCTTCAGCGACTTCCGGGAATATGCCCTGGCCCTGACCAAACGGGATGGCGAGAACACCACCCATTATGGCTTCAGTTTCTGGTACAGCCCGTTCGGCCTTTGTCCGTGGCTCTTCAACAATGGCCTGGAAGGCATGATGGGCGGAGATGATCTGTCCATCCCGCTGCAAACCGAACCGGCCTATGCCGAAGTCGTGCAGTTGCTCTACGACATGATGTACGAAGACGAAACGGTGCCCAAGCCCGACGCCCAAACCACCGGCAACTTTGAAGCGGGCACCCAAGCCATGATGATGGCCGGCCGCTGGCCCCTGAGCGGTTTTCTGCAGAATGACTTCCGGGACTGGGACGTCCAGTACTGGCCCAAGGGCACCCGGCGCGTCACGGAAGTGGGTTGCGGCTCCTGGCCCATTTTCAAGGGGTCCCAGCATCCGGAAGCGGCCTGGAAGTTTGAAGTGAAGCTGCTGGAGCGCGACTCCATTGCCTACTTCGTTTCCACAGGCGCCAACATTCCCTCCCTGCGCAGCGTCGGCTATTCGGAAGAATTCCTGGAACTGCATGATCGGAGCGGACGGCTCTGGTACGAGTCGATTGACCGCGAGGACATTCCCGTCATGTCGGTGACATCGCCCCCGGAATTCAGCGAAATGGAGCAAATCAGCGCCCGCTACATGTCC
Source organism: Caldilineaceae bacterium (assembly GCA_963664185.2). GTDB lineage: Bacteria > Chloroflexota > Anaerolineae > Caldilineales > Caldilineaceae > Bin34. The sequence continues at coordinate 6,806 of CAXXOQ010000009.1, read as the reverse complement.
CAGATCTTCGCCAATGAAATGAACATCAGCGAAGCCTTGACCCAAATCGATCAGGAATTGATGGACATGGTGGGACGCCGCCCGGCCGAGTGGGCAGCCCAGTTTGCGTAAATCGGTAAGACAGCGGGCGGCGCAGGCATCCTGGTTCAGGGATGCCTGCGCCGTTGCTGTGTCCTTTGGTCATGACCGCTCCCGGCATTCCTGCTGCCCCATCCACCTCCCAACACCCAACCCATTCCCTGCGTCGCCATGAGGCGGTAGCGGGGTATTTCTTTGTTTTGCCCACCGTGCTGGGCTTCCTGGTGTTTGTCCTGGGTCCCATCCTGGGGGGCCTGGCGCTGGGCTTCATGCGGTATGACCTGCTCAATCCCCCCAGCTGGATTGGTTTTGACAACTTTGGCAAGATGCTGACGGATGACCGGGTGCTGCAGATTTTCGGGAACACGGTTTACTACGTCGTGGGCATGATTCTCCTGGATCTGGTGTGGGCCCTGGCCCTGGCCGTGGCTTTGAACAGTTTCATTCCCGCCCTGTTCAAGGTCATCTTCCGCGCCGTGTTCTTTTTCCCCATACTGGTTTCCGGTGCGGTAATTTCCATCGTGTGGCTTTACCTGTTCAACATGGATCTGGGCATTGTCAACTATTACCTGACCCAGATCGGACTGCCCAAGGTGCCCTGGCTCATCTCGTCGGACTGGGTCCGGAACAGTGTGATCATCATGACCGTCTGGAACGGCGTGGGCTTCAACATGCTGCTGTTGCTGGCCGGCTTGCAGAACATCCCGAAGGAACTGTACGAAGCCGCGACCATCGACGGGGGCGGACGCTGGGCCAATTTCCGGAAAATCACGCTGCCCATGCTGTCCCCTGTGATCTTCTTCATTCTGGTCAAGGGGGCCATTGGCGTGTTTCAGCTCTTCGATTCGCCCTTTGTCCTGACCCGGGGCGGTCCCGGGGATGCCAGCCGCACGATCCTGATGTACATCTGGGAAAAGGGTTTTCAGGTGCTGGAATTCGGCTATGCCGCCGCCCTGGGTTTGATGCTGTTCGCGGTCATTCTGATCGTGACCCTGATTCAGTTTCTGACCAGCGATGCCTGGGTTTTCTATCGCTGACACCGCTTGATGTCTGCCCATGCGGCCCGTCCCCGGCCCCGCCAGCGGCTACGCTGGAATCAGGGATATTGGCGCACCTCCACGATTCTCACGATTCTGGTCATGGGCGTGCTCAGCCTCTTCATGGCCTTCCCCTTTATCTGGATGCTCAGTGCCTCCCTCAAAGTCCCTGCCAATGCCTTCAAAATCCCGCCGGAACTGTGGCCGTACGAGTGGCGCTGGCAGAACTATGTGTATGTGCTGACCCATCCCACGGTACCCATTCCCCGTTTCTTCCTGAACAGCCTCAACATTGCCATTCTGGTCACTGTGGGCCAGCTGGTCACCTGCACCATGGCCGCGTATGCCTTTGCCCGCCTGCATTTTCCCGGCCGGAATCTCCTTTTTGTTGTCCTCCTGACCGCGCTCATGGTGCCGGTACAGGTCACCATCGTACCGCTGTATATCGAAATGCGGTTCTTCAAGCTGATCGATACCCACGCCGCCCTGGTGCTGCCGGCCCTGACGAGCATCTTCGGGGTGTTCCTGCTCCGGCAATACCTGCTCACGATCCCGGATGAACTGGAAGATGCGGCCCGCATGGACGGGGCGGGCCCCACACGCATTCTGGTTCAGATCATGCTGCCCCTGATCGGTTCGGCCCTCACTACCCTGGCGATCGTGGTCTTCACCGGCACCTGGAACAGCTTCTTCTTTCCCCTGATCTTCCTGAACGACTGGGAGAAATTCACGTGGCCTCTGGGCGTGACCATGCTCCGTGGCCAATACAGCCAGGGCAGCGTGACCGTGATCATGGCCGGCATCACCCTGGGGGTCCTGCCGGTACTGCTGGCATTCCTGATTCTGCAGCGCCGCATGATCGAAAGCATTGGCTTTACCGGAGGCATCAAGTAGCTGCATGTCCCAGATCCAGAACGATCACCTGCGCATCCAGGTACACGACGGGGCCGAGGCCGTCTGGTTCAGCGTGGGACTCCGGGAAGCGGACGGCACCTGGACCGATGTCCTGCTTTCGGGCACCTGGGGCACCGCCAGCATCTGGAGCCAGGACCGGGTGCCCCTGTGTGAAGATCCCGAGGTCGAGTGGCAGCCCACGGTCGCCCCCCGCCGGGAACGGCATGCGGGGATCTACCGGACAGCCACGGCCACGGCGTCCCAGATCGACCTGGAGGGGCATTGCGGGCCCCACCGGTCGCTACCTGCCTGGCCCTGGCTCCGGACCAGACCATGCACGTGACCACCAGGGTACGGATCACGGAACCCACCCGTCTGGGCAAATGCCTGAATCATCTGTATTTTGCGCCGGAAGGCAGGCTGGCCCACAGCTGCCTGCCCCTGGACTTCGCGTGGCTGCCCGCCCTGCATCAGCTGCCTGATCATGTATGTGCGGATCACTTCTTCCGGGCACCGGTGGCCATGGTCATGGCCCGGGGCTACTATGCCGCCCTGCTCCCCGATCTGGACGCTTTCCGGGATGGAAATGGCATGGCCTGTGCCCTGGATCTGCGTGTGACCGGTACGCTGCTGGAGGGGCCACGGCTCTCTTACGGACTCTGCCACAGTGAGCCGGACGGCCATGTCTATTTCGCCTATCGCCCGGAAACAGCGCCGCGCTTCCCCCCCACCGAACTGGTCTACTCCTTCCGGGTCCTGGTGGGCCGCAGTGATGCCCCCGCGCATATCGTCCCGCAGATCACGGCGCACCAGTGGCAGACCTATGGGCATCCCCTCATGTCGGATCCCAGACCCCAGGTCTTGCCCTTTGTGGAATATGGCCGGCGTTACACGTTTCAGCATGAACTGCCCGCCAGCCTGCGTACCGTCCACCGCAACGGCACCACATGTACGGGCATCGAAAACCGCACCCGGCGCGGTGCCCAGTTCCATGCCTGGGAAAACGACATGCACATGGGCTATGGCCTGCGGTACTACGGCCAGCGGTTGCCGGACTCCCGGTTGCAGGACATCGCCGCGGGCATGCTGAACCTGATGCGCCAGGCGCCCCGGGTGCGTGGCGCCTTTCCCTGCATCTTCAACTTTGACACGGAACAATACGAAGGTTCCCTGTTCTGGACGGCCCGCAGTGCCGATGCCCGGCACGGCTATGATACGGCCGCCATGGGGGTCACGATTTGGTGGCTGCTGAAATGGATTGAGGACTTTGCCGATCCGGATCGGGCCGCCCTCCTGGAGCTGGCAACGGCCTACTGCGACTTTCTCATGCAGGCACAACTGCCCTCCGGGGCCATTCCGACCTACTTTGGATCCGATCTGACGCCAGCACCCCAGTTGCGGGAAAGTGCCACGACGGCCATCAGCGGCGCAGTATTGGCCAAGTGCGCACATCTGGTCCGCAACCCGGCCTATACCCGCGCGGCCATGCAGGCTGGCTATTTCATGGAGGCCCATTGCCTGCCCGGGCTCGATTTCAACGATTTTGAGACCTTCTATTCCTGCAGTCCCAAGCCGCTGCACGCCATGGATCACTGGTCGGGTTTGCGGCCCCACAACAACCTGTCCATGGGCTGGGCCTGTGACATGTACCTCGCCCTGTACCAGCGTACGGGCGAAGAACTCTGGCTGGATTCCGGCCGCTACCTGTTGAGTATTCTTTCGCTGTACCAGCAGGTCTGGAACCCCTCACACCTGAAGGGCTATCTGTTTGGCGGCTTCGGCGTCATGAACACCGACGGCGAGTGGAATGACGGCCGCCAGGCCCGTTTCGCCTCTGTCTATACGGACTATTATCTGGCCACGGGCCATACCGAATACCTGGAACGGGCCGTGGCCGCCTGCCGGGCGGCGTTCGCCCTCATGGACATGCGTGAGAATCATACCAATGGGATTAATGACGTGGTCATGCCGCATCTGGGTGCGGGACTGGGGTACGCCCCGGAAAACATCCATCACGGCGGTGCCGATTCGGGATACGGCTGGTCGGGCATGAACTGGAGTGCCGCCGGGGGCCTGGCCGCCAGCGCCTATCTGGAACGCCATCTGGGCACAGTCTTCCTGGATATGGTCCACCGTACCGCACATGCCATTGATGGCGTGGCCGTACAGGTCGGGCACTGGCACGATGACAGCGTTGAACTGCAGGTGCAATCGGCCCTGCGCTCTCTGCCGCTTCCCTTTGCCGAGGAACGCGAGATTGTGATCCGGGCGGGAGGATGGGACTGGACAGACCAGGAACCAGAGGATTTCACCCTGCAGCTTAACGGGGAACCACCCCTGCGGGTCGCAACGGACGATCCGGACATCGCGATCCGGTATCGCCTGTCCGCGTGACGATCATGCTGTCCCCTCTCCGGCTGACCGACATCCAGATTGAGGAGCGCACCTTTGCACACTTTACCTTCCAGTTGATCTGGAGTGAGGCCCCGTTGCTCCTGCTGGGAGCCCTGCTACTGGGCCTGTCCGCGGTTCCGGGCTGGTATATCTGGGCCAATCTGGGCTACATTCCGGTGGTCAGTTTGCTGGTCCTGCTGGGTCCCATCCCCGTTTGGACCGCCATGTGCTATCCCCTGGGCCGCGCGGCCACGGGGCGCGTGGCCCAGGTGCGCGACGCCGGCCTCGCCTTCTGGCACGGGTACGCCCGGATCCTGTGGGCCAGCCTGCCGGTACTGCTTGGCCTGAATCTCTGGCTTGCCTCTCTTCCCCTTCTGGAACGGGACCCGCCCCTGGCGGTGGTCGCAGGTGTCACTGTCAACTTCGGCGTTACGCTGCTCCTGGGTGTGACTACGCTGTTTGCCCTGCCGGTCCTGATCATGTTCGACCTGCCCGTGGTCCGGGCCTGGCTGTACGGCCTGGCCCTGGCGATTCGCTGGCCGATGGTGTCAGCCGGCAATCTGGCCCTGGTGTTTCTGCTGGCGCTGGGAGCCCGGGCCATTGGCATGCTGGGCTGGATGTTGATGCCCATGGTGTTGCTGCCCTTCACCGTGACATCCACTCTGCTCCTGATGCGGCGGGGCTACGACCGGGAACAGATGGCCCAAGCAGCAGGATCGGGCCGGGAAGACTAAATCGGCTGCCGACAAGGGTGGAGTTACCCCCCTCCCCCAACACACAGATGACAGGAACAAAGGCTACGGGAACCATGGGATGATCATTCTACATGCCGGAGCGCTGGATGGCACCCTGATGCTTTGGGGAGAAGAAAGCCAGACCGGGACGGTACGCGCTGCCACTTCCAAAGCCACCGCCAAAGGCCGCACGCATCCCCCCCAAGCCAGACCGTATCCATTCCAGGCCAGCAGCAGGAAACTGGCCGCAGCCATAGGCGAAACCGCATTCCATTACAAGCCGACCGCTGCGCGAACCCGCCGGGTAGCCGCCTGGTTGCCTACCCGGAAGGAACTGCCTGTCCCCTCCAGTCCGCTTGTGGCGGCACCGTCCAAGTCGCGTGCCAGGCCCCGACTGGTCCCGTGGACTTTTTCCGCCTATCGCCTGGCGGAGGAGGAGGCCATTGCGCTTCTGTGCCTGGCCATGAACCAGCAGATACTCGCTCCGGGCGTGGTCGTGGGGGCAGACTTGGCCTACTGGACCACGGTGTTGCGTTTGGCCGGATCGCTGGTAGCCCGGCAACGGTATCTCCCGGGCGTCGCCCTGGAAGGGACCAAAACCCGGGGGCAATGGGAACCTTGGCTGGCCGGCAAGGACGCGGACTGGTTGGCCCAACTCGGTCAGCGCATGCCCGCGGTGGCCCGGGCCCTGACGGGCCCTGTCACCCATAGGCCTCCTGCCCGGCCTGCCTTGGCCGAACTCAGGCCGATTGTGAACTATCTGGTGGACGGCCTTGTACGCACAACGATGTCTGAATCCTCCCCGCCGGGCCCAGGACAACGCAGGGCCAAACCCAAATTCGACAGCATACATGATGCCTGGCTCCACAGCTTGCAGTCCCGGGACAGGGCGGCAGTCACCGGCAAAGCCGCGGATCGCACACACCTGGCCAACCAGGTCCTGCAGTGGCAACGCCCTCTTGCGGTGGCCGCCAACTCCCCGTTTCGCCTCTGCTTTCGCCTGGAAGAACCGGCCGATACCCCCGCAACCGTGCCGGCAGGCCAGGCGCCGGACAGCGATACATGGTTTGTCCGCTTTTTGCTCCAGCCCCATGACGATCCGAGTCTGCTCTTGCCCGCGGATGCGGTGTGGCAAACCCCAGACCACCCCAACCCGGCACCGGACGGCAGGCAGGCGGACCCGCGGGTGTTCCTGCTGACTTTGCTGGGGCAGGCTTCAGGAGTCTGTCCCGCCATCGCAACCAGTCTGACGAATCCGTATCCGGCCGGATACGCCCTGGACACGGTCCAGGCACATGGCTTCCTGTGTGAAGAGTCCATGGCGCTGGAGCAAGCTGGCTATGGGGTTTTGCTGCCAGCCTGGTGGACAGGCAAGGGTACCAAGGCCCGTCCGGCGGTCCAGGCCCAAGTCAGGAGTCCCCAAATGCAGGGCGGCAGTGGCATATCGATGGATACCATCATCCAGATCGATTGGGAAGTGGCCCTGGGCAACCAGCAACTTGCGGTCAGCGAACTGGAGATGCTGGCCCAGCTGAAAGTGCCGCTGGTCAAGGTTCGCGGTCAATGGGTGGAGATGAGTGCCGCTGAGATTTAGGGGGCTATCGCACTCTGGAAGCAAAGGGAAGCACAGCAGGCCACCCTGCGGGACATCATCCGGATGGCCATTGGC
>CAXXOQ010000008.1:0-14007 GCA_963664185.2 Caldilineaceae bacterium | reverse complement strand
TACGCTCCCAGGCTGAAAACGCCAGGGAGTTGCCCGCAGGTGACCATGCGGGAAACCCGGCCTGCAGCGACTCGTGTCGGAAGACAGCCTCTGGACCAGTGTCTCCGATCGTGTACAGGTACAGAAGGCCGTCGTTGCTGCCGAAGGCAATCCGCGACCCATCAGGTGACCACCGCGGCGCGTTGGGCAAGAAGGCATTGTCGATCTTGCCGACAATTTCCCCCTGCGCGGTCCGCAGCTCCAGGCACACGCTTCCCTGAAAGTCGGTCTTACGGACGACGATCCGCTGGGAGTTCGCATGGAGATCAAAGTGCGTAAGCATCAAGCCTCGTTGACGTAAAACTGCTGCCATCACGCAGCACATCGCCCTGCTGCCGGGATTTTGTGATCCAGACTGGAACTGGAACGCACGTTGACGACACTCCCTTTTACCTGCACCGTCGGTGGCACGGGAACCTCAGACCCTGGAGCCGGTGATGCGGCGGCCTCATTGGCAACGGCCCTGTCCATCATGTCTGTTGCCGGCATCTGGCAATGGGCTAACAGTAGTCCCAAGACCCGGACCATTAAGCTACAGACAATACCACGTTTATGCAGAACTCTCCTGATGAGAGGGACCACACCGCCCACGATAGAGTCGTATCCAATGCTGATGGGACGAGGTCCGTGGGGCTAATGCGGGGTCGGCTGAACGACTCCGTATATCAGGATCTCCCCGCGGAAAGTTCACAGTTTATTGAACCCAGTTCTGGCGGGTGAGAAGACCCCGATACCGGAGCCACTCAAGCGCGTACATCCGCGCCGCCATCCTCCAGCGTTTCCGGACGGTTCCAATAGGCGTACTGCGGAGTCCAGTCCTCTTCACCCAGTCCTGCCAGGCCCAGCAGGCTCCACATGGCACAGTAGAGGTCACCAGGACCAAATGCGCAAGTGTTCTGGCGCAGGATGATGTCGCCCTGCCGTTGGTACACCACGGCCCCCGGGTAATTGCCCTGGCCTGCCACCACCGACTGCTCACGCATATAGACTCCGCCACCGTGCGACGCCAGGCGAAACCTCCAGCCACGGGCATTGGCAAACCGGCGCTGCACGGCCGGAGAATCCTTGGAGAGCAACACGACAGACAGGGCGGACTCCAGATGAGGCAGCAAGCCGTTGAAGCCGTCCGCCCATAACGTGCAATAACGGCAGTCCTGTCCCATGTTGTGGATGGCGAGCAGCTTGTCATATCCGCCGAAAAGGTCGTGCAGCGTCGCCGGCCCTGTCAACGTTTCAAAGGTGTAGTTGGAGACCGGTATGCCCGGACGGCTCTTGCGGAGTGCGTTGAGCTCTGCCGTTAACTCGCCGATCTGCTGTTCTATTTCGGCTATCCTTGCGTCTGACATGGTTGTCTCCTGGTTTTGTCCCTCATACGCTGGCCAGGATATGGTGTTTTCCGCACCCCGCCCTTTGGGACGGACCTTTCCCTGCATGCCTTGGTGGTGACGAGCGAAAGCCGCTGTGGCTGTGGCCAGCGCCTGCTTCTGCGACTCGGCTGACGGAAGCGGCCTGGTGGCGCGCAAAGCCTGCCTGAGTTTTTCCAGTTCGTCATTCACGGGACCGTCTCCTCGTCCTCGGCGGCCAGGGCCCGCAGACGCTTTCGCACCTCGTGCATCCGCCAGGACACCGTTGATGCGGACACACCGCGTACTTCGCCTGCTTCGGCATGCCGCAAACCCTCCTCGATCACCAGCACCACCGTGGCCCGCATCTCGTCCGGCAACTGGCCCAGTGCCCTCCGCAGCCAGGCCAGCTCTTCCGCTGTTACAGCGTGACCATCGCGGTCAGTCGCGTGGACCTCGACATAGTCGCGTTGCTTCTTGCAGCGAGCGCTGTTGCGGCGCATGGCATCGTGTGCCGCATTGACAACGACCCGGTAGAGCCAGGTGGTGAACCGGCTCTCGCCGCGATACGAGGGCAGCTTGGTGACCAGGGCAACACAGACATCCTGGGTCAGATCTTCTGCCTCATCGATGTCGCCGAGCCACCGCACCGCAATCCGGAAAATCCGCCCGTAGTGGCGCTCCAGCAACACCGCGAACGCGCTACGATCTCCTGCGCACGCCAGGCGGACCAGTTGGCTGTCGTCCATCCTTATGTCATCCATCATCCGGTCACTGCCTGCACGGAACAGGATCCACTACCTATTGAGACGTGGCCCGGACCGAAATCCTTGGTGCCAGCCGTGTAAGCCGTCGCTATACTGCACACCATAGGGAAACCTCAGAATGTGGGAGTATACTACCTGCATGCGGGGTGTTTCTTCCGTTGTGGTCAAACAGTGAGGCCCACGATTCCACGTGATACATGCAACCGGTGCCCCGGCATCTACAGGGGCCATCTCTCTGCGCTATCTTGGTGTGGTGGTAGCCTGCGTTCTGCTGGCTGCCAGTGTGCTTGCCTGTGTCAGTGAGGACGCAGGTGTTGCCACCGCCGAACGCCTGGACGATCTGGAGGCGAGGACACAGTCACTGGAACAGTCTCTCGCCGCGCTTGCAGACGAGAACGCGGCCTTGATAAGCCAAATCGCGATCCTGCGCCAGGAACTGACCGACTATCGGGAAAAAGAGGAAGCTGCCGCAACCACCAAGGCCACCTGGCAAAATGACTCCCGGGAGTCGGCCAGCCTGACCAAGGACCCATCGACTGAGAGCAAGGACACGCGGAAGTCGTTGCCGGAAGGCGACGTCCTGGCAAGGACCATCAGTCTGGTGGAGGATGCCGGAGGCAAGGTCCACCTCATCCACCATCCGGAACGGGAAGAGCCCACGGTCCTGGTGGTGCCCCAGGCGTTCGTTGCCGGTGCGACTCCGCTCATCGTGTCTCTTCACGGCTTTGGGGGAGATGCCTTTTACCAGACCACATACGTGCCATTGCACGAACGCGTGAACACCGATGGGTTCGCTCTGTTGCTGCCCAACGGGTCACGCAATACCGACGGAAACCGCTACTGGAATCCCACCGACGAGCACCGCGATACCGGCAAGGGCGGCGGTGACGATGTCGCCTACCTGACGGAGCTCGTAGCAGAAGCGCGGAAGGCCAAAGACTTCGGACGGGTATATTTCTTCGGCTACTCGAATGGCGGGTTCATGTCATACCACATGGCCTGCAAAGGTCTGTCCGGACTGCGCGCCGTAGCCGCCCTGGCCGGTACGAGCTATGTCGAGGACTCCCGTTGCGATGGCGCATCCCCTGTGTCCGTGCTGCATGTCCACGGGACCGAAGACGCAGTGATCCGGTACGATGGTGACGAAGGGGAGCCGGACCCGAGCGGCAAGTCGGCATTCTATGCCGGAGCACAGGAGATGGTCGCACGTTGGAGCCGGCGAGCCCGTTGCGACTGGCCCGAACACCCGGAGCCTTATGCCACCCTTGACTTTGACCAATACGTGCAGGGCCCAGAAACCCAGGCCTTCCGTCTGGAGGCGGATTGCGCCGCGGGAATCGCTGTGGAGCTGTGGATGAGCGTGGGTAGCAGCCATGCTCCCGGCTACGGTGATGCCTTCGTGGACGCCCTGGTGGACTGGCTTCTCTCGCAAGAGTAATCTCCCTGCGTTTCGCCCGCCCAGCTGGGCGGGCGGCGCTCGTCCCTCTGGATCCAGGTCAATGGTCCGGATTTGCCATGTGCCATGCGCTGCCTTCATCTTGAGACTTCGGGATCCCTGGCCATAGGGCTCCAGAGCGTATCCTGTACGTAGTCCAGCCGGGTATGGGAATCCCGCATGGCAACAAAAAGGCGGAATCTGTCCTGCCAGGAACAGCTTTTGCTCTCCTTCACCCTACCCATATTCGGGCTATAATGGAACACTGCCATTAGGGTGATATCCAGCGTATCCCATCCCGCCTGTTCCCCCTGGAGAAGGAGAGTTTGTGTATCTGGATGCTATGGTCGCCCATTTTGTATTGCCCAGTTCGCCTGTCATGGGACTCACAGCCTTAACGAGAGGCTGTTGCAGAAGCCATGGCGGCTGGTGCCAACTTTCCATATTCAAGGAGTAGCTGCGTATGACCCGCCCCAATATCATCTATCTTCATTCCCATGATACGGGGCGCTATATCAGTCCCTACGGTTATCGCCTTCCCACACCCAATCTGCAACGGTTGGCGGAAGAAGGCGTGCTGTTTCGCAAGGCTTTCTGTGCGGCACCGACCTGTTCTCCCAGCCGCGCCGCCCTCCTGACCGGCAGCAGTCCCCACAGTTGTGGGCAATTGGGATTGACCAACCGCGGCTTCAATCTGCGGGATACGCACAAGCATCTCTGCCATACCCTGAAGGCAGCGGGTTACCATACCGCCCTGTTTGGCGTCTCTCACCTTCACCAGAACCAGGAGTTGCTGGGCTACGACCAGCGTACGCCCCTGACCTCATGGGATAGGGCCGAGGCCACCACCAGGATCACCGATGCGGCGGTGGAGTTCATTCGGCAATCCCACGAGCAGCCCTTTTTTGCCAGCATCGGCTACTTTGAAACCCATCGCCGTTTTCCGGATCCGGACCCGGATATCAATCCTGCCTATCTGGCCCCGCCCTTGCCCCTGCCGGATCTGCCGGAAACCCGACAGGATATGGCGGCCTACGCCACAATGGTACGTCAACTGGATACCCATTATGGGCGTATTCTCCAGGCTTTGGATGATACGGGTCTGGCCGAAAACACGCTGGTGATTGCCACCACCGATCACGGTCTGGCCTTCCCGCTGATGAAATGCAATCTGACGGATCACGGGATGGGCATCCTGCTCATCATGCGCGGGCCCGGCTTTCAGGGCGGAAAGGCTGTGGATGGTCTCGTTTCCCACATAGACATCTTTCCGACCCTGTGTGATTGCCTTGGCCTGGCGTCACCGGACTGGCTGGAAGGCACCAGCCTGATACCACTGGTGGATGGCTCCCGGGAGGAAGTCAACGATCACGTCTTTGCCGAAGTCACCTACCATGCCGCCCATGAACCCAAACGGGCGGTGCGCACGCAGCGTTACAAATACGTACGCCGCTACGACCGGGAAGATGCCCCGCCCATGGCGAATATCGATGCCAGCATCAGCAAGGACGTCATGCTGGGCATGGGCCTGCAGACACGCCCACGCGCCAAGGAGCAACTGTACGACCTGATGTGGGACCCGCACGAAACGAACAATCTGGCCGCGGATCCGGAGGCTTTGGGGAAACTGGCGGATATGCGCCAGCGGCTGGATGCCTGGATGGAACGTACCCGGGATCCCCTGCGCAAGGGTGAAGTCCCGGCCCCTGAAGGTGCCTGGCTCAATCCCCATGCGGATCTGCATCCCCATGAACGACCCAAGACGCCGTAAACACTGCCTGAGCAGGAGGCAAAACCTGATGAATCGAATTCATATCGATCCCCAACGCCGGATAGACGCCATCCACCCCCATCTCTTCGGGGGCTTCGCCGAGCATCTGGGCCGTTGCATTTATGGCGGAATTTATGATCCGGATTCCCCCCTGGCCGACGCCAACGGCTTGCGCCGTGATGTACGGCAGGCCCTGATGGAACTGCGCATGCCCATCATGCGTTATCCCGGAGGCAATTTCGTATCCGGCTACCGCTGGCGGGATGGCGTGGGGCCGCGGGAGGAGCGCCGACCCCAGTATGATCTGGCCTGGCACGCCGTGGACCCCAATACCTTCGGCACCAACGAGTTCGTGGATTTCTGTCGCAGTATCGGTACCGAACCCTATCTCGTCGTGAACTGCGGTGACGGGGACATTCGGGAAGCCCGGGACTGGGTGGAATACTGCAATGGCAAGGACAACACGGCGCAGGCCAACCTGCGCCGGGCCCATGGCTGGGAGCGGCCCCATGAGGTCAAGTACTGGGGGATCGGCAATGAGGTGGATGGCGAGTGGCAGATTGGCGCCAAGACACCCCAGGAATATGCCCGGGCCTTCAAGGAATTCGGGAAGTCGATGAAGTGGGTGGATCCCGGCATCCGGCTGCTGGCCTCCGCAACCTGCCATTGGAGATCGGACTTTGTGGAGCGGGCCCAGCTGCTGGTGGAAGAGGCACCGACCCTGCTGGACTACATGGCCATCCATTGGTATGTCGGCAACCGGGACAACGATTTCGCCGCCTATATGGCCCTGTCCGAACTCATCGAGGATCGGTTGGCCGGCTACGCCGGGCTCATGCATGGCTTGTGCCTGGCCCATGGCCTGCCTCGCATTCCGCTGGCCGTTGACGAGTGGAATGTATGGTATCGGGCGTACCGCGATGAGCAGCTGGAAGAGCATTACAACCTGGAAGATGCCCTGGTCGTGGCCCTGCAGATGAATGCCTTTCTGCGGCATGCGGATACGGTCAAGATGGCCAATATCGCCCAGATTGTGAATGTCATTGCGCCGATCCTCACCTGCCCGGAAGGTCTGGTGCGGCAATCCATTTTCTTTCCGTTCCAGCTTTACAGCCAATGGGCCCGGGGCGATGCGCTGGACCTGTACTGGGAAGGGGATACCTTTGACGGGGGCTCCCATCAGGGCGTGCGCGTTCTGGACGTGGCGGGAAGCCTGCAGGGTCGGCAGCTGGCCCTGTTCATCGTCAATCGCAGCCTGCAGGGTGCCGCCGTGGAACTGTATGCGCCCGGGTGCCAGCTGCAGATGGAGCAAGTCCAGATCGTCAGCGGACCGGATATCAAGGCGGAGAATACGTTTGCGGAACCGGAGAACGTGTCAGTCGCCAGACAGCCGGGATCCCGTGGCAACCATCTTGAATTGGAGCCCCATTCCGTAACGGTGGTGACAGGCACGCTGAGCTGACACGGGCAGGGGACAAGCAGGCACAGGGAGCGCAGTAGACAACGGGATATGATCCCGTTTTCGTTGCGCAACCCTACAATGAAGAGCCAACCCGTGTGCCCGAAGCCCATGGGGCATTGACCGCAGACGTGAGGCATCGTGGCTTGGCGGTGCAACGGTGGAACAACAAGACAGGCAAAGGTGGGATCATGAGCGATCAGACCATCCGTGTAGGAGTTATCGGCGCCGGGGCCAACACCCGTGACCGCCACATTCCGGGTCTCCTGGCCCAACCGAACGTGGAAATCGTGGCGGTGGCCAACCGTTCCCGGGAATCCGGACAGCGCGTGGCGGAGGCCTTTGGTATTGCCACGGTCGCCTCGCACTGGCACGAGATTGTAGAGAACCCTGACCTGGATGCTGTGGTGATTGGCACATGGCCCTACCTGCACTGTGCGACTACGGTCAGGGCCCTGCAGGCAGGCAAGCATGTCATGTGTGAAGCCCGCATGGCCATGAACGCGGCGGAAGCCCGTGAGATGTACCGCACGGCCCAGCACCATCCCCATTTGGTGGCACAGATTGTGCCTTCTCCCATGACCCTGGGGGTGGACAAGACGATCCAGCGGCTGGTGACCAGCGGCTGGCTGGGGGAGCCGCTGGCCGTGGATATGCAAGTGGGGGGCGTGTGGCTGGAGCGAGAGAGTCCACTGCACTGGCGTCATGACATGGCGCGCAGTGGCTTCAATATCATGACCATGGGCATCTGGTATGAAGCTCTTATCCGTTGGGTGGGGGAAGCCACATCCGTCATGGCCCAGGGCAAGGTTCATGTACGACAGCGCCTGAATGAGGAAACGGGCTACCTGCAGGCCATCCGCATCCCTGACCACATAGAGATTCTGGGCGATCTCGCCTGTGGGGCGTCGCTGCATATGCAGATTTCGTCGGTCATGGGATTGTCCGGCGCGCCCAAAGCGAGCATTTACGGCTCCGAGGGTACACTGCAGTATTGTGACGGTGTGCTGTATGGTGGGCAACGCACCGATGATGCCCTGGAGGTGATCCCCATTCCGGAAGCGGAAAGGGGCAGCTGGCGTGTGGAAGAGGAATTCGTGAACGCGATCCGCGGCCAGGAACCGATTACGCACACCGACTTTGCCACTGGCGTGAAATATATGGAATTCACGGAAGCCGTGACCCGCAGCATGCAGTCCGGATGCGCCGTGACCATTCCCCCGCAATGAAGAGGTTTCCTGGCATGAATACCGCCACCGGCTATCCCATTACGCCCGTTTCCTTTACGGATGTATCCATCACCGACCGGTTCTGGCAGCCACGCCTGGCCACGAATCGCCAGGTCACCTTGCCCTATTGCTTCCAGAAGTGCGAAGAGACAGGACGTCTGGCCAATTTTGACAAGGCGGCCGGGCGTCTGGACGGGGCCCATGAAGGAATCTACTTCAATGATTCCGATGTGTTCAAGATCCTGGAAGGGGCCGCTTACACCCTGGCCCTGGAGGAGGATCGCGATCTGGAAGCCTTTGTGGATGATCTGATAGAGCGCATCGGCGCGGCCCAGGAAGAGGATGGGTATCTCTATACGGCCCGCACCATCGATCCCTCCGCCGTGTCGGCGGAGGAGGAAGGCCTCACCCGCTGGTCGAATCTGGCCGTAAACCACGAACTGTACAACGTTGGCCACATGTACGAGGCGGCGGTGGCCCATCACCAGGCCACCGGCAAGAACACGTTTCTGGATATTGCCCTACGCAATGCCAACCTGATTGCCGCGGTTTTCGGACCTGACGGCATCCATGATGTGCCCGGCCACCAGGAGATTGAACTGGGACTGGTGAAGCTGTACCAGGTCACGGGCGAAGCCAGGTATCTGGAACTGGCCCATTTCTTCCTGGAGCAGCGCGGTCGCCATGACAAGCGCCAGCCGGTGGTGCGGTTTGGCAATCCGGGATACCTGCAGGATCACGCTCCGGTAGCGGAACAGACGGAGGCCGTAGGCCATGCCGTCCGGGCAGGCTACATGTATGCCGGCATGGTGGATGTGGCCATGCTGCAGGACGAGCCGGCCTGGCTGGCGGCCGTGGACACGATCTGGGATGACGTGGTGTTGCGGAAACTCTATCTGCATGGTGGGATTGGGGCCCGGCATGAAGGGGAGGCCTTTGGCGACGCCTATGAACTGCCCAATGCCACAGCCTATGCCGAAACCTGTGCCGCGATTGCCAATGTCTACTGGAATCACCGCATGTTCCTGCGGCAGGGACACGCGGACTACATCAACGTCCTGGAGCTCTCTCTGTACAACTGTGTTCTCGCGGGCATTTCCGACAGTGGCAACGAGTTCTTCTACCCCAATCCCCTGGCCAGCGACGCCCGGTGGGCCTTCAACCAGGGCAGTCTGCAGCGAAAGCCCTGGTTCGACTGTTCCTGCTGCCCGGCCAATCTCGTGCGTTTCCTGCCCGCCCTTCCCGGCTGGATCTACGCCACGCGGGAAAGATGTCTCTATGTCAACCTGTATATCGGGAGTCGGGCCAGCTGTGAAGTGCCCGGCGTGGCGGGACAGGTATCTGTCCGCCAGGAAACGGACTATCCCTGGCAGGGGGAAGTGCAACTGACCCTCGATCTGGCCAGTCCCGCCCGGTTCACGCTGGCGCTCCGGGTGCCAGGGTGGCTGTCCACGCCGGCCCCGGGCGATCTGTATGCGTATGGCGATACGGTTGCGGAAACCTGGCACGTGGATGTGAATGGCCAACCGGCGACTGCACGCGCCGAACAGGGTTTCCTGTGGCTGGAACGCACCTGGCAACCGGGTGACGTCATTTCCCTGCTGTGGCCGATGCCGGTGCGTCAGGTCCAGTGCCGGCCGGAGGTAGTGGACAATCAGGGCAAGGTGGCCCTGATGCGAGGCCCTCTTGTGTATTGCGCCGAGGAAGTGGACAATACCACCCCTGTGCCGGAACTGCGCATTTCGCCCCAGGTCCAGTGGCGCACAGCGGCGGCGTCTTCCCTGCCCGGGGAGGCCGTGATCCTGTCCTCAGGGAACGGCACAGCGGGGGCAACCCTGGTCCCCTATCATCTCTGGGCGCACCGACAACCTGGAACCATGGCCGTCTGGCTGACCGCGGGCTGACAGTCCCCCCCCACCCTATCCTGTATGGCCAATTCCCGGTCTGCGGACCGTCATGATCCCTTTTTGGCCTGGCGCGAGCCAGCCTATCAGTTCTACGTGATCGGCTGGCTGGTGTCCATGCTGGGCACCCGGATCCAGTCCACCGCGATTGGCTGGGATATCTACCAGCAGACCGGCGAAGCGCTGGCCCTGGGGCTCTCTGGCCTGATCATGGCCCTGCCGGCCATGATCTTCGCCTTGCCCGCCGGTTACCTGGGGGATCGGTTCGACCGTGTACGGCTGGTCATGATTTCCCTGGGGGGCATGACCCTGACTTCCATCGGGCTCGGTCTGGCTTCCTGGCAACAGGCTCCCATCGGGATGATTTATCTGCTTCTGTTCCTGGACGGTGCCGCCATGATGGCGGGACGGCCGGCGCGAGTAGCCCTGATGCCCATGCTGGTGTCCCAGCGTGCCTTTCCGAATGCCGTAACCTGGACTACGGGGATGATGCATTTTACGTCGGTTGCGGGGCCGGCCCTGGGGGGACTGGTCATCAATTTCAATTTGCAGTGGTCCTACTGGATCGCGGCCGGTTCCTCGGCCCTGTTCCTGATGATGCTGCGCTTTCTGCCCTTCCGGCAACAGGCGCCGGCACCGACAGGCCTTACGCTGGACAGCTTCCTGGCGGGTATCCGGTTTGTGTTTCGCACCCGCATTGTCCTGGCCATGATTACACTGGACCTTTTCGCCGTTCTGTTTGGGGGTGCGGTGTACCTGCTCCCTATCTTTGCCACGGACATTCTGCAGGTGGGCGCCCAGGGCTTCGGCTGGCTCCGGGCCGCACCGGCCGTGGGGGCAGTAAGCATGTCCGTGCTGCTGCTGGTCCTGCCGCCGATGCGCCGGGCGGGACCGGCCCTGCTGGCCAATGTGGCGGCCTTTGGGGCCGTGACCATCGTGTTCGGTGTTTCCTCCCTGTTTGCGCTTTCCTTTGCCATGCTGTTCCTGACAGGCGCGTTTGACAATGTGTCCATGGTCGTGCGGGGCACGCTGCAGCAACTGCTCACGCCCAACGAAATGCGGGGTCGTGTGTCCGCCGTGACCTCGATTTTTGTCAGTGCTTCCAATGAATTGGGGGGGTTCGAGTCAGGGCTGGTGGCCCAGTACTTTGGTCCTGTGGTGTCGGTTGTGAGTGGCGGGATTGGCTCCCTGACCGTCGTAGGCATCGTGGCATGGATGGCACCGGATCTGCGGCGGATCGGCCGGCTGGATGCGGTGAAACCGGCGCCTTTGTAACCCGCAGACGGGTTGGGAGGTATCTGGAGGGCATGATCCGTCCTGTCCCGTTTGGGCAATCTCCCGCCCCTGAGCCGCCAGGCCCTGCCTATCTCCCTGGATGTCAAAAGGCGGAATGTCGAACGCGGCACGGTTTTCGCTTCGCGTTCGCACCTGCATGTTCGCATCCTCCGGCCCATCACCGCGCCGGTGCGCGTGGGGATGGCGTGGTCCATGGCGGCGCAGGTCTTGTCCGGGCGTCGCCGGCACAGTCTGCGCGCAAACAGCAGGGACCGTCTGGGAGGATGTCACCTGTTGTACCCAATGGGCGTCTATGTATGGCTCTGCCGGCGCCCCCGCCTCCGGCGTGATCAGGGACGCATCCCGGATTTCTTGAATCGTATCTAGGGCAGGCTTGTTTCCCCCATCAGGTAGCGGTCACACTCCCGCGCCGCACCCCGGCCCTCGTTGATCGCCCATACCACCAGGCTCTGTCCGCGCCGCATGTCACCCGCCGCGAAAACGCCGGGCACGCTGGTGGCGAACTTCCCGTATTCGGCCTGGGCGTTTGAGCGTGCGTCCCGCTCCACACCCAATTGATCGAGCACCGGGTTCTCCGGCCCCAGAAAGCCCATCGCCAGCAGGACCAGTTGGGCGGGCCACACTTTCTCGCTTCCCGGCACCTCCTGCAACTGCCATCCCGTGCCATTTTCGCCCGGCACCCACTCGATCATGACCGTATGCAATTCCTTCAGTTTCCCGTGTTCATCCCCCACGAAGCGTTTGGTACTGATCAGAAACGTGCGCGGATCCCCGCCGAAGCGTTCGGCGGCTTCCGCATGGCCATAGTCCACCCGGAAAATACGCGGCCACTCCGGCCACGGGTTGTCCGGGGCCCTGTCTGGCGGCGGCTTGGGCAGGATTTCGAACATGTTAACGCTCCGGCAGCCATGGCGCATGGAAGTGCCCAGGCAGTCGTTGCCGGTGTCCCCGCCGCCGATGACGATCACGTCCTTGTCCTGCGCCGAGAGGAACGGATAGCTGAAACCCTCGCCCGGCACAGCACCCTGCTCGTCATCCAGCAACTGCTTCGTATTCCCATGCAGAAATTCCATGGCAAAATGGACGCCATCCAGCTCTCTGCCCTCAATCGGCAGATCGCGGGGGTTGGTCGCCCCCCCACAAAGTACCAGCGCGTCATTGTCCTCCTGCAGTCGGTCCGCCGGGATGTCCTTTCCCACCTCGCAGTTGGTCACAAAGGTCACGCCTTCGGCGCGCATCAAATCCACGCGCCTCTCGATCCTCTCCTTCTCCAGCTTCATGTTCGGAATGCCGTACATCAGCAGCCCGCCGATGCGATCCGCCCGTTCATAAACGGTTACCGTATGCCCGGCCGCGTTGAGTTGGGCAGCGCACGCCAGGCCCGCAGGCCCCGAGCCGACCACCGCCACCCGCTTCCCCGTACGTACGGCGGGCGGCTGCGGCACGACCCAGCCCTCCTCAAATCCCCGGTCGATGATCGCACACTCAATGCTCTTTATCGTGACAGGAGGCTCGATCAGGCCCAGCGTGCAGGAGCCTTCACACGGCGCCGGGCAAACACGACCCGTAAACTCGGGAAAGTTGTTCGTGGCATGCAAACGCACCAGCGCCTCACGCCAGCGGTCCTGATATACCAGGTCGTTCCACTCGGGAATGAGATTGTTGATGGGGCAACCGCCTTCCGGCATCGTCCCCGTATGGCAGAAGGGGATACCGCAATCCATGCAGCGGGCACCCTGCTGCTGGAGGTCCTGTAGCGACAGGTGAAGGTGAAACTCATTCCAATCCTGAATTCGCTCAAGGGGTGGGCGTTCCGGAAAGGACTGCCGCTCGAATTCAAGAAAGCCGGTTGGTTTACCCATTACAATCTCCTGACTGCGTATTGCGCGAATTGATGCGCAATACTCTAGTGACCAACGGTACTACGCAATACTCAGTTGCCGCTCACCCGCGCTGCCAAGTCCCGGCTATTGCGCTCAAATGCCGCCATCATCGCCTCCGCGCCTTCAAGCCCTGTGGCTTTAACCTCCGCGAGACATTGGAGCATGCGCTTGTAGTCCTTCGGCAATACCTTTACGATCCTGTTTACGCAGGTATCCCAGTTCGCCAGAATCCTGCTGGCTACCTCCGAATCCGTATAGGCATAGTGCCGCTGGATCATCTCGTGCACCTCGGCGCGTTCCTCTGGATCATCCAGCTCTCCCAATTCGACCATCTCCAGGTTGACGCGATGGGGGAACCAGGCGCCATCCACCGGCTTTTCATCCAGGACATATGCGATGCCCCCGGACATGCCCGCGGCAAAATTGCGACCTGTCCGGCCCAGCACGACCACCCGTCCACCCGTCATGTATTCGCAACCATGATCGCCCACGCCCTCAATCACCGCGTGCATGCCGGAGTTGCGCACGCAGAACCGTTCGCCCGCCATCCCGCGTATGTATGCCTCGCCGCTCGTTGCGCCGTAAAAGGCCACGTTGCCGACGATGATGTTCTCTTCGGCCCTGAACGTGGAGCCTTGGGGCGGATAGGCAATGATCTTGCCGCCGGACAATCCCTTGCCGAAGTAGTCGTTGCCATCGCCTTCCAGTTCCAGCGTCATCCCCTGGGGGATGAACGCGCCAAAACTCTGGCCGGCCGCCCCCTGGAAGTGCAAATGGACAGTGTCCTCCGGCAAACCCTGCGGGCCAAAGCGCCGTGTAATCTCGCTGCCGGTTATGGTACCCACCACCCGGTTCGTGTTGGCGATCGGAAGAGTCGCCTT
>CAXXOQ010000007.1:0-5735 GCA_963664185.2 Caldilineaceae bacterium | reverse complement strand
CCGGGCCACGGTGATGGCCCTTCATCTGGGTGTGGGGGATACGGTCTATGGCCATTCCCGCCATCTGCGCACCTGGACGGGAAGATCAGAGTTTGTACTATGTGCTGGCCGTACCCCGGAACGAAGTCCTCTGGGCCGGGATATCGATGCCTGGAAGGTGAACGAAGTGTATGCACGGTGGCAGGAACGGGACTGGAAAGGTTCCATGTCGGGGCGGGAAGTAAAGGCCCGCGGCAGTATGACGGGCAAGGCCGTATCCTGGCGGCACCAACAGACACCGACGGGGGTCGTTACCTGCTCTTCCGGCGTTCCTGCACCGACCCGACCGCCTGGCAGGACTATGTGGTGGGCGCGCCGCAGGACTGTGACCTGGCCACGCTGGCGGCGGTGGCGGGTACCCGTGGGCACATCGCGAGGGCCTTGGAGAGGGCCAAGCTGGCAGGGGACGGGACGACTACGAGGTCTGCCGTGCCGTGAGCGGGATTCAACACATGACGCTGGCGCTGTGGGCCCTGACCCTGTTGCGTGCCGTACGGGCCGCGAACCTGGCCCGGCCGCCAACAAAAAGCCTCCAGGGCCCGACAGTCTGGCGCCCTTCAAGCGGGTCCGGGGTCTGACCACCGCCTGAGCGTAGCCGAGATCCGGCGTCTGCTGTGGCGTCTGGTGCTGCAGGTCCCCCTGGCGGTACCGCGCATTCTGGCCTGGTCGCAGTGGCGTTGCCCGCACCCATGGCAAGCCATGCACTTTCATTACCGGTGCCTATACCAAGAAATGCATGAATTACAACTGTAACATTATTCTTCTCCCGTATTGGCTGTACCAAGTTATCTTTGTGCAGGCAACGCCAAGGGACGCCATCTACCAAACTACCAAGTCTTGTGGAAGGACGAACCTGATGATGCAACAGTTAAACAGTGCTGGGCAGCTGAAAGTGCGGCAGGTACAGTAGATCAAGTCATATTGGCTGTGCTTCAAGTCAAACATTCTCACAAGCGTGCAGCGTGCCTGGTACATAACTTACTGGTCGTTGATGAAGTACACGCATCCGATTCATACATGCGTGTGATCTTGAAAGCTCTGTTGGGTGCACACATGAATGCAGGAGGCTATGCGATACTGATGTCAGCTACATTGGGGGCAGTGGCCCGTCAGTCATGGATATCTGCACTCAATTCCCAGGGAAATTCCCTATTGTCTCTGGATGACGCCATTCAAGTACCCCGAGATTTCAGTTCCATCTGCTCACGGTGAAAACGTCTTGGCAGTAAGCTGAAATGCTATCGAGAAGGATGTTCAGATCAAGGCCATTCAGGGAATCGGCCGCCACCGTGCCTACGAATTGGGATACTACTTTTGCGACCAGCCGACACTACCCTGGTTCTGTGAAGGTGCGGTACTCGCATCTGAACTTCGACAGATACAGCAATCTTGCACTTGCAGACTTGGTGATGCTGGCATGATGGCTATTGCTTGCTGGCACAACGTACAATAGAGGTACCAAGTTCAGAATTCTGGAGAGAGCACAATGAAATTCACGGTTGGCATATCTGCCGATTTTCATGCACTTGGTTCAGTTGTGCTTGCTCCTATAGAGCAGGTGCTTAAACAAGCAGCAGATCGAGTGAAGTTCCGATATTTCGAAACCACAGGATCGGACTGTGAGGGAAATTACGTAACGCCCGATGATGTCCAGGGATTGGATGGTGTAGTGCTACTGGGTTATCGGTTCAGAGAGGATTCCCTGCGTCCAGACTCCAGTGTCGCTGTAATTGGTCGTTGGGGCGTAGGCTATGATCAGTTGGACGTACCTGCTCTGACCCGCCATGGCTGTCTGCTGGCTATCACGCCAGATGGAGTACGCCGTCCAGTAGCCGAGGCAATACTGACTTTAATGCTGGCCTTGGCCAAGCAGCTGTTTGCCAAGGATACTGTCGTCAGGTCGGGAAACTGGACGGCAAGAAATGCCGCCTGGTCAGTGGGACTGGAAGGGAAGATTGTCGGCTCCGTAGGACTCGGCAACATCGGCACGGACCTGTTCCAGTTGCTTGCTCCTTTCAACCTTGCACGAAAACTTGCTTACGATCCATATGGCAATGAACAGACTGCCCGATCTTTGGGCGTGGAGCTGGTGTCGCTGGAGGAAGTGCTGGCCGAATCGGATTTTGTTTCCCTGAACTGTCCCCTCAACGAAGACACCCATCATCTTATGAATGCCGAGCGCTTCGCTGCCATGCAGGAGTCGGCCTATCTCATCAACACCGCCCGTGGACCTATCGTGGACCAGGATGCGTTGATAGCAGCATTGAGAAACGGAGCCATTGCCGGGGCCGGTTTGGATGTATTGGATCCAGAACCACTGCCCGTGGAAAGTCCCTTGATTGCAATGGAGAACGTGATTCTGGCTCCCCACACTCTTGCCTGGACCGATCAGTTGTACCAGTTGAATGGCCAATTGGCGGCCGAGTATGTCTTGACCGTGCTCCAAGGCAGGATCCCGGGACCGGTAGTTAACCGCGAAGTACTGCACAATACGCTTTTTCAACAAAAACTGGCTCGTTTTTCCGCATATACCGTATAGTCTGTCGGTTCGGTGTGGCAGGTTCAGGATCACCCATGGCTGCCTCGGTCTTTATACTGGACCTTGCACTCTTGTGGCCTAAAGAGCAGGTTTTCCTTGCAGATATTGATTTCTGCACGTTTTTCCCTATGCATCGGTGGTACGAACATTCAGCCAAGTGGATACCACAGGATGGCAGCAGTTTTTGGAGCGCGTGAACGGAGCGGTCAGCCCATTCCCCGCGTGTTCACCTGCACAGACAGGAATCGCCGTCGCGGGAAGGATGCCAGGTCCATATGTTATGTTGCTACAATTAATGACATCCACCTGGAGTTGCACATGGATGGGCTGGAGCGCATGCTTGTTCGGGCCACAGTTGCCTTGGGCCAGATGTTGCATGGCCACTGCCCACCATCAGGGAAAGAATACAATGGGGCCAGGTTACAGGCTCTTGGGGCAACACTCGCCTGTAAACCTGCACCAACCTTTGCACTGCCTAATTCCCCAAAGGAGCTGTCATGGCTGTCTTGAGCAAAGATGATCTGGATTTCTGGGACGAGAATGGCTACATTGTCGTGCCGCACGCAGTGCCACAGGATCTGCTGGACGCAGTTGTTGATGCGACCTGGACTTTCCTGGGCATGGACCCGGACAATCCGGAAACCTGGTACTCCCTGCCGCCTTGGCATAGCCAGCCCGGCATGGTGGAACTGTACCACCACCAGGCCTTGTGGGATACCCGCCAGCATCCCCGCATTCACCAGATCTACAGCGAACTGTTTGAGCGCGAGGATCTGTGGGTGAAACTGGATCGCGTTAACATGAATCCCCCGGTCAAGACAGATCACGACTACAAGGGTTTCATCCACTGGGACTTCGATCCCACTACCTGGCCCATCGACCTGCGGGTGCAGGGCGTATTGTGCCTCACGCAGACCACCGCCGATCAGGGTGGTTTCCAGTGCGTGCCTGGCTCCCACCGGATCGTGGACGAAATCCTGTCCTGGCAGCAACCGGATGCCGAACTCCGCAATCCGGACATTCGGGACCTGGAAATTGTACCCATAGAGGGAGAGGCCGGGGATCTGGTCATCTGGCATACCGCACTGCTACACGGCAATGGACCCAACCGCACGGACCGGCCGCGTCTGGCCCAGTACATTGCCATGCAACCCGCCGATCCGACGCTGGAGGAGATACGCCAGGATCAGGTGCGGCGCTGGCGCAGGCGGTGGCCCATGGGACATCAACTGCCACGGGCCTTTCCCAGTGATCCACGCAAACTGGACCAGCATGAGGGCGCACCGGCCCATTTGACCAATCTGGGCCGGAAGCTGGTAGGCTTGGACTCTTGGTAAACCATTGCAGTGCAAGTCATAACCCTATGCAAACCACATACCGCGCCGCCATCATTGGTACTGGCGGCATTGCCAATGGTCATGTGCGGGCCCTGAGGGCTCACGCCAACCGGGTGGAACTGGTGGCAGCGGTGGACATAGACGAGGACCGCGTCAAGACCTTTTGCGATGTCCATGACATTCCCCAGGCCTTTGTGTCGGCCGAGACCATGCTGAACCAGACAAAACCCGATCTGGTGCATGTCTGTACGCCTCCGGGTGTACATGCCGATCTGAGTATCCTGGCACTGGAAGCGGGCGCCTGGGTCCTGTGCGAAAAGCCCCTTTGTGCCTCCTTGGCGGAAATGGACCGCATTGAACAGGCCGAACAGGATACGGGCCGGTTCTGTGCCAGCGTCTTCCAGTGGCGTTTTGGTTCCGCCGGCCAGCACCTGAAGCAGATGATCCGGGATCAGACCATGGGCAAACTGCTGGTCGCCAATGTCCTCACCACCTGGTACCGCGGCGATCCCTATTTTGCCGTCAAGTGGCGGGGAACGTGGCAGGCAGCCATCGGGGGCTGCACCGTGGTGCACGGCATTCACATCATGGACTTCCTGTTATGGCTTATGGGCGAATGGCAGGAGATTCGGGCCATGCTGGGCACCCTGGAATACGACATTGAAGTGGACAATGTTTCCATGGCCAGTGTCCGCTTTGCCGATGGCGCCATGGCCAATATTACCAACAGCATTCTCTCCCCTCGCCAGGAAAGCTACATGCGTCTGGATTTCACCGACGCCACGGTGGAACTGAACAGTCTCTATTCCTACGAGAACCAGAACTGGCGGTTCAGCACCTATGACGGCTCACCCCACGAGCACAAGCTGGAACGCTGGTCCCAGATACCCCAGCACATTCCGGCCTCGCATGTGACCCAGGTGGGTGCCCTGCTGGACAGTATGGAACGCAATGAACGGCCGGCGGTCAGCGGATCCGGTGTACGCGGTACGATTGAATTTCTCACCGCCTTCTACAAGTCCGCCCTGGAGGGTGTCCCGGTAACACGGGGCAGCATCCGTCCCCCGGATCCCTTCTATTACCTGATGAACGGACAATTTGACCTGCATGCCACCTGACCCTGCAACACCATGAACATGCTCTCGATCCATGCCCGCGGGCAGCACCATATTGAAATCCGGTACGGCCGGCAGCGCCTGTGCCGCTACAACCTCCAGCCCCATATGACACCCCTCCAGGGGCCACGCCCCTATTTCCATCCCGTGCAAACGCTGGCGGGGCAGGTGGTCACCATGGAAAAACCCTATGATCACGAATGGCACAGCGGCATCAGCCTGGCCTGCCCCTGGGTGTCGGGTTTCAATTTCTGGGGCGGTCCCACCTTCGTGCGGGATCAGGGATATCAGCACCTGGACAATATGGGTTGTCAGGCACACCGCACCTTCACCCGGACCCAGGCCGCTGCCCCCGACGCGGATCAGTGGCAGCGCTGGGAGCAGACCCTGGACTGGTGGACGCCGGATCAGCAGGAGCAGCCGTTCCTGCACGAACGCCGCGCGCAGGCTGTCGGCGGGGTCATGCCCGCCGAGGGCTACTGGTGTCTGGACTTCGATTTTGCGCTCACCAATCCCGGACAGGAGGATGTGGTTTTCGGTTCCCCGACCACCGAAGGCCGTCCCATGGCGGGCTACGGGGGCGTTTTCTGGCGCGGTCCCATGGAACTCCTGCATGGCACCGTGCTGGCGGAAAACGGCGTGGCCGGTGATTACCTCATGGGCCAGCAGAGTGCCTGGATTGCCTATGTCGGTCAACATCACACC
>CAXXOQ010000006.1:0-38684 GCA_963664185.2 Caldilineaceae bacterium | reverse complement strand
GAATTGGGCCTGGTCTGACTGTGGCCTGGGGATTTGCGCCCGGGAGCACAGGCGCATCAGAAAATAGTGTTCCGTACGCAGATAGTCCTTGTCCTGATACTGAAACGCCACCTTATCGGCACCCAAATCCGCCAGAATCTCCAGATCTGCATAGCCCGACTCTTCGGCCGTTTCCCGCAGGGCGGTCTCGGCCAGGGTTTCCCCGGGATCCCTATGTCCCTTGGGGAGTCGGACCTCACCCCTGCCG
Source organism: Caldilineaceae bacterium (assembly GCA_963664185.2). Lineage (GTDB taxonomy): Bacteria > Chloroflexota > Anaerolineae > Caldilineales > Caldilineaceae > Bin34. The sequence goes on along the minus strand of CAXXOQ010000006.1, from coordinate 38,437 downwards.
GGCCGATCCAGCAACAATACCTGGTCGGCGTGGATGACCACGCCCCCTCCCGTCGTATACCTGATCCTGGTGCTGGCCATGGGCCGTCCACACGTTAATCCCATCGCCGATGTTCCGGCAAGCCGAACCGGAAGGGGATCAGCCACCGGGGAAAGTGCGCCAGGCGCTGGCCCGACAGGTGCCAGGATCCCTGGGACAACGTGCCCTGTCTTAATTTATGTCAATAATTGTAGTCGTCGTTATAGGAATATGAATCGTAGTCGTCCTCTCCGCTGAAGAAGCTGCTGTCTGTAGCCGACGTCCCGAACGGGTCGTCGCCCAAAACCTTGGACCGGCTCAGGGAGATGCGCTGGTTGGCGGCATCGATCCGCAGGATCTCCACTTCCACGCGATCCCCTTCCTGGATCGTGCTCAGGGGATCCGACACCGATTTGGGCGCAATCTGGGAGATGTGGATCAGTCCCTCGACCCCCGCTTCCAGCTTGGCGAAGACCCCAAACTGCTTCTTCTTGGTGATATCCACCCACACCACCTGGCCCACCCGGTAATTGCTCTCGACCGACTGCCACGGGGTGTTGGTCAGCGCCTTGAGGCTGAGCTTGATGCGGTTCTTCTCCATATCGATATGCAGGATCTTGACATCCAGCACATCCCCTTCACTGAAATGGTCACTGGGATGCCGCACCAGATCCCAGTCAATTTCGCTGATGTGCAGCAGGCCCTCGATACCGCCAATATCGACAAAGGCCCCAAAGTCCCGTATGTTGCGGACCGTGCCCTTCACGATATCGCCGGTCTTGAGGGTGGCCAACCGACTCCGCTGCTGCTCGGCATTCCTGTCCTTCTCGGCCAGGCGGTTGGACAGCACCAGCTTGTGTTTGTCCCGATTCACCTCAATGACCTTGACCAGCAGTTCCCGTGCCTCACGCACCCATTCCCACAGGATTTCTTCCCGCTCTTTGGGATCCCGGGAGGAGGGGAAGTTCCAGAGATGGGACAGGGGCACGAAGCCTTCCTCGATCTTCCCAAAGCGGACCAGCAATCCACCCTTGTTGGCCTTCACCGGCACCGCCGTGAACGTGTCCCCCGTGCGCAGGGCATTCTCGGCCATCGTCCAGTCCTCGTTGCGCCACAGACCGGTAATCGTCAGGATGTAATAGGGTGTCTCGTCCTTTTTTTGGTCGTGCTGCCGCGGCGTGTACTGCACGAAAAAATCCCGGCTGTGGCCCTCTTCCCGCAAGGTGCTCTGCAAGTCGTCCGGCAACCGGGACAATTCCTGCTGGGTGACCTTGCCTTCGTATTTGGCCCCATTGATCTGAACTATGATCTCCCTCTCCCGGGCCTCCACCACCGTGCCGTGCACCACGGCATGCCTGCGCACATCCTCCAATTCATCGTCGTAGTCTCCCCGCAGGTGGTGCGACTGGCCGGCCTGGCCATAGCGCGGTGAGGATATCGACTCGTCCCGGTAACTCATTGGGGCACCTATGGGTCCTTCTTTATCTCCATACATCAACCAGGCACACACGCTGCACCTGGCAAAAACCATGATTCGGCCCACAGGCCATCATGCCTATGGGCACAGCAATAACCGATTTCCTGCAATCAGGATATCTCATTCAAGCATGCCTGTAATACACAACACTGGCTAGGCAAACGTTACTGCCTGACGGGCAAGTGGCTTGATGAGAGCGAGGATGTCTATGAATGAGCCAATATACCGATCAGGGGGACTCTATCACTTTGTTCAGCGTTGTACCAAATCAATTACAAGGGCAGACGCCGTGAAATTTCGCCCGAACCGGAATGGATCCCCCATGCAGGCAGTCTCCGGACGGCGCGCTGCAGGAAGATCCCCTATGGACCAACCGGGACCTGAGGGCAGGGCCTGATGGCCTTCCCGGTACAGGGGGCGGAGCTATGGACAGAAGGGATTTCCGGATCTTCCCGGACGTTGCGCCAACCACGGGGATATGCCATTCTTTGACGTGTCCGGGGGCAGACGGTAGGATGGAGCGGTGCCCCCTTAGCTCAGAGGATAGAGCAGAGGTTTCCTAAACCTCGTGTCCCAGGTTCGACTCCTGGAGGGGGCGCTGCCCATGTCTGGCCCCATCTCCGCCGTCCTGGCTTCCTACTGATACGGGGGCAGGTAATCCGCATGGGCCTCCATGAGTTCATCCACCATGGCCCAGATCTGGTCCAGATCCAGTTCCGCTGCGGTATGCGGGTCCAGCATGGCGGCATGGTAGACATGCTCCTTCTGCCGGGTCAGGGCCGCCTCCACCGTCAGGGCCTGCACATTGATGTTGGTCTGCATCAGGGCCGCCAGTTGGGGCGGAAGCTTGCCAATATGCGTAGGCTGGATCCCATTCGCATCTACCAGGCAAGGCACTTCCACGCAACAGTCGTCCGGCAGGTTGTCAATGAGACCGGCATTCGGGACATTCCCGTAAATGATGCGGGGCACACCCGTTTCCATGCTGTGGATGATGAGCGAACCATATTCGTGGCTGCGTTCCACTTCATAGAGATTCTCGAAGGACCGACGTACATAGGGCAGGTGCTCTGCGGCCACACCGGCTTCCTGCATGGCCGCCAGGAACTCCTCCGCCAGGTCGGCCTCGGGATTCTCGATCTTCTCCTTCATGAAACGCCAGCCTGTGATCTGGACTTCGCAGCGCCGCAGGTATTCGTCAATGGGAATGTTGAGCGCGGCAATCAAATCCGGTCGATCCCGCTTCATGAACCAGGGCACATATTCCGCGAAGTGCTCACTGGATTCCGTCACGAAGTAGCCCGTGCGCTTCAGCATATCGTAGCGCACCCGATTGTGCGCCGGCACGCGACCTTCGGTGATTACCTGCCGGATGGCAGGATACAGATCCGTCTTGCCCTCTGCGCTGTTCCGCACAAAGGACAGGTAGAAGGCCATGTGGTTGATGCCGGCACACACATAGCTGATCTCGTCGATCGGCACATCAATGTCACGGGCCAGTTGCCCGGCCGTCCCCTGCACACTGTGACAGAGACCCACCGTGTCAATCCCTGACCGTTCCGCGATCGCCCAGCAAAGCATGGCCATCGGGTTGGAATAGTTGAGCAGGGTTACCTCCGGACACCACCGCTCCATGTCCTGGCACAGGTCGAGGAGAAAGGGAATGGTGCGCAAGCCACGCATGATGCCGCCGATGCCCAGCGTATCCGCAATGGTCTGGGTCAGACCGTACTTCCGGGGTATTTCGAAATCGATGACCGTACTCGGCCGGTACCCCCCGATCTGCACCATGTTGATGGCGTAGTCCGCATCCCGGAGTGTTTCCGTGCGGTCCGTGGTGGCCTCGATCACCGGCTGGGCCCCGACGACCGCCGCCAGCTTGTGCGCCATGCGTTCCGAAGTGCGCAGGCGTTCCGGATCGATGTCATACAGGGAGATGGTGACATCCTGCAATTCCGGATAGCTGAGAATGTCTCCGAGAAGCGCTTTGGCGAAGACGGTGCTGCCAGCACCGATGAACGAGATTTTGGTCATGGGATTGTCTCATTGCAAGGGGTGAAGGAAAATCCGTCGGGCGTGGTGGACAGCCACAACCGGATTCAGACCAGGAACATCATGGTGGTGCCGGGCAGCGCCCAAATGGGGCAACTGGCAGAAGGACCGGGCGGCAAGACGGGGGCCACGGTATCTGCCGCCCGGTCCAGATGCACTTGCGGCGGCTTTCCGCCTTTCATCGCCAAAGTTCCCGCAATTGCTGCAGGGTGTTCTCGGTGTACATGGTGTATACACCGTACAGAAAGTAGACGACAACGGCCACCAGCAACATGGTCACAATCCATTCGCGCCGGGCCCAGGAACGCTTTACTTCTGTCCAGGATTCCTTGGGGCGGGCCAGAAACATCACGGCTACCACGAGCACCAGCAACAGGATCCACCGGAATTTCATGGGTCAGACACAGTACGGATCAGGACGGGCGGGCGGCCAAGCGCAATCCCGTGGCGTTGCTGTCCAGGCAGCTTCAGATCACAAAATGGGCCAGCCCTATCAGCAGGAAGAGCAGGACCGAAGTACCGGCCATCCACTTGATGTCACGCCCCACATACGCATAGTCCTGGGCAATGGCGGATGGGGTTGCCCTGGATGGTATCGGCACAGGGGCGGGTGACGGTTCCACCGTGGCCACCGGCGCTTCCGGCACGGCAGGACCGGGAGAGGCAGCTGCCTGGGGTACCGGCAGGGATACACGTTTCTGCCTGCCTGAAGCCTGTCCCTGCTGGCGGCCCCGATTTCTTTGTCGTCGCCTCTTGGACATGGAAAAAACCCTTTCTGTGTTGCTTGACCCGTGGATCCCGGGAATCGCAGTTTTTCATTGTACTTGATTCCCGCTGTGACATCATGTTTAGCCCGCGCGCAGTCATCCGGCAACACGCGCCTGCATTCTCCCGCCAAGCCATACAGACAGGAACATGCGGATGCAAGTTGGCCCGTAAGTGCCTGCTCCACATAAGCCTCAGGTCACACCACAGACACGCCAGCCTGCAGCCATGCCAGACCATCCCGACAGCGGACACCACCGTGCCGGGATGGTCTGGCATGGCTGCAGGTGGCGCCGGTTGCATCTACTTCCGGGCGGTCCCCAGAATGCTCCGGATTCTGTCACCTGCCAGCGCCAATTCCGGCACCTGCAAGATGCGCAGTCCTATGCCGTACACAAGCAGTCCGACAGCTCCGCTCACACCGACCATGATCAGATCGCTCCAGAATGAAGGTGGCAGCCATGGCGCCAGACTGGTCTGTCCCCCCCAGACCACCACCGTTGCCAGACCGGCCGCCAACGCGATTTTGGCCAACAGCGGTCCCAGGGCTTTTGGCAAGTCGCGCCAGTGTTCAAAGCCGTACCGGCAAACCAGCACCAGCATCACCAGCATATGGCCGGTATGTTTCAGGGTGTCAGCCCAAACCAGCCCCATGTAATTGAGAGCGGGCATCAGGGAAAGGGCAGCAAGAAAGTACAGCACCACACTCCCGATACCCACCACGGTCGGCAGCACCGTGTTCTTGCGGGCATAGAAGGCGTTGTTGAGCAGATGGTCCATGGCCGCGAAAAAGGCACCCAGCAGGTAAACCCGCGTGGCCGCCAGTACCTGGCCGACATCCCCCTCGGTAAATTCGCCCCGCAGGAAAAGCAGGCGGATCAGGGGTTCCCCCAGCACCGCCATGAAGAGCAATACCGGCACCATCAGCAAAGCCACATAGGAAAGCCCCTGCAGCAGCCGGGACCGGTATTCCGCCATATCCCCGCGATCAAAGGCACGGCTGAGGATGGGCAGGGTGGCCAGGCCGGCCGAAATGGTGATCAGGCCCAGCGGAAGTTGCTGCAGCGTGGTCCCGGTGCGCATCCAGGCGATACTGGAAACACCCGTCCCACTGGCCAACCGGCGATCGGCAAAGATCTGGATCTGGGATACCAGCAGGCCCAGCACAATAGGCAGATAGCGCCAGAGGATTTCACGCAGCCCCGGATGCCAGATCGTCCGCCGCAGGGAAATGCGGGCCCGACCGAGATCGGAGGCGAGGATCAGGGCCTGCAAGCCGATGCCAGCCCACAGGCCCAGCACCAGGGCATGCACCCCCATGGTATCGGCCAGGAAGGGGGCAATGGCCACAATGCCCAGATTGAAGAGGGCATTGGCCACGGCAGGCCAGGCAAAGCGGCGCATCGCATAGAGTATGGCATTGAGAATGCCCGCCATGCCGGTCAGCCACAGGACCGGCCCCATCATGCGGACCAGCCCGGACGTCAGATCCAGCAATGCCGGATCGTGCTGCGCGAAACCGCCGGCCATCCACCGTACCAGCCAGGGAGCTCCCAGCACCATGACGGTAGCCGTCAGCAGCAGCACCACCCCCATTACGAACAGCAAGGCACTTACCAGACGCCCGAATGCGGCCGGTGAGTCCTGCTCATGACGTGAAGTCAGCACCGGGATAAACGCTGCGCTCACATAGCCGCCCACGATCAGGTCGTGCAGCATGATCGGGATTTGACTCGCCACCGTAAAGGCACTGACCAGTCCCGTCTGGCCGAAGAGCCGGGTAATGGTGATTTCCCGCAACAGGCCCAATATACGACCCGCCAGCGAACCCAAGGCCAGGTACGCGGCATGACGCACGGGGGCGTCGTCAGACGAATCGGCTGATGTGGGGAAAGGGGAGCGTGCAGCCATGGGGGCTGCCACCGGAAAATGGGACAGGAGCCTGATCCGGTGGATCAGGCTCCGTACGGTCAGTATGCCTCAGGCGGGAAAGAAGACGCGGACATCCTCGGCAAATTCGCGGGGATCGTGATCCTTGCCCGGAAAACCTTCCTCGGCGAGCTCCGCCAGGAATTTCTCGGCCTGCATGGCGGCAGCACAGCCCTGGCCCACACTTGTGGCAACCTGCTTGAATACCTTGTCCTGGATCTCGCCGGCCGCAAACACCCCCGGGACATTGGTCCGCATGTTCTTGTCCGTGACCAGATAACCTTCATCATCCAGATGGAAATCCTTCTGGTACAGCTCGTTGTTGGGGATGTGACCCACGAAGATGAACACACCATCCGTGGCCAGATTGCCTTCTTCACCGGACTGCGTATTCCGGATGTCCACATTGGTCACGGAGCCTTCAGGCCCGGCGTTAATGCCGGTTACCACCTGATTGAACAGGAATTCCACCTTGTCATGCGCCCGCGCCCGATTCTGCAGAATCTTGCTGGCCCGCAATTCATCCCGCCGGTGAATGATGCGCACGCGGGTGGCAAACTTGGTCAGGAACAGACCCTCTTCCAGGGCGCTGTCCCCGCCCCCGACAACCACCACGTCCTTCTCGCGGAAGAAGAAGCCATCACAGGTCGCACAATAGCTGACTCCCTTGCCTGTCAATACCTGCTCGCCGGGAACTTCCAGGTAGCGGGGTCGAGCGCCGGTCGTGGCAATGATGGAACGGGTAAGGTATTCCTGTCCCGATTCGGTACGCAACACGAAGGGGTTGGTATCTACCACAATCTCCGACACATGATCAAACTCCACCTTGAGGCCAAACCGCTCGGCCTGGGCTTTCATCCTCTCCACCAGTTCCGGCCCGCCCAGCGCCTCGGGAAATCCGGGATAGTTTTCGATTTCGTAGGTAAGGGATACCTGTCCCCCATATTCCTGGCCTGTGAAGAGAATGGGATTCAGATTGGCGCGGGCCGCATACAGACCCGCCGTAAAACCTGCCGGACCACTGCCGATGATCAGGACATCATGAATCTGTTTCTCTTCCGAGGCTGCTGACCGCATAACACCATTGGATTCAGACATTGATTTGTGGACTCCTCTTGCTGCATATCCCTGTGTGCCCAAGGTAAAGGCACCAGCCTTCCCGGGTCCATTGTCCCACAGACCCTTCCATTATATGTGTTCCAGATACCGTTGGCGGGAAGCCAGCCCAGCTTGCCCGATTGACAGGTTCGCATGTCATGCCAACGGAGGCATCATCCTTGCCCTTGGGAACTGTGGCTGGCCCCACGAGCGCGATCTGCGCCCAAGCAATCGGAATCGACAGACGCTCAGGTGATGCCCTTGACCCGCGTGAAACTTGCATGGTGCGATTGCCTGGACGCCTTCCCAGTCTCCAGTGAATTAACGTTCGTTCTATTGGCTGTCAATGCCCCTGTCAAGGTGAGTTCCATTGCGCGGGCCAGGCAGTCTCCGTTGCACCATCTCGCATGCCATTTCATGGATTCACACCCTGTCCGTAACAGTCCTGTGACATTCTTGACTTGTGCCTTGCAGAACTTATTATTCTTGACTTGTGTCTTGCAGGATTTATATTATCAGGTGCCTTGTAAGGGGCTGTAGCGCAGTTGGGAGAGCGCTTTGATCGCACTGTAAGGATGGTCACACGGATCTGCTTATGGAAGGGTTCTCGCTTCAAGGGATAGCCGAACTGTTAGGCCTTCAAAGTGCAATAGATCACTCGGGTTCTCTGCTGTCCCTAGGGTTGCTAATCATAGTCGCAAAGTTGACCGAGGGGGTATTCCGCCGTTTTCACCAGAAGGCGATAGTCGCCTACGCGACGGCAGGAATACTGCTGGGCCCGGTTCTGCGGTTGACCGGCGTCTGGTGGATTGAGTCTTCGCTGCACCTCGAACTGTTGCTGACTCTGGGCGTTTTCCTGTTCTTTTTCCTGATTGGCATTGACGAGGTTGACATATCCAGCTTCATGTCATCCATCAGAGGGCGCTATTTCATCGCGGCCATTCTTTCCGTGATCATCTCACTGGGGATCTCACTGCTAGTCACTACGGAAGCCATTTTCGATTTCGGACTCCGACTGAGTTTCATGGAGTCGCTGGCTTTGGCTGGAGTGCTATCGATGACCAGCCTGGGCATTGTGGCCAAAGTGCTCGCGGACGACGGTCAGCTGACGAGACCGATCGGACTGCAGATTTTCACTGTTGTAATCATCGCCGAGTTGGTCGTGTTGCTGGTGATCGGGTTCAGCATAGGTGAACACGATAAAGAGGCATCCGCATCCGGGATTCTTTTCTTGCTGGCCAAGATTGTCGGCTTTACGGTGGTGTCCTGGATTCTGATGTCCCGGGTGCTACCTCCGTTGATCACGCTGTTCCAGCGGGTAATCAGGGTTCCGCAGCTTGCGCTAGGCCTGCTGCTTGGGGTGCTGTTCCTTATGGTTTTCGGCGCAGAAGTGATGGGTTTGCACGGCTCATTGGGGGCCTTGCTGTTCGGCGCATCGCTGTCGGGGCTGTCCCATCAAGTGCGGCGTGAGATCGTCCCCGGACTCCGCAGTGTTGCAGACGGATTGTTCGTACCCCTCTTTTTCGCTTCGGCCGGATTGAGCTTCAGCTTCTCCTTCGCCGACTTGCCGCTGTGGACGATGGCCGGATTGGCGCTGATCCCGCTATTCGGGAATTTCGCCGGCGCTTTTATCGGCGCCTTCGTTTCGCGCCTCACAGTTCCATACGCCGTCGCTTCTGGACTGCTGGGGAAAGGAGTGGCGGAAATCGCCCTGCTGCTCGTCCTTTGGGATTCGGGAGTCATCGAGGAGGGCGTGTTTTCCTTCCTGGTGCTTGTAATGTTCGGTTACCTCTTTATCATGCCGCCGGTGATTAGCTACACGGTCAACCGAGCCAGTCACCGGTCCGACCTGCCTGACGCGCTGGACGACCTGCCTGGGGGCATACCTCGATTCGCGCTGCATGACGTCACGGTTGACGACATTCTGGACCGGACGCAGCCGCACCCGAATCCTGCATTGTCGGTGAGCGACCTCGCTGAACATTGGATGTCCTCCCGGCAGCACGACTATGTGGTGGTCGAAAATGACGACATATCCGGCATTATCTCCGTAGAGATGCTCAGGTACTTGCCCAAGGGTTCGTGGGCCAAAACCCCACTCAAGACAGTGATGCGTCCCGAACCCCCGCTGGCTTGGCCTGACGAACATATTGAAGATGTGCTGCAACGTATGTACGAGAAGTCTGTTTCCGTGATGCCTGTCGTAGAACGGGATTCCAGAAAATTCATAGGATCCATCACCAGAAGCGACATCGTGGAATTCATGGTCGTGGAGGTCACCGGCGAGCATTGAGGCCCCGGCTCCGTCTGCAATGCAAAGTCGATTCAATTTCGTTGAAATTGCTTCCTCAAGGCAATCCGAAACGCCGGAGCAACGGATGTTTGCTCAACCAAGGAGGACGGAAATGAAGTTGACTGGACGCTTGGTCTTCCGACCCATAGCCTCGGTGCTGACAGCGAGCCTGCTGGTGGCAGCCTTGGGCGGGGCGTGTCTGGACGGGCAGGTTGAAACCAGGCAAGAAAACAGCGCAGGAGCAACAGCTGTACAGTCCAACGCAGCGTTGGAGCATCAAGATGCAGGCAGCCCGGGGATTTCCGACGCCCAGGTTCTCTTCGGCCAGTCCGCCGCTTTCACTGGGCCAGCCCAAGAACTGGGCCAGCAAATGCGTTTGGGCATCGAGGCAGCTTTTCACGAGGCCAACCAGGCGGGCGGGGTTCATGGTCGCCATTTGAAGCTCGAGTCCTTGGACGATGCCTACGAAGACGACTTTGCCTATACCAACACGGAGCGGCTGATCGAGAATAACCAGGTATTTGCCCTCATCGGAGCCGTCGGTACTCCTACTTCCCGAGCTGCTTCCCCGTTGGCGCACGCGGCAGGGGTACCCTTTCTGGCCCCATTTACCGGAGCGGAGTTTCTGCGCGACCCTCACCTGGACAACGTTCTCAACTTTCGCGCCTCGTACTATCAGGAAACCGAGGCGATGGTGGCACGTCTCACCGAGGATCTGGGCGTTACTCGCGTTGCCGTTCTCTACCAGAACGACTCTTACGGCTTGAACGGGTTGGAGGGTACGCGGCTTGCCTTGGAGCGCCGGGGACTGGAACCAGTCGCGTCTTGGCACTACGAGCGCAACACCAGCGCCGTGAAGGGGGCTGCACTCAGAATCACGGAGGCAAACCCGGAGGCCGTCATTATGATTGGCTCCTATGCTCCTGTCGTCAGGACTATCGAATTGGTACGGCGTGAATTGGACCCCGTATTCATGGCCGTTTTCGTTTGTAGGCAGCAACGCCCTGGCGGACGCCTTGGGGGAGGACGGCGCTGGCGTATACGTTACGCAAGTGGTTCCGTTGCCGCAGGACGGCAGCAACCCAGTGGTCGCGCGTTACCACAGAGCGCTGTCCGAGTACGAGTCCCATGCGGAGCCCGGGTTCGTTTCGTTGGAGGGCTACCTTGCAGGGCGTCTGGCCGTGGCCGGTCTCGAAGCCTGCGGTCGAGAACTCAGCCGGGAATGCTTCCTCCAGTCGTTGCACGCTGAAACGATAGTCATTGACGGCATTCAACTAAATTATGGTCCCGACGACAATCAGGGCTCCGATGCAGTATTCTTGACCGTGATCGGTGTTGACGGGAAGTACCACCAAGTCGACAACCTCAGAGACACTTCCTGGCGAAATCCAGGAACCCACTAAGCACTTGAAGGATCTTGACGAAAAAGACCGCTGTGTGGCAACAGGCAACATGGTGATTCAGGTCCGCCATAATGAGGATTGAGGCTGACCTCACCAAACAAACTTGGCATGGAACTTACCCCCGGTGTCCTCACGGTCACTGCATCTCGCTTCGTCCAAGATCCAAGGTGGTCGATCGAGGTAACGGACATGCCAAACCTTCAGGCAGGCAAGGCATTCTTCCGCAACGGGATTGCACCCACGAATCCTGCAATCCACGCTACGTCTTCCCGACGCCACGGGTGGAGTCAGCCTTGACGATTGGACGGCCTTGGCTTGCAACCCGCCGTGTCAGACACCTTGCAGCCCCGTCAAGACCACACCTTCCACGAAATACCGCTGACAAAACAGGAAGAGGACCAGGGCCGGAATCGTTACGGTGGTAGCCGCGGCCATCAGCAATTCCCAATTGGTGGAATACAGTCCCATAAAGGTCGCCAGACCCAGGGCGATGGTTTTTTTGGAATCAGATTGCAGATAGAGCAGAGGCCCAATGAAATCATTCCAGTTGGCCAGAAACGTAAAGATGGCGACGGTGGCCAGCACAGGGCGCGAAAGAGGCAATACGATCCGCCAATAGATATACAACTCCCCGCAGCCGTCCATGCGGGCGGCATCTGAGAGTTCATTGGGGATCGTACGGAAAAACTGGCGGAAGAGGAAGACATTGAAGGGCCCGCCCCCCAGCATCGGGGGAATAATCAATGGCTTCAGGGTATTGACCCAACCCAGATGCGTGAACAGTACGAACACGGGGATCATGGTCACAATCGCGGGCAGCATCAGCACGCTGAGAAACACCATGAACAGGGTATCCCTGCCCGGAAACTGCATGCGCGCAAACCCGTATCCGCACATGGAAGCCGTCAGCAGGGTACCCAACAATACCGGCACGGTGATCCGCAAGGTATTGAAAGTATAGATATGGAAGGGCAGTCCGCTCAGGGCCTCAATATAGTTGTGCCACTGGACAGGGTCGGGGATCCAGACCGGCGGGAACACCCACACCTGGGTCCGGGACTTGAGGGAGGAACTGATCATCCACAGAAAGGGCAGAATCATCGCGAAACCACCGCCGCACAGCAGCAGCCAGATCGCGATTCTGGTCGCATATCGGCTTAACGTATGCCTAGACCGTACGGGCGTAGCGGGGCTGGTAGAAGGTACGGCTGTCGTCATGCAGGCACGCCAGGGCAAGCAAACCAGAACCCTGTCCGGGGATTACCCGACTTCATAATGTACCGCCCGACCCAGGGAGCGGAATATGAACAGTGTCATGATCATAATGATGACAAACAGGACCCAGGACAACGAAGCGGCATACCCCATCTTCAGCCATTCAAAGGCGTTGCGGTAGGTATAGAGGACATAGAAGAGGGTGGCATTCTTGGGCCCACCGGCCGTAAGCAGATAGCCCGCCGTAAAAACCTGGAACGTGTTGATAAGGCCAATGACCAGATTGAAGAGAATGACGGGCGACAGCTGGGGAATGGTCACAGCCCAGAGTTTGCGCCACGCATTCGCCCCATCCACTTCCGCAGCTTCATACAGGGTCCGCGGCACGCCATGCAGACCCGCCAGGAAAATGATCATCATGGGCCCAATGCTCCAGAGAGCCATGATCCAAAAGGAATACATGACCACATCCGTGGAAATCAGCCACTCCACTTTCGGCAGCCCGACCAAATCCAGCAGGAAGTTCAGCAGGCCAAATTCTGAATTGAATATCCAGCGCCAGAGGACCACGGAGGCGACGGCGGGAGTCATGGCAGGCAGATAGTACACCGCCCGAAACCCGGAAATACCCCTCAACTTGACATCCAGCAACAGGGCGACGGCCAATGCGGCAATCAGGGTGAGGGGCACGGCCACGAGGGTATACCGCACCGTAACGTACAGGGACACCCAGAACAGCTTGTCGTCCAGGAAAGCCGTACGGAAGTTTTCCAAGCCCACAAAAGTCGGCGCCGAGATAATATCCCATTCGGTCAGACTCAACCACAGGGAATAGATCAGGGGACCGACCAGGAACAGGGCGAGACCCAGCAAACCCGGGGATATAAAGAAGTAGCCTGCCAGTACCCGCTGGGCGCGACGCCGTCGTGCCGGATCCGCAAAGTAGGTTGCGATCAACGTCATCGCGTACTCATCAGTCTGCGATGGCTATGCGCTGCGTTGCCAGGTCAGAGGCACATAGCGATCATCATCCAGGCCATCCCCTTCCTGCAAATGGGTGTAGTATTCCACCGGGAGCGTATCGCAGTTGCCGTTGTAGGTCAGCCCATCAGGGAAAAAAGCCACCGTCATGGCGCGCCGTGGTTCGGATGTCATGTTGGGTCCGGCAGAATGGGCGATCATGGAATTGTGCACCACCAATCCCCCCGCCGGCACCGGTGCCGGCTGCGCTTCCAGGCTCATCCATTCCGGATAGGCCAGAAAAACATCGCGCATATTCTCGCTGATGGGTACCAGGTCATAGGTGGCCAGACGATGGGTACCCGGCAGATACCACAGGCAACCATTGGCCAGGGTGGCATCATCCAGCGGAATCCACATACTCACGGATTTCCGGGTGTGGAAAGCCCAATAGGGACAATCCATGTGCCAGGTGGTCTGGTTGCCGTAGGGCGGTTTGAACAGGGCCTGGTCATGCCAGATGCGAACGCCGTCCACACCTGTCAGTCTGGCGGCCAGTTCGCCCAGGCAGGGATCCCGTATCAGGCGCGCCGTAGCGGCATGGGTATCGGCCAGGCGCAGGCATTGGGTAAACACATTGGCATAGAATGTCTGCGGCTCGTCCTGGTTCTGCAATTTCAGGGCTTCCGGACCATACTTGGCGTTGAAAGCCTGTTGCACTGCCGGGTCCAGCGCCAACCGATCCTGCACGGCGTCCATGATCACCGTGCGCCATTCCTCCAATTCGTTGCTGTCCAGGAACTCTTCCAGCACCAGAAAACCTTCTGTCTGGAATTGCCTGATTTGGTCTGGACTCAGATCTGTATTCACGGCATTCACCTTTCAGTGGCAGAAGCTCCAGGGAAGAACCCAAGGGATGAGGCGCAGATGCTGGCATCTGCGCCTCCCATAGCCTGAGCCAACTCAGGACGGTTTCCAGTTTGGATTCTCGGCCAGGAACGCATCAATTTCCGGAAGCACGGCATCCAATGCCTCCTGGGCGGTGGTTTCTCCCGTATACACAGGCCCCATTGCGGGTCCCAGCAAACGGCCCTCAACCTCGCTGTGTCCCAGGCGCAGGGGCATGCGGCGGGCATTGTACACGGCGGGAATGCAGGCCGCCGTGATGTGATCCTGTGTATGCACGCCTTCGGTCATCCATTTGGACCGGCCCTCTTCGGTCAAAAGCAAATCCGCCCTCTGCGGTTGCCATAGGCCCGTCCGACTCAAGGCCAGACTGCCTTCACCGAAAACTACCCACTTGTACAGGGCCCAGGCCGATTCGATATCCGCCGTCTGCTCACTGACGCCAATCGCCTCGGAAGGAGCCCACACCGTATAGTGGGGCCCCATAATGGGCACTACCGCTTCGCCGTAATCAATGTCGGTATGGGAAAGCGCTTCCAAACTCCAGTTTCCCGTCAGGAACATAGCCAGCCGATCATTTTCCATGAGCTGGATGGAACCCATGCCCACCTGGGCAAAGAATTCGGGGGATGCCGCCACCTTGTGCTGGACATAGGTATCGGCCGTTTTCTGCAATACATCAACGGCAATCTCCCGATCCGGAAGAAAGGTGTTTTCGTCCGCAGAATACACCTCGGACCCGTTTTGCCAAAGCCCAGGCGAATACACGCGCCAAGAGCCTCCCCAGCGCGGCAGATCCACACCGAAGGTCTGGATGTTTTCCGCATCGAATCCCGGGTCCGCAGCCGTGTTGCCGTTCGCGTCAATGGTCAGTTGCTTGGCAATTTCGATGAAATCACCCCAGGCCCAAGCCTCTTCCACGGTGGCGGGAGGATAGTCAACACCCTGTTCATCGAAGATCTTGCGGTTGTAAAACATCATATAGGGCTCGGTGCACGCGCCCGTACCGAAGATCCGCTCACCGACCTTGAAGCGGTTCACCTCGACAATCTGTTCGATATCAGCTTCCGGATCGTTCGCATGCCTGTCTGTCAGGTCCTTAATCACCGCCTTTTGGGCCCACGCCACCAGGAAAGGGGTCGAGAGATAGAAAACATCTGGCAGTGTACCGGCCGCGGCACGTGCCTGCATATTGTTCATATAATCGCCAAACGGCAAATGATGCTTCTCGTTCGGAATGCCGGTTGCTTCTGTGAACGCATCCAGCATGTTTTCCACGGTGTCCTTCTCAAAGGGGGATCCCCACCACGCGAAGGTCATCACACTGGGTGCCGCGTCCGCTGCCATTGACTCCGCGTCGGCGGGTGCGGGAGGAGCCACGACACAAGCGGACAAGGCAAGTCCAGAAGCCAAAAGTCCGGATGTACGGAGAAACTGGCGCCGCGAAACCATTGCCTCTTTCATTGAGATATCCTCCTTGTCTGGAAGCAGACATGAGTCAAGATTAACGGAATTCATAATACGTCACAGGTCCCTTTCAGACAAACGGCTTTCCACGCCCCCGCGGATCATGCCATCCGGCGTACAGAGGCCCCATCAGACCAAACAGGTTGAGCCAGAGGCGAATCGCCGTTTATCCGGACCCAACGGCGGTTCCGGCATCATACCCGCTGCAACTTCTGTTTTGCAGTGTGGTGTGATCCAACGCTTGGCCATCCCAGGTGTCCAGGGATAGGGACTCCTGATGGATCAGAAGAACCCGATATATACCAGTTGGGTCAGTTCAGCGATTTCCCCGTCGGGTGACTTCCCGTCATCCAGAATCACAACCCGCCAACTGTAACCTGAACTTACACAGTTACATCGGCTATACGGATGGGTAATCCTTTCCTGTGGGTTCTCCCTTTCGGACACAAGGCCACTGTCAGCGATGGTTGAGGTCGGATAAAGCACCATTTTTCTACCTGTTCCCTATGCACATGGGGCAACCGATTTCCTTGATGGCCGACGAATTGCCGCATACCTCCCGTTGCCCAGCCGCGCCTGAGCATACCATTTGACGGTCCCGGCATTCCATGCCAACCAGCCATGTCTGGACCAACTGACCGCCCAATTGCGGGGAGCATGCCAGAGCCTGTTCACACGCATCGCAAGGCTTCCACCACCCGGATCTATGGACGTCCTCCCAACAGATTTTTCTGCCAGAGTTCTCCGGGTGTGAAGCTTTCATCCAGCCAGGACTGATATTCTTCCGGGTTAATCTTGCGAAACTTCGTTTGTGCATCTTGCCATTCCAATACGAAGACGGCATCCAAATTAAACGTGTCTACCAGCAGCGGTGATTGGGTGGCTACTATAACCTGTCGCTCCGTGGCAAGAGACTGGATCATTTCACCCACCAGTCGAACAGCGAAAGGATGCAAGCCAAGTTCAGGCCCATCCAGGAGGATGACACGCGGCAACATTTCGGGAGGCAGATTCAGCAAGGTCACCAGGGCAAAGAAGCGCAGAGCGCCGTCCGAGGTGAGCAGAGCGCCGTCCGAGGTGAGCAGAGCGCCGTCCGAGGTGAGATGTGCGCCTACAACCTTGTCCATGCCCTTGGCTTGCCATTTCAGGAGGACCCGTCCGTAATGCTCTTCTATGGCAAATCGGGAGAACTCGGGCAGAACACGACCAATGTGGCGGCAAATCATTTTGTACCTGTTGAAGTCCTTCCGTTCCAACCGGTACAGGACGGCTGCCAGATTGCCACCGTCTGCACGCAGGATGTTGCAGTCATATCTATCCCACCCCGTCTTGAAAGAGGAACTGTCAGATGTGTCATGAAATTGATAAAGGGAACAGTCACGAAGCAGATTGACAATCACCCGGGCAGTTTGGGTTTTGACGCCCAGAAAATCATCCTGGAATCCCGGCGTCTGCGCAGCTTCAACGATGCGGGCCTCCTGATGATGGCTCCCCAGGGATTGCCATTTGGCCGCGTCAGGAAACGTGGACGGACTAAATCGGAAACTCTCCTCGGCAAAATTAAATCTGTCAGGCTGCGCATAGGCCAAGGCAAAACGATAATCACTCATGCCCGCTGGCGTACGCAAACCTATTTGGGCTTCCAGGCGGGGGGTCAAGCGATTGCCGCCATACAATTGATCATCCGCCCCGCCGTGCCGCGCCACGAACTCTCCCAACCTTTGGGAACGCACCATCCAACTCAGCATTTCGAAGAAACGCAGGAGATTGGACTTCCCCGAGCCATTGGCCCCAATCAATACCGTAGCCTGGGACAAACCCGCAAGTTCCACATCCGACAGGGATCGAAAGCCTTGCACCCGGACCGTTTCAATCATGCTTGGTCCTATGCTTGCGCCGTTATAAGGAGAACGATATCAACAACCCTTGGTGCCAGTTCTCCACAGCTGTGTGTTTGGGCGAGACAGATGTCCGGCTTCACAGGTCACCGTGTATCAGTCGTCCTCACCTACCACGGGCACGGCCTCCTTGGATACCGGTGTCAGCGTGAAGCGCTGCCAGTGGTATTGATACTTGTCAGATTTCCATCCCTTGTAGACCTCTTCCCAGGACAGACGGCCCTGATGCGGTGCAAGTACCTTTTCCATAACCGGATCCAAAGCCCGCTGGTAGCGATAGTCCACGGAGAGGCGAAGACGGTTGCCGGATCGGTTGGGCTCGCCCTGGTGTACGGTATGGCTGTGGAAGAAGAGTACATCCCCCAGGTTGAAGGGACTCGATACCCATTCGCCCTCCATCTCATCCACATGGGACCGCAGTCCGCCTGCCCCCAGGGAACGGGATACAGGCAGTATGCCTGCCTTGTGGGATCCTGTCAGTACGCTCAGTCCACCCAGGGCGGGCGGGCAGGCACCCAGGGGCAGCCACGCCGTCCAGACATCCGGAGTGCCCTGAATATGGACGAAGTCCTGGTGGGCGGGCGTGGTATGTTCCAGGCCGGTCGGGAAGATCACGCGCGCGATGTTGCTGGGCTGCAGCATGACATCAGATCCCAGGAGCCTTCCCACAATGTCCCAGATAGCCTCATGATGGGCCAGGGTATGGAAGGATTCCAGACACTGGATGGCGTCATAGACCGGTGTAAATTCCGGCGAACCGGCAATGAGCGCCGGATGGGTGGTAATGCCTTCGAAAGGATCGGTGCCCTCGTCAATCCAGCCCACGTCCTGCAGGATGGCCGCAATATCCCGGCGCGCTTCCAGGATAGGTTCCCTGTCCACACAATCCTGCAGGAACAGATACCCATCGCGGTCCGCCCGGTGCCGCAAGGCATCGCTGTCGTATTGAATGTCGTTGGACACTACAAAGGGGTTCATGCGCTTGGCCTCGCAGAAGAATGTGACGTCCGGCAACATAACCAGACACAGGATACAGGAGTTACACGTGCGTATAGGGGTCGGCGGCGTCCCGCAGACCATCCCCCACAAAATTGAAGGCCAGAATGCTGACTACCACGAACAGCGTCGGCAACAGCAGCCAGGGGGAGAGGGCCAACACGCGAATGGCCTGGGCATCCTTGAGCAGCACTCCCCAGCTGATGGCGGGGGCCTGCAAACCCAGGCCAATGAAGCTCAGGGCCGTCTCTCCCAGGATCATCTGGGGTATGGCCAGCGTCAGGCGGGCAATGATGTAGCTCATAAAGGACGGCAGCAGGTAACGGAATATGATGCGCAGGTTGCTGGCCCCGTCCAGTTCCGCCGCCCCGACAAAGTCTTCCTCGCGCAGGGCAAAGAAGCGGCCCCGCACTACCCGGGCGATGCCAGTCCAGCCGACCGTGGACAGAATGATGACGATCGCGAAATAGGTCTTCACCACGGGCCAGTCCGACGGCAAGGCAATGCTCAGGGCCATCCACAGCGGCAGCGTGGGGAGCGCGCGCAGGGATTCGATGATCCGCTGGATGACCAGGTCCACGATGCCCCCGAGATACCCCGAAAGACCGCCAATGAGGATGCCCAGGAAAAAGCTCATGGCCACGCCCACCAGGCCGATAGTCAGGGAAATGCGGGCACCGAAAACAATGCGGGTGAACAGATCCCGCCCTACCGTATCCTGTCCCAGGAGCGAGAAGTGCGCTTCCCGATCCTTGAGCCCAAACAGGTGGATATCACCTTCAAACAGGCCCCACAGCTTGTAGGGATCCCCTTTCACAAACAGGTGCAGAGGCAGCCGGATGGTCTCATCCGGCTTGTACACCGGGGCAAAGGTGACCGGATCCAGGGTTTTGGTCAGGGGATGGACAAAGGGGCGCAGATGAAATTTGCCGTCGGCATCCACAAACTGGATGCGTTGCGGCGGTGCCAGCGTCAGTTCCGCCTTGAATTCATAGGGATCATAGGGGGCGACAAACTCCGCAAAGATGGCAATGAAGTAGAAGATGCCGATCACGATCAGCGCAAACACGGCCAGCTTGTGCTGCAGGAAGCGCCAGCGTATCAGTTGCCACTGGGAGGCGACCAGCAGCTGCTGGTCGGACTGGGCCCCGGGATCCATCTCCCGCGGCTGGTTGCCTGCGGTCTGGACTATGGTCATGACGTGCCTGTCTCTCCCGGCATCTGGCCACTGGCAATTCCCACCAGTTCCAGTTCCTCGGCAAAGTGGCAAGCCGACTGGTGGCCCGGTGCCGCGGCACCGGCCACGTTGCGCAGGGCAGGGGTTTCCGTCCGGCAACGATCCTGGGCATATTGACAACGGGGATGGAAGGCACAGCCTCCTGGCAAGTTGCCGGGGTCGGCCACCTCGCCGGTCAGCACGATGCGGGGACGGTCCTTGGTCGCCGGGTCCGGATTGGGCGCGGCCGATATCAGCGCCTCGGTATAGGGATGCTGGGGGTTGGTGTACAGCTCTTCCGTCTCGGCGATCTCTACAATCTTGCCCGCATACATCACGGCCACACGATCCGCTTCGTACTTGACCACAGCCAGATTGTGGGCGACAAACAGGTAGGTCAGGCCGAGCTGATTCTGGAGTTCCTTCAGCAAATTCAATATCTGCGCCTGCACGGAAACATCCAGCGCCGACACCGCTTCGTCTGCTATCACGACCTTGGGCGAGAGGGCCAGGGCCCGGGCGATAGCGATGCGCTGACGCTGTCCCCCGCTGAAGGCGTGCGGATAGCGGTTCATGGTACTGGGATCCAGATGGACCATCTGCAACAGCTCGGCCACCTGTTCCTGCAGGGCCGCCTGTCCCTGCACCATACGATTGATTACCAGCGGTTCCCCGATGATCTGCAGCAGGGTCATGCGCGGATTCAGGGAGGAGTAGGGATCCTGGTAAATCATGCGGATATTGCGCCGCGCCGCCTGCAGTTCCCGCTTCTCGATCTGCGTCAGATCCACGGGCGGTGTGGCCCGGTCCAGCTGGAACAGCACCTCTCCGGACGTGGGAGACTGGGCCTGAATGACACAGTGGCTGGTGGTCGTCTTGCCACAGCCACTCTCGCCCACCAGGGCCAGCGTTTCCCCTTCATGCAGATCGAAGCTGACGCCATCCACGGCCTTGACCAGTCCCACCTGGCGCCGCAGAAAGCCCGCCTCCACGGGAAAGTGCTTGACCAGATTGCGCACGGAGATGATGGCATGCCCGTTCGTCTGTGCCTGCGCCGGGGTGGTCATGACTCCAGCTCTTCCCTGCCACCGTACAGATAGCAGCTCACCTGATGGCCCAGGGCAATTTCGGTGAGCGGCGGATCCCGCTGCTCGCAGATGCCGGGCATGTAATCGGCACAACGCGGGTAGAACTTGCATCCCGTGGGCATGGCATAGGGATTGGGTACGGACCCTTCAATGGGACTGATGGCCACGCGCCCGGGCTCCATCTTGGGAATGGAATTCAGGAGGCCGCGCGTGTAGGGATGCTGGGGACGATGAAAGATGTCCTCCACGGTGCCATACTCCACCTCCTTGCCCAGGTACATGATCATGACGCGATCCGTCAGTTCTGCGATGACACCCAGATCGTGGGTGATCATGATGATGGCCATGCCCAGATCGGCCTGGATTTCGCGCAGCAGTTCCAGCATCTGCGCCTGGATGGTGACATCCACGGCCGTGGTGGGCTCGTCCGCAATCAGGAGGCGGGGCTGGCAGGACAGGGACAGGGCCACCATGGCCCGCTGGCGCATGCCGCCACTCAGATTGAACGTGTACTGATCAATGTTGCGCACCGCATTGGGCATGCCTACCCGCCGCAACAGTTCAATGGCCTGTTCCCGGGCCTCCTCCTGGCTTACCCGCTGATGAATGCGAATGGTCTCGATGATCTGGTTGCCAATGGTGTGGACCGGGC
Organism: Caldilineaceae bacterium; assembly: GCA_963664185.2. Classification (GTDB taxonomy): domain Bacteria; phylum Chloroflexota; class Anaerolineae; order Caldilineales; family Caldilineaceae; genus Bin34. Next base: position 17,004 of record CAXXOQ010000006.1, on the reverse strand, counting down.
TGAACGCCGTCATGGGTTCCTGAAAGACCATGGCAATGTCCTTGCCCCGGATATCCCGGATCGCCTTGCCATTCGCATCGGCGGTCGCCAGATCGATGGTCTGGTTCTCGTATTGGAAGAGGATTTCGCCCCCCACAATCCGGCCGTTCTTGGGCAGGATGCGCAGGATGGACTGGCTGGTTACGCTCTTGCCGCAGCCACTCTCGCCTGCGATGCCGAGGATCTCGCCCGGCTTGACCTCAAAGCTGACGCCATCCACCGCTTTCACGACGCCTTCCCGGGAATGGAAGTGCGTCTGCAGGTTGCGTACGGCCAGCAGGGTGTCGTCCGGAAGGGCCGACGCAGGCACGCCGGCTGCGCCAGCGTTACTCATACGGTGCCCCGGATGCGTGGATCGACGACGGCCAGGAGAATGTCGGACAGCAGGGTTCCAATCAGGGTCAGGACCCCCAGGATCATGATGATGCTGGCCGCCAGGAACATGTCCTGCTGCAGCAGGGAGCGCAACAGGACCGGGGCCAGGGTTGGCAGCCCCAGTACCAGCGAGACCAGCACCTCGCCCTCCACCAGGACCGGCAGCAGCCAGCCGACGGTGCTGATGACCGGATTGATGGCGATGCGCAGCGGGTATTTGTAGAGCAGTTTCGTGGGACCGACCCCGCGGGCCCGCGCCACGGTGACGTACTGCTTGGGCAGTTCGTCCAGCAGATTGGCCCGCATCGTCCGGATCAGCTCTGCCGTGCCCGCAGTCCCGACAATCAGGGCCGGCAGCCAGATGTGGCCCAGCAGATCTATAAACTTGGCCAGGCTGAACGGGGCATTTTGCATCTCGGGCGAGTAGAGACCCACCGTCACATTGCCGGTCCATACAAACAGCAGCCACAGGCCGACCAGGGCCAACAGGAAATTGGGCGTGGCCACCCCCAGGAAGCCCACCACGGTAAAGGCATAATCGGCCACAGAATACTGTTTGGTGGCCGACAGAATGCCGATTGGAATCCCGATCATGAAGACCAGAATCAGCGACAGCAGGGAAATGGTAAAGCTGGAAGGCAACCGCTGCAGGATGATGTCCCGCACGGGTTCCCGGTACACCATGGAGTACCCGAGATCGCCCTGCACAAAGCTGGTCACCCAGCGCCAGTACTGTACGTGGACGGGCAAGCCAAGTCCGAACCGCTGGCGCAGGGCATCAATCAGTTCGGGTTCAATGATGTCGCCCTGGGCTTCCAGTCCCGCCACATAGGAACTGACAAAGTCGCCGGGCGGGGCCTGGATGATCAGGAAGCCCACGATACTAATGGTAATGACCGTCGGCACCATGACGAGCAGGCGCCGGCCGATAAAGAGCAGCATCAGGCCTTGTCCCGTAAAGGGGATGGGAGACCAGACTCCGCGAAGAATCTGGTCTCCCGGACATTAACTTGACAGCTAAACGTTACTCCGCACGATAGGCCCAGGTTTCGGGAGCGGCGTAGTACCACTCAGGGGCTACCGGGTTGGGGATATTGTACATGCGATTCGAGAAGACGGCGTACCACACCGCTTCCAGGTCGCCGGGCTGCTTGATGGAGCCGATGACCCACAGGTTGTCCTGATGGATCTTGTACATCTCGGCTTCCAGATCAAAGCGCTTCGCGGCATCGGGTTCCGCCAGGAATTCCTCGAAGATGGCATAGAGGCGCTTGACGCCCGCCGGGGGTTCTTCACCCTCCTCACCGCCGGTCATGACCCATTGCGCCCAGGGCGGATTGACCAGCCAGTTGGGGGAGATGGGCATGGGCTCGCCGCGCATGGCGCCGATAATCGGTGCCTGGCCAGCCCAGTTGACGGGACGAATCTGGAGTTCGTAATCGCCCGCCAGGCGGCGCTCACTGTGGAGGGAGCCTTCCAGCGGTACGATGGTGGTCTTGAGACCGATATCTTCCCAGCCCTGTCCGATCAGTTCCGCGATGGGAACCTGCTGTATCCAGCCGGTATGCACCTGGACGGACAGGTCGAACGGACGACCGTCCGGCAGGAGACGCTGGGTGTTGTCATCGTTCCAGGTCAGGCCCAGGCCGTCCAGGATTTCGTTGGCCCGGTCCGGATCATGCTCGATGTGCTGCTTGAAGGCCGGGTCCGCGCCGTTGTAGACAGAGGCGTCCGGAGGCGCAACCTGGGAAGGCTTGTACAGGCCATTGAAGACCACTTCGTTGATCTCGTCACGGTCGTAACCGATGGAGAGGGCAACGCGGAAGTCCTTGTTGCGGAAGAGATCCCGCAGGACTTCGTCATCAATGGACATGTTGAAGGTAACGACACCCAGAACATCGGACCAGCCGAACTGGGGCAGGACGCGGTAGCCACCGGTCGCCTCGTTCTGCTTCAGCACGGGGTAGTTGGTGAGATAACCCAGGGTATAGGGATTCATGTAGTCGTTCTCACCCGCCAGTACATCCAGCAGGATCGCCTCACGGTCACCCAGGTTGGGCCGGTTGATATGGTCAACGTAGGGCAACTGGTTGCCAGCCACGTCGATCTTCCAGTAGTAGGGATTCCGTTCCAGTTCCTGCACAGGTACGCTGGCACCCCGGGTGACAGCCTTCCAGGCAAAGATGGTGGGCGTATCCGGATTGCCGTACCAGTCATTTTCGCTGTCAAACAGCTCTACCCAGGTCGAGAAACCCTTCTCTTCCGCCACAGCGTTGACCTCGTCGGCATCGGTGTAGTCGGGATGGAACTGCTTCAGGTAGTGCGCCGGTGCGTACGGCATGGGGCGCCAGCGGTTGAGGCGCTCGTGCAGCACACCGTAGGGCGCAATGAATTCCATGACGATGGTGTTGTCATCCACCTTGCTGACCGTACCCATCTCGCCGCCAACCTTCATGTTGTTGACGCCATTGGGGCTGATTTCGGTGTTCGCCGCGATGGCTTCATACCAGAAGACGAAGTCATCGGCCCCGAAGGGTTCGCCATCGGACCACTTGATGCCCGGGCGGATGGTGAAGGTCGTGGTAAGACCGTCTTCGCTGGTCTCGGCTGCCATGAACACGTTGGGCAGTACGCCCTGCATGTTCGAGCCATAGACATGGGGGAATTCCCGCAACAGGTCTTCCAGGAAGTCGAAGTTGCCCTCATGGACATTCCGCATGGTGCCACCGTACTCGCCAATCTGGTCGGCCGGCTGCATCACCAGGGGCTGGTCAGGCAGGCGTTCCTCGACCGGAGGCAAGGTGCCATCGGCTACCAGCGCATCCAGAATCGGTGACTGCTGGAAGGATGTGATCTGGTTCCCGGTTGCACTCTCGTAGTCGGCAATCGTGTTGTACTGCACGACCTGCGAGGTGAATTCGACCATGGGGGCTTCGGCCGCGTCATCCGTGCTGGCGGCCGGCTCCGCGGCGGGGGCTTCGGTGCTTTCCTCCGCGGCCGGGGCCTCGGGTTCACCGCCGCCACAACCCGCCAGGGCCAGGGCCAGGACTATGAACACGCAAGCAAACACTCTGAATCGCTTCATTGGGGAGTTCCTCCTAATATGTAATTGGGTTGGAAGCGAAAGTATGAATTTACTCTCAGCGCCATTGTAAACCAAGGGCATGCCAGGCACGGGATTTTGGAAGGGCCCGTGCGTAATTCCCTATGGCCCGCCTTTGTCAAATTGTAATGTCAGATCAGGGACATTGCGTTGGCTCTGAGACGCGGTGGCAGAACCCGGGAACGCGGACACGGTGTATGCGTGGGGAGGCACAGAACTGGCAGCGGCGCCGTGCCAAGCTGCATCCTGGCAGACGGGAGCGGCGTAGCCAATGCATGTTTTGGTCACTAACCGGCACAGACACGGTCCTCGATATGGCCAGATGCCCTATCCGGCCCGTTGTTGTCACCCTGGCGGTTCTGCAGCTGTACATCACAGCCCTGCTGGGCGATATTGGCCGCGGGGGCAACGGAAATATCCGTGCCTTGCAAGTCGATGCTGGTGTTGTTGCACTCCGTAGCTGCGGGAGTCTTGTGCGCTGCGGCCCAATCCCGTAAGCCTTGGCCGCCATGGGTCCAGCGTACCGCCGTCACCTGGCTGGGAATCCATTGGCTGTTGACCGTGGGCTTCGCGGTGGCGGTCGCCACAGGCGGGACAAGCGGTTATTTCTTTTCCGCCCTGGCTGCGTCAGGCGGAGGAATCGAACTTGGTCTCAGCGTGACCCTGTCGCCACGGGATGTCCTGGTTCCCACCACCCTTTGCCTTTGCGCCAAGATCACCTTGGCCGTGCTTCTGGCCGTTTCGATCCCTTCGCGCCAGCACATACGGCAGGAGGTGTTGCACAACCGGAAGTTGGCCGTATAGGCTGTCTGACTCAGCCCGCACTGTACGCCAGGGTTGAAGTGACAGGTGCGCACGGAGGGTGACCGTGAGGAACCCTTGGGTACAGAACCTGGTTTGCCAACTGTAACCGGAGGGCAGGGCAAGGACAGCACCCGGCACAGGACCGGGGGCATGGAGAAGTTTTCGGCCATTGTCCAGACCTCCAGGGGATGCGGGATCTGGTGGTTGTCTGTCGCCAGGGAACGTCTGGTTCTCACCGGCTCCCCGCCGCATCATGCTCTGTTTGCGCGGATTTTCGGCCCTGCCGCGTTCCCTGGCCGCCTCAGACTCTGCCCGCTGCCAAAGCCACCCAGTCGTCCTGTGACAGCTTCGCGGTGACCCTGAAGTCCAGGGAATGCAGACATGCTTCCACTTCGGCGGACCGATCTTCGATAATCCCCGACAGCAGCAGGATGCCACCGGGTGTCAGACGTTCTGCCAACCCTTCGCATTCCAGCAGATGCACAATGACGTGGGGCAGGATATTCACCACCACGATGTCGAACTGTCCTGTCGCCGGCAGGGATCCCTCCTGCATGGACCATGACACCTGTGGCATCTCGCCAATATCATTATGGCAGGCGTTCTCCGCTGTCACCTGCAAGGCCAGGGGATCGGTGTCGGTACCCACAATCGTCGTCATGCCCAGCTTGGCCGCGGCAATCGCCAGAATGCCACTGCCTGTGCCTACATCCAGCATGCTGGCACGCCGGGGAGCGAACTGCTCCAGCAAGGCCAGGCAGAGCTGGGTGGAAGGGTGCAGTCCGGTACCAAACGCCATGCCCGGATTGAGGCGCAACACCACGTCATCGGCCGCCTGCAGGGGTTCTTCCCATACCGGCTGGATCACAAAGTGGTCCCCCACGCGGAAAGAGGCATAGTGTTCCTTCCAGGCTTCCTGCCAGTCCCGGTCATCCAGGATCTCAATTTCCGGTTCTGGTATAGGGTGCAACCGTGACAGCCACCACAGACCCTCGGCAATCCGCTGCTGCAGTTCCTCGGACTGTTCCCCTACAGGCAAAAACGTCTTGACCAAAACCCGGCGGGCCAGGGACATGTCTATCGCCTCCGGATCCACATCTGTCACATCCGGGAAGCCGGTGCCCTCAATGACCGCTCCCCCGCCGGCTCCGTGATCGCGGGCATCTGCATCCCAGTCCCGGCCGTTCAGGCGATTGAACAGCTCGCAGACGGCCTCCGCCGCCTCGGCGTCCACTTCGACACTTATCTGCACCAGCTGGGTCATGGCGGGTTACCGGCAGGGCCGGCAGCTTGCGGATGGAACGGGCCTGTACGGGCCTGAAAGTCCCGGGAATCAGGCCGGAGTCCTGGGTTCAGGACAGAAGGTCATGAATGCGGTCAAACAGGCCACGCCGTGGCTCATGGCTGTCTGCGCCCACCGCCTCATTCAGCTGCCGGAACAGATTTCTCTGCTCTTCGTTCAGGCGGGTCGGGATCATCACATTGACTGTGATGATCATGTCACCCCGGCCTACCGACTGCAGGCGCGGAATGCCCTTGCCCCGTTTCCGGAATGTCGTGAACGGCTGGGTGCCCGGCGGCACTTCCAGATCTTCCTCATTGCCCTCCAGCAGGGGCACGGAGATCCGCGTACCCAGGGCGGCCTGGGAAACGGTTATCGGCACATCAAGGTGCAGGTCATATTCTTCCCGTGTGAACACCGGGTGATCCTGTACATCAAAGACGATGTAGAGGTCGCCGGGCGGCCCGCCGTTGAAACCCGGTTCACCCCGGCCCGACAGACGCAACCGCTGGCCCTCGTTGACCCCGGCCGGTATGGAGACACTGATGGTACGCTGCACGGCGACGCGCTTGTCACCGTAGCACCGGGTGCATTTGAACTTGATTTCCTGTCCAATGCCGCCACAGGCGGGACAGGTCTGTTCGGTGGCCACCGAACCAAATAGGGGTACTTCCTGGTGATAGCGCACGGATCCCCGTCCCTGGCAATGGGAACAGGCTTCGGGCGGATGTCCCGGTTCCGCGCCCGAACCATCACATCGATCACACAACTCCATGGCTTCAATGTCCAGATCCTTCGTGACCCCGAAGGCAGCCTCCCCAAAGGTCAGGGACATCAGGGCCCTCAGATCATTGCCCTGCCGCGGACGTCGGCTACGGGCACCTGACTGCCCGACGTTCATGCCGAAGAACTGCTCGAACAGGCTACCAATGTCCCCCATGTCAACAAAGGGGGAACTGCTCATTCTTTCGGCATCATGTCCGTACTGGTCGTACATCTGCCGCTTCTGGTCGTCATTCAGGACCTGATAGGCTTCCGCCACTTCCTTGAATTTGCCTTCCGCATCCGCGGCCTTGTTGCGATCCGGATGGTATTCCTGGGCCAGCTTGCGGAAAGCCCGCTTGATTTCGTTCTTCGTGGCGGATCGGCCAACGCCGAGCACCTCGTAATAGTCTCTTTTGGCCATGTTTCTGTCAGGTCAGCAGGGGAAACTGTCGTGTCATTCCAAAGGGCGTGCCAATGCCAGCAACCATACGCAGAGGGCAGCCAGAACCATCGTCAGCCCACCAAACACCAGCCACTGGCGCAAGGATGGCAGGGAAGCATGGGACGTGACGGCCAGAATGATGGCCATCAGGACAAACAAAACCAGCCAGTTCTTGATCCGCGGATGGGAATGTAACCACTGCACCAGCATCCTCGCAGGGAGAGTTGTGACTCAGAACGCTGCAAACTTTGTATTTTACACCCTGACGGATTTTGCGCGTAACTTGGCTGCGAGTGGTGCATAATCAGCGCCGTTTGAGAGAGGCTGAACGCCCCTGTTGGCTGGGGAAGCGCATGGGAATGTTTCGTCCTTTTGGTGCGTTGGCCCCGAATGCGTTCTGTTTGGGGCGAAGAGTCGTTGCAACCAGGACACCGATCCGCCTTGCACCGTCGGCATCCATCTTGGCCAAGTCTATGTTTTCCGAATGACAGACTCGACACTATACCAACGCCAAATTTTGTTTCCACGATGGCCAATGTTTCATGGTGTCGCTTAAGGATTTCTGTTCTTGGTATGACGCCAAGAGAGTGTCAAGGACAGGAGAAGCCAAGGAGTCTGTACAACTACAACACCAATGCACGATAATAGGAAACAGGATCGTCAGATATTCCTGTGGTGAGTGTACCAAGAGGTAACAAGGCCTATGTGTCTGAACGTTTGCACAATTCGAAATCAGATACTCGATTCAAACACGGGAGAAACCTGGGACTCCCTTGGGTGGTGTTTGTGTGAGAAAGCCAAGGAATTGCAAGACACCGACACCGCCTTGGCGGATCACATTCGCTTCTTATCCTTTCTGTTCCATATGGAGCTGGATTGTGCAGATCCCAGACAACCGTACATGCCTTTTTTGAAGATGGGAGAGAAACGATCATTCTTGCCGGAAGACTGTAATGAAGAGCAATTGGCGTTGCTTGATGGTCTCCTTGCCAAATCAGGTTCCTCTGCATGGGAGTCCAGGCTTGCCGATGTGCTGTGGATAGAGCGATTTGACGCAAAAGACCGGCGCCCTTTTGAATACGCCCGTATGGCCATAGAAGCGTATTTGCAGCATGCTAAGGACAAGGAAAATTTCGATGACTGGTTGACTTGCGGGAAAAGCCTGAAACGGGCTTTGGGATTGGCACGAGAGAGTCATCAGTCCGATCTGTTGGATGAGATAACGGACTATATCGAAGATCTGCTGGACCGGGGTCGTCAACTAAATAAGTCAGAGTTCTTGTCCAGTTATCTGCTGAAACTGTTACTAACCTGCGAAGTCGACGATCCAAAACAATATCTGGACTTGGCAAAAAAGCACGCCTCACAGGCAGAGCATGTTCAGGACTGGCAGCAAGCTGAAGTCTACTGGTCCGTGCACAAGCAATGGGCAGGCCGATTGCAGAATGTTGACGCTTTAAGGCAGGCCAAGATTCGTATTGCGGAGGGGTATGTACAACGAGCCGATTCGGCTGCTCGCGAAGACGGGGGTAGTGCCTTAGCGGCAGCCCACTGGCTGGGAAAAGCCTTGGAAGTGTACCGCAACATCCCCCAGCAAAAGCCACGATACAAAACGCTGTACACCAGGTTGCGAAAGTTTCAACAGGGATCCTTGGCGGAATTACAAATGATTGAGGTTTCAACCACCATTCCTACGGAAACCGCCAACTTACACCGCCAATTCCTTGACCGAGTGAAATCAGAAATTGATGATAAAGACCTGCAACAGAGTTTATACATTCTCGCCTTTCGGGGAGCGAGTTATCCTGATTATTCTTACCTGCAGGAACAGGCCAGGGAATTGATGGAAGGCTCGCTATCCGCCACGTTTCCTACTACCTTGATAGACAGTCAAGGTAAAGTGGTGGCCCACACACCAAGCTTCTTGGACGCCTCTCCCGGGAAGCAAGAGAAGGCGGAATGGCAAAAGGCTCTGGAACGTGCCCGCATGGATCATGCCGTGATTGTTCTCAGCGTAATAGAACCCATACGGAAATATGTCTTACAGCAACACGAGATCGATGAGGAGGTCTTCTTGTCCTTTTGCCAGGACAATCCCTTCGTTGTCCCAGGACAGGAGGAACTTTATGCCCAAGGCCTGTATCAGGGCCTGAAGGGGAATATCATCATAGCTACCAGCCTTCTTGTTCCGCTCGTCGAAAACTCTCTGCGTTATCTTTTGCATCAGACAGGAATTGAAACCAGTCGATGGAAGAATGGCATTCAGGAGGAATTACCTATTTCCCGCCTACTGCAATTTTCATTGTTCACAGAGCTTTGGGGAGCCAACCAAGTCAAAGATTTAAAGGCCATTCTGTCTGAGCGTTCCTACGCCAATCTGAGAAACCGCGTAGCTCACGGCCTGATGCTGGCCAAGGACTTTAAGGATCCGGTCACGACTTACTTCTGGTGGACAGTCTTGCGCTTTGTCCTCTTCGATTCAGCTACCCGCGATTTCAATCCCAACGACGAAACCGTTGCCTCCTCATGAACACCCGCTGCAGCAATGGCCCGAGATATTCCAGTTAGGCAGAATAGCCACATTAGGACGGTTTGGACCGCTTCTCAAAACAATATACCTGTCCATAAGCAGGCCCTTGAACGAGCTCAGGGGAAGTGTGTTCAATATCCTCAGCTGGACCGAGTTTACTGGTCCAGTTTCCATCAGGAAGTTGGCGCGCAGTATGAGTCCAGTCGTTCGCTAAAGCATACAGGGCAATTTTTTCATATCCCTCCTCAAGACTACCATCAATACACTGTACGTAACCCAGTGTCTTAAAACACTTCCACAAAGATGGGTGATGTCAGACCCTCTACACACGCCGGAAGGCCAAAAGTAGCCAGGTTCTGAATCCCACCATTGCACCTGATTGCCTGCGGCCCAAGCGATGCAGTTGTAATTTTCATCCCATGCGCTGGTTATACGATGATTTTCGTTGTTAAGTTGGGGAAAGACATTACGATAAGCGTTGGGCTGTGGGTTCATATATAACCGTTTCCTTCTCCCCACTCTAACCACGCCACTGCCATTTCGGCCAACTTTCCCCGGTGTTGTTCAGGCACCGGATCTGCCCCTGTGATCTTCGTCAACGCCACAAACCAGTGATCCGGGGTTCTCTTTAAGTCATTCAGGATCAGCGGGATGGCCTTCTCACCCATTGCAATTTTTTTTGGTAGTCTGGATGAGAGGCTATTAGGGAAGCTGAAGAAGAAAATACATGCGCCTCCTTCCAACCTCTAGCCAATGTCTCAAATGCCTCGGCTTCGTTGCCTCGTGATTCGGTTAGTTGCTTCCAGAGTTCCAGCCAGTTTTCACGTTGCTGTACCGAAGTAGCCTGAATTACCCAGGCGACCAAATTGTGAAAGTCCGTGGCATCTATAAATTTTGCATTCGCAAACGACCTCTGCGCTACCAAAAAATCCCAATCTGCGCCAGCACCCAACCTTTCTCTTGGGAGGAATTCAGCAATTTCCGAATAATCCAATGTTTGGGAGGCGTTTAGGGATGATAATTTAGGTTCTATGGTTCGTGCTGCCTCAATGACCCATTCCCAGAGCTGGGCAGTTAGTTGGATACGGCCCGAATCAATAGGGTCAGACTGGACAAGATCATCCATCGTCTGGACAGCCATCAAGACACCTCTTTTTCCCTTCAGGCTTGTATTGCCACAGATAGTCACCAATTGTATAACGTTCATCCCTCCGCGACGATATCCATTCCACCACTCCATTACCCGTACCCTTAGCTTGGGACGGACCTGATGGTACCTGAGGCTCTGCGTGGGGTGTCAAGAGGCTGTTTCGGTGTGACCAGACCGCAGTGTTATTCGCTCATTCATCTCTAATTTTACAGTGGTAACTAACCAGAAAACGGCCCCCTCCCAGCGGTGGTAATGACAGCCCCGGGCCACCCACGGGTGGTGCCGCCACCAGGCTACCCAGGCCATGCCCTGCTGCAGTATAAGGCAACGGCGAGGCGGATGGGACGCTGGGCCCTGGGAGGCGCGAGCAGGCGGATGGCGCAGTCGGCCCGGTCTTTGGCCTCGGTTGAGGGTCTCCTCATGACGGGTGCCATAGGCGACCACCAGCCAGGTGGCCACGGCCAGGACAAGCCCATGCCGGGCGAAAGGTGATGTGGGCTTGATGGCGCAGACAGGGATGCCCACCCAGGGCCACGATCGGTTGCCACAGGCCTCGACTCTTCCGGCCTTAGTCGCACAGGACAGGCACCGGCACGGTGGCAGGGACCACCGGTGCCAAGAGGCGCAGCAGATGACACAGGGATGCAATCCAGGAGCCTGTGGCTTGGGCGTCCACAATATGCCAGGCGACGGGAATGGCGTGGTTCCGGTAGAGGACACTAATGACCAGCGTCACCCGTGCACCGCTTTTCGCGGTGGGGTCAATGGTCTAGAACCCGTGGTGCCGTATCCGGGGCGTCCTGGAACACCCACCACGCCCGGACCCAGCGCAATAACGCCGGAAAACAGGACTTGACCCTGACTTCCTATTGCTCACCTCAGGAAAGAATGCGCTCCGCATCGTCATAGGTCCATTCACTTAACTCCCGGCGCACCGTCTCCAAGGGACCATAGGGTTCCCGCGCCGCCGCTACGGAATCCTGGCAGCCTTTCTGGGCCAGCAGCGTGCCCTTCCGCCACAGGGCCAGGTCACGACGCAAGCGCTGGTGCGCTGTTTGGTCGGACTTGAGGTTTGGGTCAGATGAGCCTGGATTTGAGTGGCGAATTCCGGGGCATAAGGCTGATCGGCAGGCCCACGTCAGAGACGCCCTGAATTATGTTATCCTATGGTGGAATGGTTACAAGTGATCCAGGTATGATGGAACTCACACCGGAAGTCCGGGCTCAATCCCAGGATTCCGGGAATACCTTGACCCAGCATCTGGCCCAACTCCAGAAAGGAAACCTATGCACCAGCAAGGCGGCACGATTGCAGAGGCCATGGACAGTATTGCCTCCCACAAATACGTCCTTCCGGCCATCCAGAGAGAGTTTGTATGGCAGCCGGATCAGGTATGCAACCTGTTCGATAGTCTGATGCAGGGCTATCCCTTCGGAGAGTTTATGTTCTGGCAGATTGAACCGGAAAACTCGGCCGATTATCGGTGGTATGATTTTGTGCGTGAGTATCACCAGAGGGATAACCCTCACTGTCCTCCACTGGCGCCCATTCAGGACAAAGCCTTGACTGCCGTGTTGGACGGCCAACAACGCCTGACGGCCTTCAATATCGGTCTACGGGGCTCTATGGCCCTGAAACTTCCCTATATGTGGTGGACAATCCGCAGGCCTTTCCGCGTCGGGTGCTTGCGCTTGACCTTCTGGCGGCCAATGAGCCGGATGAAGAAGGCCGGCGGTATACCTTTGAATTCATAGCCGAGACCCGGATTGGGCGTGAGGAGGAACACCTGTGGTTTAAGGTAGGGGAAGTGCTGGGAATTGAAGGCGGTCCTGCCATGTTGAATTGGCTTATGGCGAAGGGCCTGAATGGCGATCAGCTAACGCGGGCCTTTGAAACCCTTGACCGTCTCCATCGGGCCATCCGGGTGGATCAGGTCATCGCTTTCTACATAGAGAAGAGCCAGGACATCGAGCGGGTGCTCAACATATTCATCCGTTGCAACAGCGGCGGCACGCAACTTTCCTACTCGAATCTCCTACTGAGTATTGCGGTATCACAGTGGGAAACGCGTGACGCCCACGAGGAGGTCTATCGCTTGGTGGACGAGATGAACCAGATCCGCGTCGACTTGCGCTTCAATGCGGATTTCGTCCTGAAGGCTGGTCTGATGCTTACGGACATCGCTAGTGTCGGGTTCCGGGTGGAAAATTTCACCCAGCAAAATATGGTCGTACTGGAGAGTAATTGGGAAGACATTCGTCAGACGTTACTGGAGACGGTGGTGTTGGTGGACAGTTTCGGGTTTGACAGCCGGACGATCCAGGCCACCAACTCCCTCTTGCCGATCGCCTATTGCCTGCACCAACGGGCCGCGCCCCCGGGCTTTGCCACCAGTGACCAGTACCTTGATGACCGTCGGGCCATACGGGACTGGCTCACCCGATCCATCCTGAAGCAGGCGGGCATTTGGGGGAGTGGCCTGGATACGCTGCTAACCGCGCTGCGTGACGTGATCCGTAACGCGGCAGGTAGCCGGTTTCCCTTCGCAGAGCTCTGCCACACCATGGCCCAGCGCGGCAAGTCTTTGGCATTTGGCGAGGAGGAAATCGAAGATCTGGCGGATATATATGCCAAAGACAGGCGCATCTTCCCATTGCTCACCCTGCTGTTTCCAGAAATGCGATCGGGTGACGGGTCTGATGTTGACCATGTATTTCCCCGCAGTCGCTTCACGCCCACCCAGCTGGAGACAGCCGGAATCGTGGGCGAGCAGGTGGAAGAGTTTCGGGACAAAAGCGAACGCATCGCCAATCTCCAGTTGCTGGACCGGACGGTCAACAACGAGAAACGGGCTACACTGCCAGCGGACTGGCTCGACGTTCATTGTCCCGAGGAGCCGACCCGCCTAAGCTATTGTGACCGCCATCTGCTGGGTGACGTTCCCCGTGAGATCCAGGACTTCTTGGCCTTCTATGAAGCCCGTCGGCAGCGTCTCAAGGAACGTATCCGGTGTTTGTTGGGGTCAATGGACAAGCAGCCGTGAGGGGGGTCGGGCACACCGTAGTTTTTGGGGTGCCGGTGCCATAAGGATTGAGCGCCGACAGAGGGAACTGGCAGATGGCAAATCGGCGCCCAATGGCGCGTTGTTGCTCCACCAGTCCCGTTTGACCCCAGTTTCTGGCAAGACCCTTCACCTAAGCACCCAGAATCTCGTGCCAGGTATCCAGCGCCGGAAACGCCTCGGCCCAGGCTATCAGCTCCCAGCCCAAGCGATGCTCGATCCTGAACACGGGGATACCCTTCAGGTCGCCCAGCTTCCGGCACCCTATGACCTCAATGCCCTGTAGCCAAGGTGCAGCCTGCGTGTCCATACAGAACTGAAGGGCGTCCCCGGGTCCACACCAGTCTGGTTCACCAACGGTTGCAACACCTGTTCCTGCCGCTCCCACCAGTGGTCATGGTTGGCGTAGAAGTCGGCCCAGAACTGCCAGTGGGCCTCTGTCACCGGCCCGTGTGCCCGGTGCAACAGGTACGGGATGCCGTGGGGGTCGGCCTCGCCGTGGATTTCTGCCAGCTACCAGCCGTGCTTGCGGTCCGCCCCGCCCAGCGCTGGGGCCAGACGGTGCGCCTACCAGGTGGTGACCGTGGTCAGGTCCACGGGGTCCGGTGCGAGCGTAGAAGGAACAGAGGATATGAAGTGGCTCCCGAGTCAGGATAGGGCCTGATCATTGCACCATATATTTACCACTGTAGAAGCAGGATGATCCGGTTCGTTCAGCCTTTGCTGGCGGCGGCCGGAGGGCCATGCCGTCTCCTGCTGGACTGCACGCAGGTCGGACACCATTTTTTGGCTGTTGCGGGACAGTCTCGCCTTCCGTCACCAGACATTGCCGCTGGGTGTGTCAAACCTACCGGGGTGACCGGGTCCACATGCAGTATGCTGGTCCCCAACCGTGGCTGGTCCAAGTACAGGTCTGGTGACCACCCAGGGCGGAGGTGTGGGTGCTGGGGGATGCTACCTTCCAGGCTATAAGGTGGATGGCTTCCTTCAGGCCCATCCTGGATCTGGATTTCAGGTTGAAGCCTTATTCCCTTTCCATACCGCGCCACAGCCGGTTCAGTTGCCCGGCCAGTTCGTCCAGTGTGCCCTGGTTGTACACAATCCTGTCTGCCCGCGCCATTTTCCATTCCTGGCTGGACTGATTGGCCAGTCGTTTTTGCCCTTCTGCCCTGGACATGCCTCGGGTTGCCTGCAGCCGATCCAGTTGCACCTCGGGATCCGATACCACCACCCATGTCTCATCGCACAGTTTTCGTGTCGTGTTGGCCTCCAGGAGCTTGATGGCCTCAATGATGACCACTTCTGCCGGTGTCTGCGCCAGCTCCTGCACGGCCATCTCATATACCACGGGATGCAGAATGGCTTCCAGCTTGCGAAGCTGGGCAGGATCGGCAAACACGATGCTCCCCAGTTGCGGGCGATCTATCTCTCCCTCGGCGTTGACGATTTCCCGGCCAAAGGCTTCCACCACCGGCCCAAAACCCGGCCCATCCGACTGCAAGGCTTCCCGGGTCTTGCGGTCCATGTCAATAACGTATGCCCCGCGCTCGGCCAGCAGGGCGGCCACCGTGGATTTGCCCGTGGCAATGTTGCCGGTCAACCCAATAATTCGGCGCGATCCTGGTTTTCCCATGCGGTGTGCATCATCTCCCATTCGTCCCATTTCCGGTCTGTCTGATCCTGCAGAAATCTGTGTGCCTTGCGCAGCTTCCGGATGGCCTCACTGTCATTCCGGGCACTGGCCTCCGCCAGGCGATCCAGTACCTGGCCCACCTTCTGTTCCAGTGTCTCGATTTCCTTCTCCAGGCGCTGGATCTGATGGGTGCTGGGGCGGGTCGACTCCTGGCGGCTGTCAGGATTCGGTGTTGCAGGATCTCCCGCTTTCGGCAAACCGCCGCCGGATCCTTGTGCGTCATCCCAATCGGTAAAGCCATCTGCCACCCGCTGCTGATATGCCTGCCAAGTTTCGTGGCGGACCACCAGTTGTGCCGGTCCCTCTTCCCCTGCCGCCACAAACCACAACTCGGTAGCCAGGGCATCGACCAGGGTGCGGTCATGGGTCACCATTAATATGGTGCCGGCGTACTGCTTCAGGGCTGCCTGCAGCACCTCAAAGCTGTCAAAGTGGCTCATGGGCTCATCCAGGATCAGGAAGTTGGTATCCGCCAGGGCCAGCTTGGCAAACATCAGGCGGCTCTTCTGCCCGCCTGACAGGGTGGACAGGGGACGAAACACATCCTCCCCCTGCAACTGAAACATGCCCAGATGATCCCGTACCTCCTGATCCTGCAGGGGCTTCTGATCCAGGATCAGATCGAAGGGCGAGCGGGAGGCATCCACCGTAGCGTAGTCGTCCTTGACCTGATGCTGGGCGAAGTATCCGATGCGGACATTGGCCCCCAGGGTCACCGTACCCGCGAGGGCACGTATCTGCCCTACGATCGTACGCAACAAGGTAGACTTGCCCGTCCCGTTAGGGGCCCAGCACCGCAACCGTGGCGGTGCGGCGGATTTCCAGATCCGGCACCTGCATTACAGGTCTGTCCACCTGATAGCCCACGACCAGCCCCGAGGTCCTGACCACGATCTCGCCACTGCGCCGGGTACAGGGAAAACCCAGTTTCCAGGCCTTGTCCTTCTCCGGCCGATCGATGCCATGCCGCTCCAGATGGCGGCGCATGCGCGTTTCGCGGCCCCGCGCTTCCTTGCTGCGCTGGCCCGCCTTGAAGCGCCGCACAAACTCCTCCGTCTTGGCCACGTACGCCTGCTGCGCCTGGTATTCCTTCTCCTGTCGGGCCTTGCGGGCCGCCCGCTGCTCCCGGTAATGGGCGTAGCTACCCCTGTAAATCTCCAGACGATGATGATTCATTTCCCAGATGCGATTGGTCACACGATCCAGGAAATAGCCATCGTGGGACACAAGCACAATACTGCCGGGCCAGTTCTGCAGGGTTCGCTCCAGCCAGGGCATGGAGGCGACATCCAGATAATTGGTGGGTTCATCCAGGAGCAGCAGCTGGGGCCTTTGCAGGAGCAGGTAGCCCAGGTGCACGCGGGTCCGCTGTCCGCCACTCAGGCGGGCCACCGGTTCCTGCCAGGCCTGCCGGGGGATGCGGAGATTCACCAGGGTCTCCTCAATGCTGCGGTCCGTGTCGTAGCCGCCGCGCTCCTGGTATTCCTCCTGCATGCGGCCGTACCGGGTGATGAGGGCCTGTCGCTGGCTCTCATCGGCACAGGTCTCAATGGCAAGGGTCAGCTGGTCCAGCTCCCGGCCCAGGGCATGGACGTCGGCGAAGGCGGTGTCCAGCAAGGCAAACACCGTACGCTGATCCGATCCCAGCGGCTCCTGTTCCAGGTAGCCCAGGGTCAAGCCCTGGCGGCTCTGCAACCGTCCCCTCAAACATTTCGTCCTGCCGGGCCATGATACGCAACAGCGACGACTTGCCGCTGCC
>CAXXOQ010000005.1:0-18952 GCA_963664185.2 Caldilineaceae bacterium | reverse complement strand
CAGGAAAAGGGCATTCTGCTCATGGTCTGTGATCAATGTGCCGTGCGCCGCAATCTGGCCGACGGCTCGTTTGAGCAGTGTGGTCTGGGGCAGGTGCAGGCCAAGGGGCTGGTGTCTGGCGTGGTCGCCGGCTGTTTCCCCCAGCTTTATGCCGCCCTGGCGGGCAATCCGCCGGATCAGGTTATCACCCTGTAAGCAGAGGAGGGGAAGCCCGGGGCACGTCTGGTCCCCGGGCTTCCCCTCTCCGGGTGCAGGAATACGCCACGGGGACCAGCGCCGGCCCGGCCGGCGTGATTCGGCAACAGCACCATTTCTTGCGATTCCCCGCCGCATGGCGTATTATGATCCGTCTGTTGCGCATTTGGGACGGAGGTGGAAAGCGTCTGCATGCAGGTTCAGGGGGTAAGGAAGAACAGCGGCCACAAACCCGGTGTTTGGCTTGCCGGCAACCTGCGGGAAAGCACAACCATAACCATGCATTCAGTTTTGCACGCAGTGCAGAATGTAGGCCGACGTAGCTCAATCGGCAGAGCTCTTGTCTTGTAAACAAGTGGTTATCGGTTCGAGTCCGATCGTCGGCTTTGAGGATGGGGGTGGCAGGCACTGACATGACCAAGGGGTGACAGCAACAGCCATGCAGGGGCGAGTGCCCGAGTGGACAAAGGGATCTGACTGTAAATCAGACGGCTAGCGCCTACGGTGGTTCAAATCCGCCCTCGCCCACACCAGCAGGCCCACATAGCTCAGTCGGTAGAGCACCTTCTTGGTAAGAAGGAGGTCACCGGTTCAAGTCCGGTTGTGGGCTCAGACGATCCGGAGGGGTCGTGGATTCAGGAATGGAGCATATTCAAGGAGTGGCAAACGGAACATCATGTGCCATGCGGTATCCATGGAGAAGCCTGATCCAGGGGGCAGAGGCTGAATCTGCCCGTGCAGGATGGCCTGTCCGGTCCGCCACAGCATGCAAAGGCGCGTAGCTCAATTTGGCAGAGCATTGGTCTCCAAAACCAAAGGTTGCGGGTTCGAGTCCTGCCGCGCCTGTTCATTTTTCCTCCCTTCCCGATCCCCTTGCCTGCCTCTTGCCCTGCCAACTCCCTGCCAAGTGTCATGAGCCGTTCCCTTTCCGCCCGATCCAAACCCGGCGCGCGCATTCTGAAATTCTTCAAGGAGACGCAGACCGAACTGGGCAAGGTCACGTTTCCGACGCGGGAGGAGGGTATCCGCCTGACCATGGTGGTGATGACCGTCACCCTGTTGGCGGCGGGCTGTCTGTACGCCCTGGATCTGCTGTTCAGTTACGTCATTACATGGCTTATCACGGTTTAAGGCCGCCATTTCCACGCAGCATGAGGTAGGCAGTCCCATGGCATCCGAAGACATCAGCCAAGACGGCGTCTTTACGGACGATGATCTGCTGGGCATGGACGAGATGGCGGACGCGCCTGAGTCCTCCGAGGTGAACTGGTATGTGGTGCACTGTTATTCCAGCATGGAAAACCAGGTAAAGTCCAACCTGGAACATCGCGTCGAGTCCATGGACATGACGGCCCTGGTGCATGACATCATTGTGCCCACGGAGACGGAGATCGAAATCCGGGAGAAGAAGCGCCGGGAAGTGGAGCGCCGCCTGTATCCGGGGTATATCCTGGTCCAGATGGAACTGACCGAGGACAGCTGGCTCTGTGTCCGCGAGACGCCGGGCGTGACGGGTTTCGTCGGCATTGGACACCAGCCCACACCGCTCTCCAGCGACGAGGTGGACCAAATCATGTCGCGCATTGAATCGCGGGAACCCAAGGTCAAGGTCAACTTCCAGCTGGGCGAACGGGTCCGGATTACCAACGGGCCGTTTGTCGAGTTTTCCGGGTCGGTGGATGAGCTGCAGCCGGACAAGGGCAAGGCCCGCGTGCTGGTCAGCATCTTTGGCCGTGACACCCCGGTGGAAGTGGATATTGTGCACCTGGAACCCCTCGGCTAACGGGACGGGCCTGCACGGATTTTGCGTAGAGACCAGTTACGGACGGACAGATGGCCAAGAAACTGAAAGCATTCGTCAAATTGCAGCTGGCGGCGGGCAAGGCCAATCCGGCCCCTCCGGTCGGTACCGCCCTGGGACCGCATGGCATCAACATCATGGGGTTCTGCAAGGAATACAATGCCCGGACCCAGCAGCAGATGGGACAGGTGATACCCGCGGAAATCACCATCTTCACGGATGGTTCCTTCTCCTTCATCACCAAGACGCCCCCGGCGGGCGATCTGATCAAGCGGGCCGCGGGGCTGGAAAAGGGCAGCGGGGAACCCAACCTGGTGAAGGTGGGCACCATTCGGCGGGACCAGGTCCGCGAGATTGCCGAGATCAAGATGAAGGATCTCAATGCCAATGATGTGGAAGCGGCCATGCGCATGATTGAAGGCACGGCCCGCAGCATGGGGGTCACGGTTGCCGACTGAGCAGCGCCCCCCCAGTTTTGATTGCACTTGACTCGCAGAAGGAAACGGGACTCATGCCCAAGCGAAGCCGTCGTTACAAGGAGGCACAGGCATCCGCCGACCGCAGCCAGATCCATTCCCCGGAAGAGGCTCTGTCGCTGGTCAAGGACAAGGCCACCGCCAAGTTTGATGAAACCATTGAAATGCATTTGAGCACAACCCTGGATCCGCGCAACGCGGAGCAGCAGTTGCGCGGGGTCGTCACCCTGCCGCATGGCACCGGGCGGACCGTACGCATTCTGGTCTTTGCCGGTCCCGACGGGATTGCGCTGGCCGAGCAGGCCGGCGCGGATTTTGTGGGCGGGGAAGACCTGGCGGCCCGGATTCAGGGGGGCTGGCTTGATTTCGATGTGGTCCTGGCGACGCCCGACATGATGCGGGTCGTAGGCCGCCTGGGCCGCATTCTGGGGCCGCGGGGCTTGATGCCCAGCCCCAAGGCCGGGACCATCATGGCGGCCGACGAACTGCCCCGGGTCATCGAGGAAACGCGCAAGGGCCGGGTGGAGTATCGCGTGGATCGCACCGCCAACATCCACACGCCCATTGGCAAGGCCAGCTTCAGTGCCGCACAGCTGCGGGATAACATGGCCGCGCTCATGTCCGCCACCATGTCGGCCAAGCCCAGTTCCGTCAAGGGCGCCTTCATCCAGAAGGTGTCGCTGGCCTCTACCATGGGCCCCGGCATCCAGGTGGACGTGGCGCAAGCCATCAGCATGCAGACCGACGTCTAGGCAACACCCACTCCGGTTTTTGGCATAGCCCGGCGGCATGGAGTAGGATCCCCAAGCGACAACGCAACCGTTGTTTGACCTGAGACCGCAGGCGGCCCTGCGCCCCAAGGCCTTCCCAGGCACCTGCCGAGGTACGCAGAACGGATGATCCGTATCTTCTTCGGGCAACGGAGAGGATCCCTTCCGCTCTATGGCCCCGTTACGTTTCCGGCAAGCGCAACGGGGTTTTTTGTTGGCCAAGGCAGGAGTAGCCCTATGCCCATCAGCCGCGCAAAAAAGGAAGAACTGGTGGCCCTCTACAGCGGCCTGATTGCGGATTCGGCGGCGCTCGTTTTCACCGACAATACGGGCACGTCGGTCGGCCAGATGCAGACATTGCGGCGCCGGATGCAACCCACCAACGCCCGGTTCATGGTGGTGAAGAACCGTCTATTGCGCATTTCCCTGGAAGAGGCGGGGGTGCGGACCGCGCCCGAGGATTTCACAGGTCCCATGTCGGTCCTGTTCGCGGCGGAGGACATCGGGAGTTCCGTCACGGAACTCAAGAATTTCATGCGCGAAGACCTGCCCAACAACCACCCTTTTCACATCAAGGGAGGTGTGCTGGATCGGCAGGTGCTGAATGCCGATGAGGCCTTGGGACTGTCCGAGTTGCCGACCATGGCCGAAATCCAGGCCAAGCTGCTGGGTACCCTGTCGGCCCCGCCCCGGGAACTGGTACAGATGGTGGATGCCTTGCCCAACGCCGTCTACCGGACGATCTCGGCCCCGTCCCGCGACCTGGGTGCCGTGTTGCTGGCACGATCCAAGCAGTAGGACCTGATGGAGCCCCCGCTGACGGGGGATCCGATGGCACCAAGCATTGTTCACGTTCGAGTTGAAATGAGGAAGAAACACCATGGCGGACCTGGAAAAGATCAAGAGTGAATTGGATAACCTGACCCTGCTGGAGGCCTCGGAGCTGGTCAAGATGCTGGAGGACGCCTGGGGGGTCAGTGCCGCGGCGCCGGTAGCCATGGCCGCCGCGATGCCGGCGGGTGGCGCCGACGCGCCGGCGGAAGAAGAGGAGCAGACGGAATTTGATGTCATGCTGACGGATATCGGGGCCAAGAAGATCAACGTGATCAAGGCCGTGCGAGCCATCACGGACCTGGGCCTGAAAGAGGCCAAGTCGGTGGTGGAGAGCGCTCCCGTCGCCATTTTGGAAGGCGTGACCAAGGAAGACGCCGAGGAAGGCAAGGCCAAACTGGAGGCCGAAGGCGCCAAGGTCGAACTCAAGTAATCGGGTACCTGACAGGACAATCCGGATTTTTCCGACCATGCAATGCAACAGGCCGGCTGCTCAAGGCAGCCGGCCTGTTTGGTTTGCGACAGGTGCATGGCGCAAGGCCGGGCCTGTTGTGGTCCTGGGCCGGGCATCCGGTTCCTGACAGGGATACGGTGCCGCTTGGGGATCTGGCATAATAGGGTGTCCTGGTTCCCATCTTGCGGGATGCGAATTCTGCCTTGTCTGCCCCTGACGCTGATCTGCAGCAGGGCATGCCCCATGACTGGCCTGTAGTTGGTCACGACTGGGCCATAGCCTTTTTGCAGCGTATCGCCCAGCCTGATCCGGAGGGGAGGCGCGCGCGGTTGCGCCATGCCTACCTGTTTCTGGGTGAGGCGTCACTGGGCAAGAGTACGCTGGCCCGTCATCTGGCCAATGTCCTGTTGTGTCCGACAGGGACCGACACGGCTTGCGGTACCTGTCCCCACTGCGTGGCCTTCCAGCATCAGAACCATCCGGACTTCCTGCAGGTGGATCCGGTCGACGGCCAGGGCCAGCCGGATCGCCGTGCCGGCCTGTTGCGTGTCGAGCAGGCGGAAGCCATTCTGCATCACGCCCATCTGCGGCCCTTCCAAAGCGCTTTTCGGATCATCCTGATTCGGGATATGCAACTGGCACATCCGGCCTTCATGAACAAACTGCTGAAGACGTTTGAAGAACCGCCCTCCGCTGTGATCCTGCTGGCTACGGCGACAGAGGCCAGTCGGCTCTTGCCCACGGTGGTATCCCGCTGTCAGTCCCTGCAGCTGCAACCGGTACCGCGCACCCTGATGCAGGCGGTCCTGAGCCGGGACTACGGAGTGGAGGCGGCACGGGCAGATCTGTTGTCCCGTCTGGCCCATGGACGCATGGGCTGGGCCATCGCACACGGCCAGCAGGAAGACATGTGGGAAGAGCGTAACACAACCCGGGCCCTGCTCACCGAGCTGGTGCAGGGCTCCGTGCTGGTGCGGCTGGCCCGCGTGGACGATCTGGCCCGATCCCGTGCCGCCAGCCGACACATGATTCAGGGCCAGATCGGGTTCTGGCTGTCGTGGTGGCGGGATGTGTGGCTGTGCCAGTACAATCGACAGGATGCCTGTATTAATATAGACTGTAAGGCAGACCTTGAGGCTGCAGCCCAGGCAACCGATCCGGATGCTGTAGCACAGTTCCTGCACCGTCTGGAACAGGCACACCACTATGTACTCAGCAATGTCAATACACGGCTGGTGCTGGCCAACCTGATGTTGCACATGCCGTCCCTGTCGCCTGGGGTCTGATTTTCGGAACATAGCACGTCTCTGCAGGTTGCCGTACGCACGGCAAGAGAGACGAAAGAGAACGAAGCCCTATGACAGCCATCGTGAGTGTGCAATTCAATGCCGTCGGCAAGACGTACGATTTTGCCGCCGACAACTTTCTGGATGTGGTGCGGGACGATTATCTGGTCGTGGAATCAGATCGGGGGCTTTCCCTGGTGCAGGTGGTGGAACCGCCCCGGGAAACGCGCAAGAAGGCCGGGCAGTTTGCGCCCATTCTGCGCAAGGCCACGATTTGGGACATGCTGACCCAGGAACGTCTGACCACGCTGGAAGAGGAAGCCTGTACCCTGTGCCGGACCCGGGTGAAGGAACGCCGGCTGGAAATCAAGATTATCAGTTGCCGTTACGATTTGACGGGCGGATTTCTGACCGTATCGTATACGCGACCCGCCGGCACGCGGCGGCATGTACCCATGCGGGATCTGAGCCGGGAGTTGGCCAAGGCGCTTGGGGTACGGATTGAAATGATGCAGATCAATGATCGGCAGGTGGCCAAGATCCTGGACGGCGTCGGCAAGTGCGGGCGCCAATTGTGCTGTACCTCGTGGTTGCGGGAGTTTCGCCAATTGGGGATTCGCATGGCCAAGAACCAGCAGCTGTCAATGAATCCGGATGAGATCTCCGGTGTATGTGGACGCCTGCTGTGCTGTCTCTCCTATGAAGACGAAATGTATCGCAGCCTGACCCGTTCCCTGCCCAAGGTGGGCGCCAAGGTCGTAACCCCCCAGGGCACGGGCCGCGTCCGCTACATCTATCCGCTGAAGAAATCCGTCACGGTCCAGCTGGAAGGGGATGTATTGGCCGATTTCGGGGTGGATGAACTGTTGCCTCCGAAACGCGAGAGCAGTTGCGGTCCCTGTGGTGGCTGTACCCATACCCGGCGGGCACAAGCTCCTGCCCGGCGCAACACCGGCAAGAATCAGGAAGCGGAGGCATCCTGATCCCCCTGCCGTATCCAAGGCTGTGCATGCGAGCAGGATCGGATACCGGAACCAAAAGCACCGGTCCGATCCCTGGCGTTGCCGGGATGGGGCCGTTGGTTCCGCTCCAGCGGGAGCACAGGACTACACGCGCAAATCGGATCAAGCCGTGAGGAAACCAAAACCATGCGAATCGCCAACCATGCGGTGGGCACTTTCAGTTGGTGTGACTACAGCGCAACAGACCGGGAAGCTGCCTGCAAGTTCTACAGTGCCTTGTGGGGCTGGGAATACCAGGACATTGTGCACAATGGGCGCGTGGTGTATTCGCTCATCCAGCGTGACGGCCTGATCGTGGGGGGATTGCCCGTACCCCGACCGGGCCGCACCGCCCAGGACGCCCAGGCGTCCTGGCAATCCTATGTTGCGGTGGACGCTATTGTGTCGTATACCGACCGGGCGGCAGCGGCCGGGGGTACCGTATTGGCCCACAGTGTGGCGTGTGGGGACTTCGGCACGTTTTCCCTGATCCAGGATCCCCAGGGCGCCACCTTCGGCTTGTGGCAGCCTGATTCCCTGGCAGGGGTGCAGGTCAAGCATGCCACCGGCGCCCTGATGTGGACCGAACTGAATGTGCCGGATGTGGATGCCGCCAAGGCCTATTACACATCCGTGTTTGGCTGGAATGCGGAAGATGAGCAACAGCCGACCACCATGTACACGCGCTTCCAGCTGCCCCACCAGGCGGATGCCCGGGAAGTGGCCGGTTTGCTGGGCATCCAGCCGGAATGGGGCAATCATCCCTCCACGTGGATGGTCTACTTTGGCGTGGACGATGTGGCCGCTACCCTGGAGCAGGTCCGTGAGCTGGGCGGTATCCCCATCATGGGGCCTATGGAGGTACCGGTGGGGATCATCGGCATCATCAGGGATCCCTGGGGCGCGATGATGTACATTGAAAGTCCCTTGGCACCGGCGGGTGCCTGAAGCGGCCGGTCAGTCCCTGCGGATCCAGTCGGTCCCGAAACGGGCGAGCGTGATGGTCTCATAGGGCCATTCCACGCCCTGTTCATATAAACAGAGCACATTGCCATCGGGGGCCAGGGCCAAATCGGAATAGGCAGCGGGCCCACTGTGCAATACCTGGCCGTGCGGCCAGGTAATCCCGTTGTCGGTACTCAGGCGCACGGTCAGGTTCTTCCGCGCAGTGCTGGCAGGATTCGCGAATACCAGTGCCGGAGTGGGGGCGGGCAGGCTCAGGATGCTGGCTTGGCAGATGGGCTCAATCAGCGTTTCGTCCCAGAAGAACTCCCCGAACGTCAGGCCGCCATCGCGGCTGGTAGCCACCGCGCGCCGCTGGCCACCGACGTAATTGCGGCAGTTGATCATGACATCGCCATTGGGCAATTCCACGACTTCGCACTCGTTGGTGCCGTCCTGTACAATGCCGCCAATGTGCCAGCTCTGGCCCTGATCGTCGCTGTACACCACATGGGAGTGATAGGGATCCCGGCGGCGGTCGAAATGGACACCGACCATGTGGTCGCAGGGCACGACCAGCCGCCCGGAGCGCAACTGAATGCCATGGCCCGGACCTGTGGCGTACCAGGTCCAGTTCTCCTGCTTGACCTGGGCTGTCATGTCCACCGGCGGGCTCCACGTGGCGCCATCGTCATCGCTGTGGCACAGCCATACGGTCCGTGGGGCCTGGCCCTGGGTGATGAGGCCTTCCCCGCCATCGGCAAGGTTCTTGCTCAGCCACAGCCAGATGGTCCCGGTGTCCTGATCCACGACGGGACAGGGATTGCCGCAGGTCATGTCGTCTTCGTGGACAAGCAGACGCAGATCCGACCAGGACTCACCACTGTCATCACTGGTGCGCAAGACCAGATCGATTTCGCCGGCATCGCTGGGCGAATGGAGGCGCCCCTCGGCAAAGGCCAGAATCCGGCCCGTCCGGGTGACCGCCAGCGCCGGAATCCGGAAGGTATGATACCCGAGAGTGCCACTGGTGAAAAGAGGTTGCTGTGCCGGCATAGAGTTCCATTCCCTGTGTGAATTATGAAAGCTTGCGGATGGGCATGCCCATCAGAATAGCACAAGCGACGAAAGGGACAAGGTCCCGGGTAGCGTCAGAGCCGGCTGGCCAGTGCTTGCCGCCAGGCTACAGGCATGCGCCGTCCCAGCTTGATGCTGCGGGCACCCAGAAACCGGGCCAGATCCTGAATGGTGGCTGCCAGGGCCGGCACCTTGTGCAAGTCATCGGTGCGCCCGGCTTCCAGGTACAGGGCCTGAAGCCGGAATGAATCCGTTTTGCGGTCCATCCGGGCATCCATGCGTCCCAGAAAGCCGTCGTCTGTCAGGATTGGGAGCACGTAATAGCCATACTGGCGCTTCCTGACGGGGACATAGATTTCCATCGTGTAGTCAAAGTCAAAAAGCAGACGGGTCCGGGCCCGGTCACAAATCAGGTTGTCGAAAGGAGAGAGCAGGACGGTCCTGCCCTCCACATCGCGTTGGGTCAATGCCGTCAGTTGGGGGACATCGTCCTGATGCACATACCAGGTGCCGGGCAGGGCCTCGGCCCCATTTGCCGGCAGTATCCGTACGGGTTGCAACATGCCTTCCCGGGCCAGATCCGACAGGACCTGCTGGGCATGGGGGTAAGCCCGGCGCATGAAATGATTCCGGATCTGGGTCGGTGTGGCAACCCCCAAGGCCTGGATGGCGTACTGCAATCCGATGCGGCTTACGGTCCCGGCATCCAGTTCCTGCCGGTTGGCGGTGCAGGGCAGAAAGCGGGTGACCAGGTCCCACACCTTGCGGTTGCCCTGGCGATCGGCCACCATGACTTCCCCGCAGGCGAAGAGATGGTCCAGAATGCGGGGAATGCTGCGACCGCTGGACCAGCCACTGGATTGCCAGGGAACGTGAGGCACATCCACGACAAAATCGGATGTGGCCAGGGGGCCGTGCTGCTGCAATTGGGTGCGCATGGACTGCAGCAAGGCCTGATTGTCCGTCAGCCATGCCTGCATCCGGACACGCTTTTGGCGCACCTGTTCGGCAAAGACTCTCTTGCCGTACAGGAACAGGGGGTAATCCTCCATGTGCACGATGGAGGCACAGTGGGCCCAATCCTCAAACAGGACTTTGTCCCGAAAAAGGAGTTCATGCAGGTCCCCCGGATGAAATGATCCAATTCGACTCCACAGGACCAGCAACTCCGTGCGCTCCACGGCCCGAATCGGATCGATCTGGATGCAGCGCAGATGCGCCATGACCTGCAGAATGGCCTGCTTGTCCGTGGATGCACCCCGATCCAGGACCGATCCGTCCAGAAGCTGCTTCTGCAGGGCCAAACGTCGCGCGGCCTGCAGGGAGATAGGCAAAGGTTCCGTCACGTGATGCGATGCCAAGGCTTGCGGAAAATCTGTTTATATCACATGGCCCACCAGATGCTGGACATGCCAGGCCCGGTATATCGGTGCAGGCAGGTGTACGCAAAGCTGTGGGGGCGCCGCAGGTCAATAGCCGATCCCGGAACCTGACCACAGAGGAATCTGAATCCTGTCAAGGGATCTCCTCCGTTCCATACAGCGCGGCAACCTCACGCGGTATCCAGGACATTGAGCACGGTATTGACTTCCTCCTGCGTGTTGTAGTGCAGGAAGCCTACCCGCAATACACCGCCACTGTCTTCCACCCCCAGCGCCCGGGAGATCTCAAGGGCGTAGAAATTGCCATCCCAGGCAAAGATATTGTGGTTGGCCAGATGGGTCGCAAGTTCCCGGGGCGTCGTGCCCTCTTTGCGCAGGGCAAATGTGGGCACGCGATCATGCACATTGGCCGGGCCATAGAGACGTATCCCCGGTATGGCTTGCAGGCCGGCCAGAAACCCCTGCATGAGCTGGGTTTCGTGGGCCTGGATGACAGACCAGGCCGTCTCGATCTGCTCGCGCCGGGATGCGGACAGGGCCATGTCCGCATCCGCAGCGCTCAGGGAGGCAATGTACTCGACACAGGCACACACACCGGCCAGCCCTTCAAAATTGGGGGTCCCGATTTCAAACTTGCCGGGAAGATCCCGATCGGCAGTCCGCACCTGGTAGGCAGGCAACCGGGTCAGATGACGCTCCTTGCCAAACAAGACTCCCAGGTGCGGTCCAAAGTGCTTGTAGGCACTGGTGACCAGGAAATCGCAATTCAGGGCCTGCACATCAATGAGACGGTGGGGCGCGAAATGCACCGCGTCCACATAGACCAGCGCGCCCACGCCATGGGCCCACTGTGTGATTTGCGCCACGGGATGGACGGTGCCACTGAAGTTGCTGGCATAGCCGACCGCGATCAACTTGGTCCGGCGATTCAGCAGGGACTGGAGATGATCCAGATCCAGGGTGCAGTCGGCCAGATTCGGCTCGACCCAGTGCACCCCCAGGTTGCGTTCCGCGGCCATCTGCAGCCAGGGAGCGATATTGCCTTCATGATCCAGCCGGGACAGAATGATCTCGTCGCCGGGGGCCAGGGTTTGACCCAGCGCCCGGCTGATCAGGTAGGTCAGCGAGGTCATGTTGGCCCCGAAGATGATCTCATGCGGGGCAGCATGAAACATGTCCGCCATCAGGTGGTGGGCTTCCTGCTGAATCTGACCGGTGGCCTGACTGGTGTCAAACAGGCCACCGGTATTGGCGTTGTACCGGGTCAGGTATTCCCGCATGGCCATAATGACCGGGGTCGGCGTCTGGGACCCGCCGGGACCATCACAGAAGATGGCTGTGCCTTGGTGGTAGAGCTCTTGGAGGGCGGGAAATTGACCGCGCACCTCGTGCAGGGACAGGGGCAAGGGGCTTCCTCTCTCGGCGTGATGGAACAAACAGTACGGGGTGCAGATTACATCAAAGTGTCTGATCTACCAGATCCTCGTCCAGCATCCACAGGTGATCCGGGTACCGGCTGTCGACCATTTCCGGCAGGTAGCGGCTCCACCATGGCAAGAGCTGGCGCCAGAGCCGGGCATGGACCATGGCCGGATACAGAGAGGACAACCAGGGCCGTGCCTGCAGGTCTCTGACCCGTACCTGGTGATCGTCGGGAATACCCGCTTGGGTACGGATGTATTCCACTGCTCTGGCAAAGGTTCCGATCTCGTCCACCAAATTCCTTTCCAGGGCCTGCTGGCCGGTCCAGACCCGGCCCTCGGCCAGTTCATCCACGCGACCCCGGTCCATATTGCGACCCGCCTGGACCACGCGCCTGAAATCCGCGTAGATATGATCTACATGACGCTGCAAGAGTGCACGCTGTCCGGTTGACAACGGCAGGGCGGGATCGAAAATGCCGGCGTTGGTGCCCAGTTGCAGATGTGAGACCTGAATGCCCAACTTGCCCTGCAGGCGGT
Organism: Caldilineaceae bacterium; assembly: GCA_963664185.2. GTDB lineage: Bacteria > Chloroflexota > Anaerolineae > Caldilineales > Caldilineaceae > Bin34. The sequence goes on along the minus strand of CAXXOQ010000005.1, from coordinate 6,776 downwards.
GGGTTACGGGCTTGCCCAAAAAGACGCCTATGCTACCGGTCAGCGTAGCGGCCTGGGCAATGACATGCTGTCCCGCCATGGCCAGGTAATACCCGCCGCTGGCAGCGACTTTTCCCATATAGACGACCAGAGGCATATCGTCGCGCAACTGCCGCAGGGCATCATGGACGATATGACTGGCCAGGGCCGACCCGCCTGGTGAATCGACATAAAGAATAACCCCGGCCAGCCGATCCTTCTTTTCGCGGGCCGTTTGGATTGCAGCCAACAGGTCACGATGATGGCTCATGTTGTCCCTGGATCGGGCACTGTGGGAGCCCATGTTGAGAATGCCCTGGACAGAAATCACGGCAATCATCTTGGGATGGCGCCGCCGGTACTCCTTCCGCAACAGCCCCCGGACCTTGGCATAGGGCACCAGAGTCTTGCCCTGGGCCGAGGATTCCCGCGCCAGACGGGCCGGCAAGCGTGACCAGGCACAAACGTCATCCACGAGTTGGTGTTGCAATGCGTCCTCGGCCAGGAGCGGACCCTCATCCAGTGCCGCCTGGACCGTGGTGTGGGACAGGTCCCGACCCTGGGTAATCTGGGTGACGATTTGGTCATACAGCGATTGGAGTACCGTCAGCAAGTGGCTGCGTTCATGCGGGTCCATGTAATCCGCCGTCAAGGCATTGGGCGCAGTTTTCCAGCGGCCCGCCCGCACTACCTCAAAATCCAGTCCCAGCTTGTCCAGCATACGATGCAGGTACATACTGCGCTGGCTGAGTCCCGTCAGTTCCCAGGGTGTGACGGGAGACAGCACAATATGATCGGTAGCCGTGGCGATCAGATAACTGGCAGTCGTACAGAGATGGAGGAAGCATACGATCCGTTTGGGGACGGCTCCGGAGCTGGCATGTCTTTGCCTGTCCAATTGGCGAAACTCCGCCAGGAACCCAATAATGCTCTGGGCGTTGTGCAGCGTCAGATCCGAGTTGTCGATACGCAGGACAAGGCCTTCCGGAATCGGATCCGTGGCGACAGCGCGCAAGGCCATCCGCAAGTCTTCCAGGGACTGCGGGGAGGGTCCCAGCAGGGGAGTTAGCCAGGCCGCCCTAGCCTTGCGTTCTGTGACTTTTTCGCCCAGATCGATCTGGACATAATGGGGAATCCGGCGCTGTTTCAGTCTGCGGTGCAGCCGGGATAGTCCTATGCTCCAGCGACGGGGCGAAAACAACGACAAACTGTGACGGGCATGCATGATGAAAGCAAGAATGGTGGATGGACGTTACGCGGAGCCGGAAGGCATCCTCCTGCAAGGCTGCCCGGTTAACTGGAGTCTGTAGCCATCGTCCTGGTCCTGTCGGCCCGGCACAGGTACAATCCCAAGGGAAGGGAAACGTCCCACAGCCATGACCGGATGCAGTTACGACGCAGAATACCAAGGTCCATGGGCTCCGTATGCCACAGGCTTTCTTTCCCTGCGAAGCCTCCGGGCATTCCGTCGCGACGGAACTTGGACGGCAGGACCGAGAGGGCGTGGGAGCCTGGTGCCAGGGGCCGCCATGGGATTGGGACTGACACTCAAAGGATACCATTGATGGGTACGGGGAGTCTGTCGGAATGGATCCTCCAGGGACCCGGATTCCGGTGGCCAACACCGAAAAAGGAGATTTGCGGTCCACATGCCTGATACTGTTATTCCGGCCGTGCGCAGTCGCATGATGTCCCGGATCAGGAGCAAGAACACCCAGCCCGAGATAGCCATCCGTCAGGGATTGCATGCCCTGGGGTTCCGCTTTCGTCTGCATCGTCCCGATCTGCCAGGCAAACCGGATATTGTGTTGCCGAAATACCGCGCCGTAATTCTGGTCCATGGTTGTTTCTGGCACGGACACAATTGCACCCTGTTCCGATGGCCGCGTACGCGCCAGGCATGGTGGCGTACCAAAATCGAGGGCAATCGCACCCGGGACGCCAGGAATCAGCAGGCATTGGTTGAGGAGGGATGGCGCGTCCTGGCCATTTGGGAGTGTGCTCTCAAGGGCAGGGAACGCCAGCCGCTGGACAGCGTACTGGCCCAGACCGCCCACTGGCTGGCATCGGACAGCACACTCGCCGAAATCCGCGGCAAGCCTCCGGCATGATGTGCAATCAGTCCGCCATGTGCTTGGACAAAGACAGGCAATGGCAGGAACGGGAACTGCGGTGACAAGGGATGCGGGAACATATCACCAACACCTCCCATGCGGTGTAGCACAAGGGAGGCCAGCTGGCGCACCTGTCCTGCGCGACGATCCCCAGTGGGATGACGCGTGTCGCCATCCTGGGGACCCGCCCTATCCGCAAACTCGTCTTGCGCCGATGCTTTGGCCTGGATATCCAGCCTTACTGATTCTGCGATTTAATTCCCCAGCAACAGGAGCCACCAGTACACATGCATACACAATCTGACAGGATCATGCAAGGTGTGGTGTTTCTGGGCGACCGCACCGTGCGTGTACAGGATTTTCCGGTACCCCGACCGGGAAACGGACAGGTTTTGATCCAGCTCCGGCGTGCCGCCGTCTGTGGCAGCGACTTGCACACCTACCGGCAGCCCCGCAGTGCCTTCGCGAATCTGCCCGCCTACATACCGGGCCACGAGCCCTCTGGAGTCGTGGCGGAAGTCGGTCCCCAATGCCGGCGCCTGCAGGTGGGCGACCGGGTTACCGTCTACCACTGGACAGGCTGCGGCCATTGTTCGTCCTGCCGCTCCGGCTATTTCCAGTTCTGTCCCGACGCCCAGGGCCTGGGACAGCCTGCCGCACCAGGCTCCAACGCCGATTATATGGCCGTGGACGAGCGCAACTGCCTGCTGCTACCAGACGCCCTGGATTTTGAAGACGGCGTGTTCATTGCCTGTATTGCGGGCACCTGCTTTTCCGCGCTGCGCAAACTGGATCTGAACGGCGAGAAAAGCCTGGCGATCTTCGGCCAGGGTCCCGTTGGCCTCACGGCCACCCTTATGGCCAAGGCCCTGGGCGTCCGGGTCATCGGTGTGGATGTGATGCCGGAACGCCTGGTGCTGGCCACCACGTCCGGTGCCGACGCCGTGGTGAATCCCCAGACCGAGGATCTGGAGGCCAGAATCCAGGAGCTGACGGATGGCCAGGGCGTGGAGGCCGCTCTGGAGACATCGGGCACAACGGCGGCCCACCAGGGAATCGTGAATGTGCTGCGTCCGAATGGCCAGGGTGTCTTTGTGGGCTTTGGCGCTCCAGCCCCCGCCGTCAATCTGACGGACATCATCCGTCGGCAGTTGTGGCTCAGGGGATCCTTTGTGATGCCGATCCACTACTATGGCGATCTGGTGCGTTTCATGCTGAAGCACGACCTGGCGTCCCGGTTCAGGCGCCTGATCACCCACCGGTTTTCCCTGGCGCAAGCCGCCGAAGCCTTTCAGGTGGCCGACACCGGCAAGGCGGGCAAGGTACTGTTCGTATGGGACTGAACCAGCTCCAACCAGGGCCGTCCCCGATCGCGGCTGCAGATGGCGGCGCGGCGGAGAAGTCGGCCCACGGCACAGGGGCCATTCTGCGGTTGCGGGAAGAGGGAAGTAACACACGACGACATCCACCAACCGCAACCTGGACGCCCGTCCCGTGGTACCCTGACTTGGCAGGAGCCGAAATTGGTTCTGAGACAGGCTGCTTGCCCGCCCCCGTTGGTTGGCTCAGGCGACAGCCAGTTGCCCAAACGACAAACCCGCCGGACCCTCCGGATGGCTGGACGGTTTGACGCCACAGGAGATTGGCCAACCCCGACAGCCGCTGCACCGGATGACACCACGGTCACAGCAACCCCACAACGCATGGGTCCTGTGTGCAGTCTTCCTTGGCCAGACGGCGCCGAACGGCTGTCATGGCAAATGGTGACAAGGCGATTGCAACCAAGGCGGCCGTGATATCAGCCGCCAGTCAATGCGGCGCGTGCCCACCCATGCGGCAGCGGCATGGGGACCAGCATTGTGGCGCTGCCTGGTCCGTACGGGAAGCGTGGCATCCGGCTATGAGACCTGATGTCATCCCGGACTTCCCCCTGCGCATATATCCTGGGGGACATCCCTTTGCGGTCTTGATCAGAAAGGGCCACGGCCGCGTATCAGATCCTGGGTGGTCAGGCTGAGGATCCCAGGCAGATATCCTGACCCTGGTGAAAGATGACGTCTCATGCGCGCAGGACCAGGGGAGCCCCCAATCCGGAGCTGGTCGGGATCAATTTATGTCCTGGTCCCTGATTCGTGACGGTTGAGGGCGGGATGACAATAGGTGGCTCCCACGCTCAGGATGGCCACCAGGGCCAGGATTCCGGGTGCCAACAGGGGATTGGCGCCCTTTAACCCATGCCCAAGAACCTCGGAGGCAACCGCATTGGGACGAATCTCCAGCGCAAATTCCAGGTTGTGTTCATAATGTTCGTATATGCCCAGCAAACTGCCCAGCAGGACGACGACCATCACAATCCGCAAAGCCAGCAGGACCCAGCGTTGGGGCGTAATGAGGGCAGCCATGATGACACCTATGCCCATACCGCAGAGGATAAAGGGGATCCATTGGACGGCACTGCCGGTGTGTTCTTCCAGCCACAGTTCCACCATGGCACCCACACAAATGCCCCCCGCGGTAGCCAGGAGAAAGATACGAAAGCGTCTGACCAGAGATGCAGCGGACATGGTTCATTCGGTCAGATAATAGGCTGCCTGCGCAAGTTGCTCTGCGGTGACATACTGGGCCAGTTCCTCCAGGAACTCCTCCCGGGAACCAAAAGGCCGGGTCGCCAGCAACGAAGCCGCTTCTGCCTCGTCAATGCCTGGCAGCTGCTTTAGGGTCTCCGTATCCGATTCGTTGAAGTTCACAGGGACAAAGACATATTCTTCATAGGAAGCTATCTGCTCTTCCCCCACGTACTTGCCCATTTCCTGTCGGAATTGGGCGATACTGATATAGGGTCGATATTCAATGAACTCATGCGCCATGCGTTGTGAGAAGTCGGGAATCGCCGTCATCAATTCCTCTTCTGTCGTCTCATTGAGATTGATCTTGGCAACCTCTTCAGTGGCCGCGATCTGATCCGTTGCCGTGGTGTCCTGGTCGGAGATGGACACGGTGGGTTCAACCACCTGATCCGTTTCCGGCGGGAGCATTGCGGTGCACCCCGCGAACATCAGCAAGAGGGCCCATGTCCCGATGTTCCTGATGACCCGTCGGCCAATTGAATGCATAGCGGACTTCATCCTGGTTCTCCCGGCCGTTGAAAATGCAATAAAATTGTACAGCAATAATGCGGTGGTCCTTTCAAGATAGAGAAACGGCGAATCAATTCAGGAGAAGAATGCAAGTTCTCCTTGTGTCCATCGGTACAGGGCGATGGCAAGAAGGGCGGCGTAACCCAATGCTACAGTTGCCGTTTGACCATTGTCTTCGGTGGCGTTGTGCTGTGGCGGACTTGAAGCCTGGAATCGGGTCTGAATGCCAGGAAATCAGGGATGATTTCCCCCATGACGAATGTCTTTGCTATCGCTCTTTTTGTTCCGAATCCAAACTGCAACTGTAAGCTCTTAGCCCAGGATAGTCTTGATACTTGTCATATACGGAGACGGCAGTACCTGGCCTGTCATGTCCGCGAGCTGTCCCCTGCCTGCGCCCCTGCATGTCACCCTGACCGCCGCACGGGCGGCCTTGCGCCGTCGGCGCCATGAGCCGAGCCTGAGCCTCCGGGAACGGGACCGGGTGGCGATGTTTCTGCTGTCCGACGCAGGCTGGCGGGTGTCCCGCCTGGCCCCCTTCCGTGGGAAGCGAAGGGGTTGGCGGCGGTGCGGCTACAGCCACCGGGACCGCCGCCCGACCGGGCACGCCGGGCCCAGGTGACCCAGGCCCTGGGGGCGCTGCGGGCCCAGGAGGCGCAGGTCGGGGCGGCGCGGACCCTGGCGGAGGCCCTGGCCCAGGCGCATGGGATCGCTTGGAGTCCCCGCCCGCGGCGTAAGTACCGGCAAGAGATGGGGGCCTCCTGCCGCCGCCCGCAGTCCACACGGCAGCACCACCAGGATCCCGCGCGGGTGGCCCTGGCCCAGGCCGCACGGCAGGCTCCCCCAAAAAGTCCCGGGACGGGACCCGGCCACTCTTCGACCTGGATGAAGTCGGGGGCGCCCTGACCCGGCCCACGACCTATACCCGGCGCGTCCCCTGCGCAAGCCCCCGGGGGCAACGGGGGCATGTGCGGGCCGTGCGCGCGGCACCGGGGACGACCCCGACCACGCCCCTGACGTGGCAAACAGAGGCGCGGACCCGGACGCGTGAGGCTCGCAGGGCGTTCCGGGAGGACACCCTGCCCCAGGGACCCGGGCCACGCCGTGTAGTCGTGCGGGACAACGCCTCCATGCATCGCGGGAAGGCCAGGCAGGACACTGGGCCCACCCTGGCGGCCCAGGGCATGGACCTGGGGTACTGGCCCCCCTACGCCCCGGAGCGGAATGAAATGGAACCGCTGTGCGGCGTGGCCCAGCACCGGGCAATGCCGCGCCGCAGCTTCGCCGAGGCGGCCGCGCGGGTCCCGGCCGTGGACCAGGCCTTCCCGAACATCAGCGATCGCCTTGCCTCTCGATATTGACGGGGACTAAGAGATTAGTTACGCCTGTAGTACTGAATTGCATCAACGATAGCAGGTCCCGTGCGATTTCCTTTGGAGGGCACAACGGCCCCGGATTTCATGCTCCCGTCAGGCCGGAAGCACAGACCCGACCGGATTTGAGGCGC
>CAXXOQ010000004.1:0-5831 GCA_963664185.2 Caldilineaceae bacterium | reverse complement strand
TGATCGTTGCCGGACCATTCAAACTCAGGGAGCGGCCCAGGGATCGTGCCGCCTTCATACATGCGGAAGGCCATGCGGAGATCGGGGATCACGGGGCCGTACAGCCATGCTTGAATTCGGTTGCGGAACAGGGCTTCGTCATACAATGACAACATCCAGCCCTGACACAAGTAGGTCAGCAACATGAGGTGCACTGGGCTCAGGGGTTGGCGTTCTTCAAAGGCAACGGCAATCATCCGGTTGGCAACCGCCCGTGCATCCTGGGTTTTTCTGGGAACCACCGTCTTTTCCGCTACAGCCAGCGCGCCTCGGGCATGGGCCTGGCGGGCTCGGCGCACCGTGTCAATACTGCAATCCGCCATTGCAGCCAGTTCTGAACGTGTGGCTGTGGGGTTTTGGGCCTGCATGTCTATGATGCGTCGGTACACCGAATGCGCCCGCAACTTGCGTAGGACTCCCGATGCAAGTCCGGCTTCCTGTTGTTGGATGTGCTTCATCGTCACTCACCTACTGGTTCGAACAGGGACTGGGTGAGCCATGCCTGTTCAGGATCTGAAAGCTGCTTGGTGTCTGAACTGGACACCGCATCCGTTCGCCTGCAGGTTTCACAGGTCAATCGGGCGGGCATCCCCTGGCAGTCGCACGCATAACAGACGATGAAGTCAACGGAAGCCTGGCAGACGGAACATGACTTGGTGCGGCCATACCCCGGCATCTGGCAGTGCAGGCAAGCACCGCTCCCCGCATGGTGTTCGGGTGTCTTGGCGGTGTTGTCCAGTGGCATCTGTTGCATGATGGACACATGATAGCACAAACGGTGCTTGAACGGAAGGTGCAGGGCACATGGCAGGGAATGGTTCCCTTTAGCCGCGGACTGTGTTGGGGGCAATGCCTATCCGGTGCGGGCCTATCCGGCAACGTGCGAATGTAATCTGACAACCTGCGCTGCACCGGACGGGTTGTACATGATGCACACACCTACAGCCTGCAAGACCATGGACTGGCGAAACTGCACCATGACTTCGCAAACGGTCTACGTTCCTTGGCAATACGCCCGCGGTGATGAGGGGGAAGAGCCCTGGGACGGACAACGCGCGGCCACGCATGCTTCATTGAGGATTGCGACTTGGGATGCCGATCCCATCCGCCCGAAGGACATACCCGTCCGGTTGGCAGCCCAGGCTGACGTTGCCTGTTCCTTGACTGCGAAGGGCTGGCTGGTAGGGAACCGCCCCCCTACAGCCATGATGCCTGAAAGCGAACTGCTTGGACCGTCCCGGATCGCTGAAATCCGGCAAGCCCTGGACTATCTGGATTTGTGCCTGCCGGCAACGGACACCGTCGGTTTCAGACCAGCTCCGACCTTCTGAGACAGAGGGCCGAGGGGTATGTGGCGAGTCCCGACTACACCTTGAAGTCGCCGCTGCCCCGGCAGCGTGTGTCAAAACGGTGCCATGATCGCAGCCTGCCTGATGCGCGATTGTCGCCATGGTGCGCAAAGGTGCCCATTCCATGATGGCTCTGTGGGAACCGCGTATTTGCGAGCGCCGGAAACTGTGGCTGTCGCAATCCCACGCCCTGCCATTGGGTGCCTGGGGTGGGTGCGGGCGGGTTCGAGCAAGCGGGTTTGTGGCGTGTGCAGCGGCCATGTCAAGTTTCCGGTGGCGGCAGAAGCCTTGACAATCTGGGCAAATGCTGTTTTGGACTGGCAGGGATGCTCGCCGGACGGAGCGTGGTCCCTTTACGACCTGATGGGAGAAGCACCCGCAGCACCTTTGCTATGGCCCCCCATCGCCTTGTCCCCCACCCAGCATGTTCCCGCCAACAAGGTGTCGTTGCGCCCTGCCTTGCAGAACCTCAAAGGCGTTCGAATTCCCTGTCGGGTGGGCGAGGTGCGGGTTGTTGGGGTCAGGGGACGACGTGGCGGGTTTGTCTTTAAGCGTGACAGGACATGACAGAATCAGGATCGGTCCCACACCCCCGGCTTTGACTCGATGATGGTTCCTGAATCACCGTGGTACCATGAATGCATGGCATGGACTGTGCCACTACCCTCGAGGACACCCAACCAGTCAAACAGTTGGGTGCATCCAGACCAGACATGACAAAACATTGAAACCTGCTTGATGTGCGGATCGTTCTGGACCGCGCCCGACAGGGTATGGTTTCCGCCTGCGAAAACACGGCAATCTGCTGGGAGTGTCCATGCCTAGGCTTGAAAGAATACAGAACAGGCGCCCACAGCACCCCATCCTTCGCCGTTGTAAATACCGGTACTGCAATCGGGAGTTTGAAACCAGGGACCGGCGCCACGTCTACTGTGGTGACGCCTGCAAGGATCTTGACAGGCCCATGCAGCGCGTGTGCGAGTTGTGCGGAGACAACGCAGGGGATGGAGTCCACATCCATCTGGTGTACGACTGTCCATGGGACTGTTTGTGCAAGGCCTGCGCACAGGGATGGGATGCGGCGGAACTCGATGCAGGCAGGCAAGGTCCGCATCATCTTCTGGGTTCCGAGGGTCCGGCCGCATCCTTTCAGGATCCACTTGGAAGCAGCAGGGGCAATTCGCCAACAACTCACACTGGAAAAACGGAGCTGGTTGCAGTGTGATAGCCTTGTTGTTCTGTCAATGGTTGTTCTCGCGGTACCCGTATGGCGCGTTCGGGATCGAATCGGTTGTCAGGCTCAAGCAGGATGGACGGCCTATGCCCCCACAGGATGAACCCACATCTGAGAGTGGACGCTGGATTTTGATGTTTCGTCAGTTGATGCGAGGCATTCCTGACATCGTATACACCAGGGCCTTGGCCTTGGATGCAACTGCTGACGATAGGGGGGACGTGTCATCTGACGTGTGGATGCAGGTCCAACAGGCCCCCGTGGCCGCCATCCACTGGCAAATGACGACTTGGCTGGCGTTGATGCCGTTGGCCGAACGTGAAAAATGCGGTGTCTGGTTGGCCAGCACGGTGTCCAAATGGGCTGTTTGGGGGATGGCCGGGCATGTCGAAAACCACAAAGGCACACCACATCTTGGACCGTTGGTGGACGCTTTGGCCTTGGATCCCGAAGCTTTGGAGAATCTCGTTGTTGCCGCACTTCAACAGGACGTGTCGGCAGATCGTCCCTTGTCGGAAGCGGCAAGTCAATACGGGTGGTTGGTCAACCTGCTGGTAAGCGTTACCAGCATTGCCTTTGAAATTGGCGCCCGGGTGGGGAGCGGGCCGGAGGATGCCAACGATTGGCGATTGATGGCAGGCAATGCAGCCTTGCCTCTCGTGAATGAGGCTGGCCAAGAAGAGCGTCCGGCCTACGACGCCAACAGTCAAAACCGCGTTGCCCAGGAACACGCCACCCTTGTATCGCATGCTGAACGATGGCGGTATACCATCACCGCCTTTGCCGATGTCTTGCCGAGTGTGATACAGTCCGGTTTTGAGAGTGAGATGTCAACTCTTCAACAGGTCGCCCTGGACTGCAGCCTGGATACGGCCGGGCGCTTGTTGACACTGCAACTGGTGTCCTTGCCGGAGGTGGACCGGAGAGCCTGCGCCAATTGGTTGGTACGGCTCATGCGAACACGCAACATCGCCTCCGTGGAGCCCGTTGGTTTGCTGCAGACGGAGTGCTCGCGCGATGCACAAACAGCCACGCACGAGCGCTTGTACGAAGCGTTGGGGCCCAATCCGCCGGATATCAAGCAGTGGATGAACTGGGTGCGGTTGGTGGTCTCGCATATGGTATGGATGTTGGCCAACCGCGAGATCGATGTGGGCATGGGGGCCGAACCCGATGCCGGGCCGGATCTCGACCTGTCCGATTTTGATGACGTGGATGATCTCGGTGGCCTGTATCTTGGCAGCGGGTGATGTTCGCTGCAGGTGATGTTCAACGGACGCTGCGCTGGACTACTTTCAGGAAGGCGGCACCCAGTAACATCCCACTGTAGATCCAGCCTGCATCTTTCAAGGCTTGTTCGAGGCTGGCCCTGTTGGTGGCGGCGGACACTTCGGGCAGCGACCAGTGAATGGCTTGTCGTATGGCTGACAGGAATTGCAAGCCGGATGCCTTGCCGAAAATTTGCAGCCATTGCACCAAATCCGGACGGCTATGGGTGGGCATGGTTCATTCCCGAGGATGAATGGGGCCGGGCCCACCCCCGCGCTGAATGGCAGAAGGACATACCCAATCCGACGCGGGGGGGCACCCGGCGTTCAGCAAAGCAATTGGGTGGCCGCCCGCATGGCTTCCGCAGCACTCGACAAGGCAGTGGCGGGCATGACCTTGTTGGGATCGTGTCCGGCCCATGTGTGCAGGGCCACAGCGTCCGCGGCCTCGGCATAGAGTGTGGTGGCCGCCAGCAGATCCCCGTGAAGTGCTTGCATGGCCGCCGGCGGTTGGATGGCTTCCACATGGCCCGGCAAAGCGTAGATGGCGTTCAGTTCGGCAGCAGTGCCTTCCGACCACCGCAACTCGCCTGCGAGTCCGCGATCCGCGTCCAGGTCCGCCATGCGGCCTGAGACCGTGGTGGCGAGGGCTTGGGCGCGGTCGCTTAGGGCCATGACCATGAATGAGTAGATGTTCCCGGACAGGGTGTCGCAGACGGAGGTGGTGTCCACCGCCTCCCGTGTGTGGACATGGGCTGGAGGCGCAGTGCAGGCGATTAGTCGCAGGGCAATCAGTTCCCGCAAACGTGTCTGTTTGTGAAAACGGAGACACACACGGGTGATTCGCTCTCGGCCCGGTCAGGGCGGCGTCAGCCGTCCGACGGGCTCGAGTCCGGGAGGAGCCGGCCCCTCCGGAGTCCCGGTTCGATCCAGCAGCAGGCTCCTGACCTTGCGGTAGGGCATGTACAGGTCTATCTCGTCGTCGTACATGCGCTGCAGGATGTTGCGGGCGGCGTTGGTGTCCGCATCCAGCACGACTCCGTCCAGGCCGTGAAACCGGTCGCCGCGCCGCTTCCCCTGCAGGAGACCGGTGCGCGAGTCGATTTGCGACGTGTAGGCGGGGTTCACCAGCACCAGCGCAGAACCTCTGCGCCGAGATATCGAGGTTAGGGTGTCGGCCATCAGGCCCTTGGTCCAGGCGGCCAGGTGCCGCTTGGTGCCCTTGTGCATGATTTTGGCGGACTTCATGGGGGCCGTCAGGTCCTCGCAGGCAATGGTGCCGGCGCGGTCGACGACGCGGTGGGCGGCGCGGCAGAGAAAGTTGCGCGTCCGCGCCGTGTGCTTCTTCTGCCAACGGTCCCACTTCCGGTTGCCGAGGTTGTTGTGGCGGATGTTGTCGGCCTTGCGGGTGCGGCCGGCCGCGCGGTGCTTCTTTTCCACCGCCCGGAGCCGGTTGCGCTTTTGGCCCTTGTCATTGACGTGGTCGCTTTCGGCGGCCAGCAGGTCGCCCAGGCCCTCGCCGTGGCGTTCCCCGTCGCTGTCCGTGTAGGCTTCGGTGTAGCCCTTGTCGATGCCGATCTCGCCGTCCCCGCAGGGCTTCGTGCTGCAGACCGTGTGCTCTTCGACGGCGTAGTGGACCTCCACCTGGCCGTCGTCCCGCAGGATGAGCCGCAGGTTGCCGGTCGGCAGCGTGGTGCCGTTCAGGGGCACGGCAATGCGTTCCCCGCGGGCCAGGCCCTTGACGTACAGCCAGGCGCGGCCGTTCCAGACCTTGGTTTCGTAGGCCGTGGGCTCAAGGACGATTTGGTTGTCCGCAGTGGTTGACTCCGCCCTTCCATGCCTTCCGCATCTGGCGGTGCAGGTAGGGGTCTTCCTCCCAGCGGTTGCGCTTCAGCAGGGCATACAGGCGGTGCTGTTCCTCCTCGTCACCCCGCGTCTTGT
>CAXXOQ010000003.1:0-7017 GCA_963664185.2 Caldilineaceae bacterium | reverse complement strand
ACATGTCCTCCAGCCTGCAGACGAACCCGTAACCGGCACTGCTTGCAAGCAGGAAGCAATCGTCAGGCTCACCCATCATCATGCCGGTGAACCGCATGCCGTCAGCCGTCTTCAGGTGCCCGCTCAGCGGTTCACCCTGACCCCTTGCAGAAGGCAGGCTGTACGCGGGCAGGGAATAGCACCTCCCTCGTGAATCCAGGAACAATACCGGCTGATTGGATTTGCCTGTCACATGCGTCAGATAGGCATCTCCCAGCTTGTAATTCAGGGCGCGCGCATCGATGTCAGCGCCCTTGCCCGCACGTACCCAGCCCCTTTCAGACAGTACCACCGTAATGGACTCGGCAGGCACCAGTTCAGATTCATCCATGGCAATCGATGCGCCCCGCTCGATCAGCTGACAGCGTCGCGAATCTCCAAACTCGCCTGCATCCTGCATCAATTCCTTCTTGACGAGCGTCTTGAGTCGCGCAGCGGATTTCAGGATTCGCTGAAGCTCCGCCCGCTCGGAAGCAAGCTCCTGCTGCTCATCCCTGATCCTGGCTTCCTCGAGCTTGGCCAGATTGCGCAGGCGCGTATTCAGAATGGCCTCTGCCTGTTCATCGCTCAGGCTGAAGGTGCGGATCAGGCTTGCCTTGGGATCCTCCTCTTCACGAACGATCCGGATGACCTCGTCAAGGTTCAGATACGCGAGCAGCAACCCTTCCAGGATGTGCAGCCGGCCGGTGACCTTGTCCAGCCGCCACTGCAGCCTGCGCTTGACGGTTTCCTTCCTGAATGCAAGCCACTCCTTCAGCATCATGACAAGGTTCTTGACCTGTGGCCGCCCGTCTGTTCCGATCACGTTCAGGTTCACCCGGTAATTGCGTTCGAGATCAGTGGTTGCAAACAGGTGGGACATCAGCGCCTCGGTATCCGTGCCGCGGCTGCGCGGGGTAATCACGATCCTCACGGGATTCTCATAATCTGACTCGTCGCGCAGGTTCTGCACCATGGGAAGTTTCCTGGCCTGCATCTGCTGGGCAATCTGTTCCAGAACCTTGGCACCCGAGACCTGGTACGGCAGTGCAATGATGATCAGGCTGCCTTCCTCTTTTTCGTACCGTGCGCGCATTCGAAATGAGCCCGAACCCTTCTCGTACATGTCGAGCAGTTCTTCGCGCGAAGAGGTGATTTCCGCGTCCGTCGGATAGTCCGGCCCCTGTATGTGCCTGCAAAGGTCCTCCACGGTGGCCCTGGGGTGTTCCAGCAGATGAACGCAGGCATTGACGACTTCATTCAGATTATGTGCGGGGATATCCGTCGACATTCCCACCGCGATACCGGTTGAACCATTCAGCAGCAGATTGGGCAAACGTGCAGGAAGGATGACCGGCTCAGACAGCGTGCCGTCAAAATTCGACTGCCACGCTGCCGTACCCTGATCCAGTTCCTGCAACAGGGCCTTGGCATACCGGGTCAGCCTGGATTCGGTATAGCGCATGGCCGCAAAGGATTTCGGGTCATCCGTTGAGCCCCAGTTGCCCTGCCCGTCAATCAGGGGGTACCGGTAGGTGAAATCCTGCGCCATCAGCACCATGGCTTCGTAACAGGCACTGTCACCGTGCGGATGATACTTGCCGATCACATCGCCTACCGTGCGTGCCGATTTTTTGGGCTTGGAAGCCGCTGAAAGTCCAAGCTCGGACATTGCGTAGACGATGCGGCGCTGAACAGGCTTCAGTCCGTCCCCGATACCCGGCAATGCACGGTCCAGGATGGCGTACATGGAGTATTCCAGGTAGGCTTTTTCGGCAAACTGCTGTATGGGGAGCTTCGTTTCCGCCCCAAAGTCCATTTCCAGGTTCGAATTCACGTCTTCCGGGTACCTGTCAAGCCGGTCCGGGCAAGTCCAGCGCGTCCCGGTCACCGGCCAGGTTGCCTTTCCTCTCCAGCCACTCCCGGCGGTCCGCGGCACGTTTCTTCGCCAGCAGCATGTCCATGATCTGGAACGTCCTGCCCGGACTGGAGCATGAAAGCTGCACCAGGCGCCGGCTGTCCTCTGCCATGGTGGATTCACGCAACTGCATGGGACTCATCTCGCCCAGGCCCTTGAAACGGGTGATCATGACCTTGCCTGTTTTCTTTTCCGCCTCAAGCCGGTCCAGAACCCCCTGGCGTTCCTCGTAGTCGAGGGCATAGAACACTTCCTTGCCGGCATCGATGCGGTACAACGGCGGCATGGCGATGTAGACATGGCCGGCCTCGACAAGCTTGCGGAAGTGCTGCAGGAACAGCGCACACAGCAGGGTTGCGATGTGCATGCCATCCGGGTCGGCATCCGCCAGCACACAGATTTTCCCGTAGCGCAAGCCACTGAGATCCTGGCTTGAAGGCTCAACTCCGATCGCAACCGAAATATCGTGGATCTCCTGTGACCCCAGGACCTGCTCGGAAGCGATTTCCCAGGTATTCAGAATTTTCCCCCGCAGCGGCATGACGGCCTGGAAGATGCGGTCTCTGGCCTGCTTGGCAGAGCCTCCTGCCGAATCACCTTCGACCAGAAACAGCTCGGTACAGGACAGGTCCTCGGAGCTGCAGTCGATCAGCTTCCCGGGGAGGGTGGGACCGGCGACTGCCTTCTTGCGCACGATTTTTTTGTTCCGCTTCAGCCGCAGTTCAGCACGACTGATCACCAAGCGTGCGATCTGCTCTCCGGCCGCCGAGTTCAGGTTGAGCCACTGGCTGAATGAATCCTTGGCGACTCCGGAAACGAACTGGGTGGTTTCCTTCGAGCCCAGGCGCTCCTTCGTCTGCCCTGCGAACTGGGGATCCCGGATTCGAACCGAAAGGACGTAGCTGAGCCTCTCCCAGACATCATCCGGTGCAAGCCTGACACCCCTGGGCGCAAGCTTTCTGAACTCGCAAAATTCACGCAGGGCCTCGGTCAGCCCGGCGCGAAGACCCATCACGTGTGTCCCGCCCTGGGGGGTGGGAACCAGGTTGGCATAGCTTTCCTGCAGACACTCGCTGTCCCCCGGCATCCATGCCAGTGCCCACTCGGCAGCCTGCCTTTCGCCCTCGAAACTCCCGCAAAACCCATCAGCCGGAAGGCATTCGTACCCTCTCACGCGATCCAGCAGGTAATCCAGAAGCCCGCCCGTGTAACACCATTCATGTTTCTTGCCGCACTGCCGATCATCGAACCTGACATTCAGGCCGGGAAAGAGTACAGCCTTGGCCTTCAACACATGCAGCAGCTTCGGGATTGAAAAACTGCTGCTTTCGAAATATGCCGCGTCAGGCCAAAACCGTATGGTCGTACCGGAATTCTTCCTGGCGACCGTCCCGATGATCTCCAGGTCTGAAATCTTCCTGCCGCCCTTGAAGGCCATGTTGTATTCCTTGCCTTCCCTGCGTACCCAGACCTCGAGATGCTCGGACAGGGCATTGACCACCGATACGCCGACTCCGTGCAGGCCGCCGGAGTAACTGTAGTTTTTCTCTGAAAACTTTCCCCCGGCATGCAGGGTGCAGAGCACCACTTCAACCCCCGGCAGCCCAAGCTCCGGGTGGATGTCTACCGGCATGCCCCGCCCATCGTCATCAACTTCGAGGGATCCGTCCTCATGCAGCGTAATGTCTATGTTCTTCGCGTAGCCGGAAATGGCCTCATCCACGCTGTTGTCAATCAGTTCATGGGCAAGATGGTTGGGCCGGGTGGTATCCGTGTACATCCCCGGATGCTTGCGCACAGGATCCAGTCCGCTCAATACCTCGATTCCGGACGCGTCGTACGCCGCTTTCATGAGCCTGTTCCGCGGGTAGACTGCAGAGGGAAATGTACCGACAGCAACCCGCCGGAAAATTCCGGCGATGCGGGCAGCATGAAATCCTTTCGGGACTGCCGTGGCATCCAGCCCCTGCAGGCCGGTACACGCCTTGTCACCGCAGGCCGCCTCGTGGAATGCAACCGGCCAGCCGGCCCGTATTCACGGTTATCCCCCAACCCGGCGCGAGCCGGACTGCGGTTTTCTGTCTGATGGCAGCCCGGTCCGGCAGCATGAGCGGGCTGGAACCTCAAAGAGCCGGGCTTTTTTCTGCCATTTGATCGAGCATGGCAGCAAGGTTCTTTGCAGGACGGTAGCCCCTTATCAGGACACCCTCTTCCGTAAACAGGGCAGGCGTGCCCGTTACACCCATCTGCTGTCCCAGAAGCCACTGCGACTGGACCGGGTTTTCGCAACTCGCCTCGGCCACTTCTTCTCCTGCCTTGGCCAGGGTAATGGCTGCTTTCGGGTCGGGTGCGCACCATACGCTCACGGATTTCTTGTACGAAGCCGAGCCAATCCCGTCACGCGGAAACATCAGGTACCTTACGGCGATGCCGTAGCCGTTCAACTGGTCCATCTCCGCATGCATCTTGCGGCAGTACCCGCAATCCACGTCCGTAAATACAGTGACCGTGTGACGCGGGCTGGCAGGGGAAAAGACAATCATCTCGGACTCATCCAGCTTGCCCAGCACCTGTCTGCGGGCACCTGTTCGAGCTACCTCGCTCAGGTTCTTGCCCGCTTCCAGGTCCATCAGGTCACCCTGCAAGCCGTAGCGGCCATCACCGGAGAGATACAGTACCTCGGCTCCGAACAGCACTTCGTAGAGTCCCGGCATGGCAGAAGGCCGGATCGACGATGGCTCTTCGGGAACCAGCTGTTCCAGTCGCTGCCTGATATTTTCTATGTCCTCGGCCTCGCCGGCCCAGACCAGGGCGGTACAGCAAAGCAGAAACAGCGCGAACATTGTGCGATGGTGCATGTTGACTCCTTGTTAATTTTCCCCGAAGCCCGGAATGGTACTATACGTATGACCGCACCCGGGAAAATAAATTTCGAGGTGAGCGGGCTGCATTACCCTCGGGGATGGTGTCTGCGGTGCAGCTCCTGGAGCCGCACCTGTGCTACGTGAGTATAGATCTGGGTGGTTGACAGGTCACTGTGCCCGAGCAGCATCTGTACAACACGCAAATCCGCGCCATGATTCAGAAGATGTGTGGCAAAGGCATGCCGCAGGGTGTGCGGGGAAAGATGCTTGTCGATCCCCACCCGTAACGCATGCTTTCTCACCAGGTACCAGAATGCCTGCCTCGTCATGGCGGCTCCCCGGTTTGTCACGAACAGGGCATCACACTGCTGTCCGGGCTTGAGCAAATCCTGCCTGGCATGGCGGATGAATTCCGAAATCCACTCTGAGGCCTGTTCGCCATACGGTACCAGACGTTCCTTGCTGCCCTTTCCCATAACGCGGATGACCCCCTGGTTCAGGTTGACCTGGTACAAGGTCAACGCTACCAGTTCGCTGACGCGAAGCCCGCATGCATAAAGAACTTCCAGCATCGCCCGGTCCCGTATCCCGTGGGGCTTTCGCACATCGGGCGCATCCAGCAGCTTTTCTACTTCCTCCTCTGTCAGGGTTTCCGGAAGCGGACGGCCCAGCTTGGGGAATTCAATCCTTTCAGACGGGTCTTTCTGCACGACTCCCTGCCTCAGCAGGTATCGATAGAAACGGCGAATGCTGGACAGCAGTCTTGCCGAAGTCCGTGGCTTGCTGCCATGCTGCACACGATAGGACAGGTAATCCAGCACGTGGTCCTGATGCGCATCGGCCAGGCACGTGGCGGTGCGGGACAGCCAGCGTGATAGCCCGAGCAGGTCATTGCGATAGGCAGCGAGGGTGTTTTCGCTCAGCCCGTGCTCCACCCACATGCTGTCCAGAAACGCCTCGATGACAGACTCGTCTGATGCCAGCACGGCTGCCGAGTCCTTCACAGTTCAAGGCCTGCTTGTCTGAATGGAAGCGAACGGTGAGAGGCCGGATGGCGCGAGACAGGAGAGGGTACCGCAGGAATATCAACGACAGTAAAATGGCGTGAAATCATTTGCAGAACTCGGGGTTACCCGGTTTCAGACGTCATGAGCAGCAGTATTCCCGTAGTTTTGATTTTCAAATCCTGATCCGAAGCATTCCAGCAGTGTATGAATTTGACCGGGCAAAATCAATGATGCCGAAGATGCAATGCCCCCGGATTTCCCTGAAAACCTCACGCTGGACCGACACGCTGCCCTATACTCTGTCCGTATATGAACAGGGACCATCCATCCAGCAACCGCAGCGTTTCCTTGCCGCGTCGTCTTGCCGCGATACTGTATGACACCCTGCTGCTGGCCACACTCCTGTTTTTCGCATCCTTTGTCGTGGTCATCCCGCTCAAGCTTCACCCCGAGCATCACCTGTTTATCGCCTACCAGGGCTACCTGTTCGCGCTTTCTTTCCTGTTCTTTGCATGGTCCTGGACCCACGGCGGACAAACGCTCGGCATGAAAGCATGGAAATTCAGGGTGACCTGCCCGGACGGCTCCGGAATCAGCTGGAAATCCGCCTTCGTGCGTTTCGTGGTTGCCGCAGTCTCCTGGATCCCGTGTGGCCTGGGCTATATCTGGGCAGTGTTTGATCCGGAAAACCGCACCTGGCACGACCGGGCATCCGGGACCCGTTTGACCCGCACCTAGATCCAGGCAAGTTTCCGATACACGACCGTTGCAACGACGGACACAAGCAGGACGGGAGAGAACGCGCCGACCAGCGGCGGCATACCATACACGACACTGCCATTTCCCAGCACCCGGCTCAGCAGGTCGAAGACCACGGCAATGCCGATCCCCAGCACCAGACGCTGGCCCAGTCCTCCGGTGCGCAACGGAAGAAACATGAACGGCACCGCGAGCAGCAGCATGGCGAGTCCAGACAGGGGTACGGCGAAACGGTTGAAATAGGCCAGCTGATACCGCCTTGAATCCAGCCCATTCGCGTCCAGGTACTCGATATAGGTCTTCAGCGATCCAGCCGCCATATGCTCGGGCTTTACGCTTACGACTTTGAACAGTTCGGGGGTAACCAGGCGCTGCCAGGTTTCCTCATCCACCTCGGAAGTCTCCACACCGTCCTGCAAAATCCTGTCGTGGCGGACCTGGGACAGTTTCC
>CAXXOQ010000002.1:0-7197 GCA_963664185.2 Caldilineaceae bacterium | reverse complement strand
TATGGCCCTGGGGGCAGCCAGCCTGCTGGCCCAGATTCGGCGGGGCGCTATGCTGATACGCTCCATGTTCTACATGCCCTATGTCCTGCCTTCCATTGTATCGGCCTTTACCTGGTCCATGCTGCTGAATCCGTCCCTGGGTATAGGGGCAGCCCTGGACAAGATCGGGATCAAGGGGCTGGATCATCCCTGGCTCGGGGATTTCCGGACGGCCCTGGCTTCCATTGCCTTCGCGGACAACTGGCATTGGTGGGGCTTCCTCTCCATCCTGTTCCTGACGGCCATGCAGGCCATTCCCGTGGACCTGTACGATGCGGCCAAGATTGATGGCGCCAATCGCTGGCAGCAGTTTCGCAATGTCACGCTGCCCGGCATACGGCCCACCATTCTGTTCATGCTGCTCATGACCGCCATCTGGTCGTTTCTCTCCTTTGATTACGTCTGGATCCTGACCCAGGGCGGTCCTTCCGGCGCGTCGGAACTGGTATCGTCCCATCTCTACAAGCAGGCGTTTCTGCGCTTTGAGGCAGGCTATGCGGCGGCCATCGGGCTGACGGTATCGCTCATGGCCGGCTGTATCGTGGGGGGCTTCACCATTCTGCGCCGACGGGGGTGGGAGATATGATCCATCGCCTGTTCGGCCGGCGGGAGAATCTGGCGCCCAACTACATCATTCTGGGGCTGCTCTGCGCCTTTGCCGTTATCCCCATTCTGATCCTGGCTTTCAACTCCCTGAAGTCCAACCTGGAATTGGGCGAGAATTCCATAGGTTTTCCGCGCCAGTTCCGCTGGGCCAACTACCCCGATGCCTGGGAACAGGGAGGCTTTGCCGTCACCATGACCAACAGCCTCATCTTCGTGGTGGGTACCGTATGCGGGGTGGTGGTGCTGGGCGGCCTGGCCGCCTATGCCCTGGCGCGGCTCAATCCCCGGGGCAGCAACCTGTACATGATTTACATGTTGTCGTTATCGACCATTCCCTTCTGGCTCTATGCCGTGCCGCTCTTCATCCTGTGGAAGAACCTGCATCTGATGAATTCCCGGTTTGGCCTGATTGTCATCTATGTGGCTTTGAACTCCCCGTTCTCCATCTTTCTGCTGCGTTCCTTCCTGGTGAAATTTCCCCCGGACTTCGAGGACGCGGCCCGGGTGGATGGGGCCACGGAGATGCAGGTTCTCACCAAGGTGGTGATGCCCATCATGTGGCCGGGACTGCTGACCGTGGCCCTGGTCGTGGCCCTGGGGGTGTGGGGCGAGTTCCAAATCGCCCTTATCTTCATGCAGGAAGATGAGAAGATGCCCCTCACCACATCCTATTTCAACTTCATGCGCCGTTTCTCGCGGGACTGGAGTTTGACATCGGCCGGGGCCATGATGATGATCCTGCCGGTATTGATCATCTTTATGGGGCTGCAGCGCCGCTTCGTGGAAGGCCTCACGCAAGGGGGCCTGAAATAGGGCCGGCAAGCCGCGGGGCGGGGGCAAGCGCCGTCTTCCCCCTTCGCCGCCACCGGCAACGGCCTGTAACCCTGACCCGCAAGCGCGTCCGTTCCTGGCTGCATGCCGAGCCGGAACTTGACATGGCGGCTGTGACCCTGTTCAGGGCAGAGCTGCCATGTAGCCTCCATCCACCGGCAGGCTGATCCCCGAAATGAAAGCGGCCTGTTGGCTGCAGAGAAAGGCCACGGCCGCCCCCAGTTCCAGGGGATGGCCCAGGCGCTCCATGGGGATAGCAGCGGCCCAATTGGCATATATTCCATCAACGGTCATACCGGTCCGTTCCGCTTCGTGCTCGGCCATTTCTGCCAACAGTTCCGTGCGGGTATAGCCGGGACAAACCACATTGACCGTAATGCCTTCGTGGGCCACTTCGCGACTCAAGGTCTTGACCACGCCATGCACCCCCACGCGCACGGCGTTGCTCAACACCCGGTTGCCCAAAGGATGTTTGGCACTGATGCTGGTAAGGGCAATCAGGCGGCCCTGATCGCTGTTGCGCACATAGGCCAGGGCCGCCCGGAACATGCGTACGGTACTCAGCAGGTTCAATTGCACGGCATAGTCCCACTCCTGGTCCGTCTTGTCGGCAAAGGAACCACTGGGCGGATCACCCGCATTGGCCACGGCGATATCCAGCCGGCCAAAGTGGTCAAATGCACGCTGGATGAAGTTGACCGGGCCATCGGCCGTGCCCATATCAACAGGTATCGCCAACACCTCCACCTGGGTTTCGGCGCGAATGCGTTCCACGGCTTCCGTCAGTTTGTCGGGACGGCGACCGCAAATCGCCACATGGCACCCTTCCCGGGCCAGAGTCAAGGCCGTGGCAAAACCCAGACCGGCACTGGAGGCCGCAACGGCCGCTACTCGATTCTGCAAATTGAAATTCATGGGGAAACTCGCACAGGCAGGCAATGGCAATAGGCGCCTATTGTAAGCCAGTCATCTCAGCGTACGGTATCCGTGGTTGGGGCAAGCACCATACGGCAGATGGCGATATGGCCGCGCAATACCCTGAGACTCCCGGCAAATACAGCAGTTGTAAGCCGATGGGCCGGGCAGGTCTCACCCGCGCTGCTGTCGCGGAGGGTCTGGAGGTCCCGGCCGGATAGTTGCCTATGACCCGCCGGATGTGGGCGACTGCGTCCACCGCCATGGGCGGAGCCCCCTAGCGGTGGCGTGCTGGTGCCAAGATCCAGGAAGCACCAGTACTTGCCGCTGAACATCAGAACGTACAGGGCCCATGATCGTCAGGAAACAACAGGATCTGGGCCTTGCGCCAGGTGTGCCGCGCCAAGAGAGGAGCGCAGGATTCCCGCAAATCCACAATAGAGGCAGGCAGATTGGGCCTGAGGGGTTTATCCTGTGGGATGGGGCACCTGGCCTTGTACGCATACAGGGCTGACTTTGCCCAAAGTCAAGCGCAGAGTGCTCCCAAATTGAGCAGTATGGATTAAGACAGGCATAAATTGCGTAAATAACCTAACTTGCGCAAATGCGCAACTGGTGCTATCAAAACAACTGATGCCATAAAAGCAACTGATGCAGATTCCACGAGAAGCCGTAGCTATTGAACAGGCGGCAAGACAACTCACGGAAATCTTTGCCGTTCCCGGCTATACCGGTCATGTTCGCCTTAACGTGGCGACAGAGGATAACCGTATTTGGGATGCCATTTTCACCGTTAAGGATCAGTCCTTCGCTTTGGAATGGAAGCGATCAGGCTCCGTAGTCCACGTGGAAGCCGCCATACGGCAATTGGCCATGGCGCAATGCAGCTTTCCCTACGACGTGATTCCGATACTTGCCGTTCCGTATATGGGAAGAGAGGCCCAAAAACGTTGTGCCCAAACCCATCTTGCGTGGCTGGACCTTTCGGGCAATGCGCGAATCATCACCCCGGGTATCTTTTATCAGAACTTGGGCAATCCCAATCGTTTCCGCCGTCCTGGACGACCGGAGAGTGCTTTTGGACCGAAAGGCTCCCGGATAGCCAGGCAACTGCTCATGGAACCTGGCACGCCGATGCGTCAACGCGCCATAGCCCGCAACACGGGACTGAATGAAGGACATGTAAGCCGTATTGTCGGCAAACTCCGGGAAATGGGCCTCGTGGAACGAAGAGCCGAGGGTATTCGCGTCCTGGACGTGAACACCCTGCTTGATGCCTGGCGGGAGGAATACAGGTTTGACCGACATCACGTATGGCGAGGCCATATCGCGGCGCGGTCAGGAGACTCTTTGATGCATGCCATGGCTGACACCCTGTCAAAGCGGGAAGTGGCCTACGCCGCCACGGCGCTTCCCGCCGCGTGGCTGTGGACACGCTTTGCCGCATTCCGCCTATCGACCGTGTACCTGTCCGAGTTTCCCTCGGCAGGTTTGCTGACAGATCTTGGTTTCCAGGAAGAACCCAGAGATGCCAATACCTGGCTGGTGGTACCTAACGACGAAGGTGTCTTTGATGGCGCTGCGCTTGTCGATGGCATACGTTGTGTCCATCCATTGCAGATCTATGTCGACTTGAAGGATCATCCGGAAAGAGCTTCCGCAGCCGCTGCCGCGCTCCGCAGCCGTCTGTTATTTGGAACGAGCCATGCCCCCCAAACCCGTATCAGGTGACGATTACGCAAAGGACCAGCTGAATCCTGTGCGACAGACATGCCTCTATATGACACAACCAGGCTGGGGATCTGCCTGAGGCAATAGTGGTCGGTGGGATGGTCATGATGCGCGCAACGGCCCCACCCAAGGGCAACCGATTCACAACGGCCAAGCCTCACTCGGGGCGAAGGCGCTTTGGGTGATGGCCATCGCCGCCCCCTCTCCCTTGCCTGGCAGTCCGTCATCAGTGAAGCAAAATATGCGCTGGACCTCTGGAACAGAGGCTGGACCACAAGTATAATTGGCCATTGCAAGGGGCAGAGTGGATCAGTCTCTCCCGGTACCTGGGCAAGCCTGTTCCCTGCTTCTGCAGCGCGTTCTCCCATTCCCTTTCCCTGAAGTCAAGGAACTGGCCCACCATGAATAGTGTGTTTTCCCTGGATGGCAACTGGCACGTTATCTTCGATCACCAGAACAAGGGCCGTACCCTGGAGTGGCAATGTCCGGAACATTTCCACAGCTACCATGATATCGAGGAAGTGACGGTCCCTGCCTGTCTGGAGGAATTTCGGCAAGACTACGAAGGTGTAGCCTGGTACGGCAAGTCGTTCCGTTTGCCAGCCGACTGGAGTGGGAAAACCATTCGTATTTGCTTTGAAGCCGTCAACTACCGGGCAGAAATCTGGGTCAACGGGCAGGCAGCGGGGGCTCATGAGGGAGGATATACCGGCTTTGTCTTCGAAATCGACGATCTCCTTTGTCCGGGCCAGGAAAACTTCATCGCCGTGCGCGTGATCACACCTCTCATTACCCGTGATGTAGTGATTGATGGCTTGGGCCGGGATGACATGCCTCACTGGCGGGGCGCCATTGCGGGCGGCATATGGCAGTCGGTGTTCCTCATGGCCACAGACGCAGTCTATATTGAAGATTTGTTTGTCCACGGCGACATAGAATCAGGGGCCGTTACCGTGGAGACTACGTTACGCAACACCAGTCTCCAGGCCCAGGCACTGGAGTTGCACTGGAGTATCACGCCCAGCCGGGATGATGAATCCGTTGTCCATGAAGCCGAGAGCCAGGAACTGAGACCTGGCACCAGCCGCCTGCAGCGAACATTCCAGGTACCTGACTTCCAGCTTTGGCAGCTGGATGATCCCGTTCTCTACCGGGTCGGCGCTTGCGTCCGGCTACAGGATGCGGTTTCGGACAGGGCCGAAGTTCGTTTCGGCTTCCGGGAGTTTACGGTCAAGGGCCAACATTTCTATCTCAACGGCCAGAAAATCATTCTCAAGACTACTTTCAATGAAGCCTTCTATCCCCATTCCCTGGCCTATCCCCGTGATCTGGACTTGCTCCGGCAGGAATTCCGGCTGATTAAGGAAGGCAATATCAACATGATTCGGCCCTGGCGCAAGCCCCAGCCGCCGGTGGTCTATGACATGGCCGACGAGATGGGGATTCTGTTCGTGGGAGCCCTGCCCGTGGAATGCATGGACAACTGGCCGCAGATCACACCCTATACCCAGCAGCGCATTGAGAATGAAGTCTCGGAAATGGTGCGGCGGGATCGCAATCATCCCTCCATTGTCATCTGGGAAATGTTCAATGAGATTCTGCGTCATGGGCTCAAGCGTCTGCGCCACCGGGCTTCGCTGAAGGCCCGGGAGCTGGATGCCACGCGGCTCATTATTGATGAATCGGGGGGGTTTGCCGGTCTGGGCAGCATCTATCTGCCGGGGTCGTATGCACCCACGAAGATCAATGAGGTGCATGATTACCCGGGGGCCCCCTTCGATCAGGAAAGCTACGACAAACTGCTGATTCTGGGGAAAACCGAAGCCGAACTCCGGGCCATGGGACGCACAGGCGTCGGCAGCCATACCCGCAGCCACATTGAACCTGGCCTCTTGACCAACATCTCGGAACTGGGCTATGGTAGCATCCCGGATCTGGAAGCCAACATGGCCCAGTACCGGCGCGAGGGCAATCCCATCACACCCGATTACCGGATCCATGAGCGGCTGTACGAATCCTACCGGAAGGTACTGGCGCAAACGGGTACCGACCGGATCTTTCCGACCTTCCACGATTTCGTGGCCGCCTGCCAGGAAATCCACTATACCGGCAACCGGCTGATGGCGGAAGCCTGTCGCATCAATCCTGACATTGCGGGCATCGGCATTCACTCCCTCAATGACGGCGACTGGATTGTGGGGGCGGGTCTCATTGACAATTTCCGCAACCCCAAGCGGGCCTACTACGCCATTCAGGAAGTCTTTGCCGACCACTTCATTGCCGTGCGTCCCAGCCATCAAAACGTCCGTGCCGGGCAGGACGTACAGGTAGTGCTGACGGGGGTCAATGATCGGGCATCCCTGCCCGGGACTCTCGCGCTTCAGGTTACCACCGGTGAGGGTATCACCTTGCTTGATACCCGGGAAGAAACCGTCTTGGCCCACGGGATTGCCGACCTGGGCACATATACCGTCCTGACTGACAATGTTGTGGGGCGCTGTTGCGTCACTGTGGCTTTCCAGGGCGAAGATGACACGGTGGTGCAAGGTCATGCCAGTTTCTTTGTCCTGGATCCGGCGGGTGCGACTTTACCCGCGCAAGCGGTCGCGGTGATCGACACAGATGGGGCCCTGGGTGCCTATCTGCAAGCGGCAGGTGCAGATTTCACCTCCTTTACCCAGGATACACCCCACCACTGTCCCGTTCTGGTGAATCTGAATGGGTGGAACGGGGAGTCGCTGGGGATTTTTTCCGATCTGGCACACTGGGTACACAGGGGTGGCCAAGCCATTTTTCTCAATGCTCCGCCCATGTCCGCCTTTAGGGCCAAGGGCCGGGAACGCCGCATGTGGGGGTACGTAGAGGAAGACCGCATCCTGCCCTTCGCCACCTCCTACTTCAATGCCAAGGGAACATGGGTGCCCTGCAGCCACGTGGTCCCCGTACATCCCGTTTACGATGGCTTGCCCTCGGCGTGCCTGATGGGACAGGAATATCGCGATGTCGTTTCCCGGTGGTCAATGGCAACACCGGCCACCGACTGGATCAGTGGTACCATCACTTTCGGGTGGTATG
>CAXXOQ010000001.1:0-2739 GCA_963664185.2 Caldilineaceae bacterium | reverse complement strand
TCCAGAACAGATTGTGGCGGAACGCGGCCCGAAAATTCAGGTCCTCCGTGAACAATTCCACAAAATTGGCTAGGCCAATGAATTCGGCCTTGCCAATCCCTGACCAATCGGTCAAGGCATAATACAGTCCGGAAATCCCGGGGCCCACCACTACGATCAAATGCAGCAATGTAATCGGGAAGATGAAGGCCCAGGCCAGCCATTCCCGGCGTACTTCCACGCCCTTGCCCTGCAAGGATGTCGTACGCCGGGAGGCGATGTCTTGGGTGGATGAAGTGACGGTCACACCGGATCCTTTACACCAGCCGGAATGGCACCGGGCCAGCTAGCGTGCGGGCGTGGGAGGCACTTCACCGGCCGCCAGTTCTTCCTGGAATATCTCGTTGGCCCGCGTCAAATACTCCTGGGCCGTCATTTGCCCGGACCACACCTTCTCCAGTTCTTCATACAGGTAGAGATCGGTCTTCGGGGGGAAGAAGGTCCACAGGGTGTAACCATACACCCCGTCTTCAAAGGCATCGTTCATGGCGGCAAAGATGGCCTGCATGCGGGGATCCACGCCTTCCATGAATTCGTCCACACCCCGGACGGGGGCCGTGCCGCGGTTACAGACACTCACGAGCCGTCCCTGGACTTCGGGGGAGAAATAGTGGGACAGGTACATGGCCGCTTCGCGCGGGTTGGCGGAACTCTTGTTGATGGACTGGGTACCCCCGAGACCAATCGAGAATATGGGCGTTCCGTCCAGGGAGGGATTGGGCACCCAGTCCCAATCGTTGCCATGGGTCGCTTCATCCCCGAAGTAGTCCGCTTCGCGGCCGTAGAACCATGTGCCCTCCATGTTCATGACCGCTTCGCCCGTAGCAAAAGCGGTGGTGAATTCTTCAAAGTTGGCAGCTTGGAAACGTTCCAGGCTCCCCATGTAGTAACCCTTCTGCATCATGTCATTGTGAATCTCGATGGACCGCACGAAATCGGGATGATCGAAAGGGACTTCGCCGATGAGGGCCTGGTAGACCAACTCCGGACCCGCCACCTGATTCAGGAATTCACCCACATACCATTCATTGCACACATTGCATTGGCTTGACTGGCCGGCGAAGGGAATGAGGCCTTCCTTCTGGATGACTTCCGACAGGGCGATCATCTCGTCCAGGTTGGAGGGAGGCTGCCAGCCCTTTTCGTCAAACACGGTCTTGTTGTAGAACAGCACCAGGGTTTCCAATTCCTGGGGCAGACTGAACAACTGGCCTTCTACCATGCCAATATTGAAGGCCCAGTCATGGAACAGTTCCGCCCAGCCGAATTCATCAGCGTAGGCATCCATGGGTAGCAGCTGTCCCGCCAGGGCCAGCTCGGCGGCAAATACCGGACCTCCCAGCTGCACGACGTCGGGACCCGCGCCCGCGGCCAGGGCGGGGCGCAGGGAATCAGTTGTAGCCTTGCGCTCCACATTCACAACGACTTCATCCTGGCTGGCATTGAAGGTATCCACGGATTCCTGCACAATGCAGTCGGACTGGGCAGTCTGGCTCAGCCAGACGGTTATCTCCACAGGCTCCATGCTGGGTTCCCCACTGTCGGCCGGAGCTGCGGGTACAGCCGCGCAGCCCGCCAGAACCAGGGCCAACAGGCAAAACACTACTCCCGGAAGACACGTTGCAATCATTCGGCGTTGCATGATTATTCGGCCTCATGGCTTAAAGAACAGGATGGGATCAGTATAGACCATGGCGTGAACATCGCCAATGCGTATTGACGACAGGTCCCGGCAGCAGCATAGACTGGGGATACGCGGAGAGTTTCCGGAGAGCCATGCCGAAACGCGACGGGATCGTCGGCCAAGGCGGCGTTCCATAACCTATTGACGTATCGGTCACCGGGCCGATCCTGGAGAGGGCACGGTGGGACGATGGGATCCCGGCAGGCGCGGCACCTCTACGGTCCCGCATGTCCCGTGGCCATGATCGTACCTGCCGGGGGCAGTTCCCCAATCCGGCAGGGAAGGTCATCACCGATGTCGGCCAGCCATGTCAGGAGTTGACGGTGCAGTTGCGATGCGAGACCGGCGTACGGGGATGCGCCGGCCAGATTCCGCATTTCATGCGGATCGTGATGCAAGTCATAGAGTTCATGGATGGCCTGCGGGTTCCAGACATACTTGTACCGGTGGTTGCGGATGGCGCGCACCGCGAAACTCATGCCGTTGTAGCGGTCATAAACGCCGTACACCGCTGGAGGCCACGGGGAGGGATGTGTGGCTTGGCCTACCAGGGGCATCAGGTTACGCCCCATACGGGATTGCATCGTCTCGGCATCGGCTTGACTCAGGCCAAAGAGCGTATGGCCTACATCCATCAGCGAAACGAAGGCATCCTGCGTGGCGGGCGCCGCCTCAGGCGTACGAATGACAAGGGGAATGCGCCAGACTTCGTCATAGAAATACGGACCCTTGTCAAAGCGGTTGTGGGCTCCTTCCATGTCGCCGTGATCAGAGGTGAAGATCACAATCGTGGAATCCCACAGCCCCAATCGATCCAGGGCCTTGAAGACCTGCCCAATGGCCTCGTCCACCATCGTGACATGGGCCTGGGAATAAGCCACCACCCTGCGCCATTCCGGTTCATCCAGTACCGACGTGTCCATACATGGCCACCAGGGCACGGCATGAAACCAGGGTCGGCTTGCACAGTTGTCGTGCAGATTGGGAGGGAGTTGGATGCCGGTCTCGCGTTGCCG